>JAMNXV010000156.1 GCA_023623185.1 Bacillota bacterium
GCGTACCCCGAGGGACACTTTGTCGAGTACCACTTCCCGGGGACGCCGGAGATGGACGGGATGGACTGGTCCAGCCTGCGCCTGGTGTTCGAAGAGGTCGGCGGCCAGTGGTACCTGGTCGGCGTGATCGGTGATCAGTGGACGATTTAGGCGGTGTCGCAAGTCACTCGTACCGCAGCGCATCCACCACATCCAGCCGTGCGGCCCAGCGGGCCGGCAGCAGCCCGGCCAGCGGCGCCAGCAGCAGGGCCACCGCGGCGGCCATGGCCAGCGAGCCCCAGTCCACCACCCACTCGGTGGCGGCGCCGTTGATATACTGGCTGGCCGCCACCATCACCCGCTGGAGCGTGAGCCCGGCCACAGAGCCGATCAGGCCGCCCACCAGGCCGATGCTCAGGGCCTCGCCCAGCACCACCTGCAGCACCTCGCCGCGACGGGTGCCCACGGCCCGCAGCACGCCGATCTCCCGCTTGCGCTCCAGAATCGCGGCGAAAAGCGTGTTGGCGATGGCCAGGCCCGAGACCAGGACGGCGATCCAGGTCAGCGCCTCGTTCAGCCCGTAGAAGCTGTCGTATGAGACCTTCAGCTCCTGCCAGAACTCGTGGTTCAGCCTGATGGCGAGCGGCATCGTGTCGCCCCACCGGTCCAGGATGCGCTGCCTGACTGCCTCCGGCGAGTGGCCCGGCTCCACCAGCACCGCCACGTTGGAACTGGTCGCGTCGTTCCAGTAGCGCAGGTAGTCCCGCCGGTCGATGTTGAGCGTGCCGCCGTACGGGGTGATGTCGGTCATGATGCCGGCGACCGTGAGCGTGAGCGTGCCGCCGGGAGAGGGCAGCTCCAGCGTGTCGCCCAGGTCCAGCCCCAGGCGCGCGGCGACGGCCGGGGAGATGATCACGTGGCCTCCCTGCTCCATGAGGTCCGCGGCCTCGGGCCAGCTGCCTTCCTCCAGCGGCGTCTCGGAGTACTGGCGCAGCAGGCGATGGTCGAAGACCTGCATGAAGGCCTGCTCGCCGTCGCTGAGGATCACCCGCATCATCTTCTGGGGGCTGACCAGCCGGACGCCTTCCACCTCCGCCAGCTGCTGCACGAAGCCGTCGTCCATCTCCACCAGTGCGCCGATGCCCGAGTAGGAACTGGAGACGTTCATATCCCACCCGATGTTCTTCTCGAACCACCGGTTGAAGGCGGCCATCTGGCTGGCCTCCACGCCGCCCATGGCGACCATGTAGGTGAGGGCGACCATCAGCGCGCTGACGGTGGCCGCGGTGCGCCGGGGCATGCGAATCAGATTGTCGGCGGCCAGGCGGCCCGTCACCCCCAGCACGCCCGTGAGCAGGGGCCGAAGCACCGCCCGGGTGAGCAGGTTCAGCAGGAGCGGCAACAGGAGCACAGTCCCGAGCAGCAGCACCGCCAGCATCAGTCCCCAGAGGCGGAGCACCGGCGGCGAGACCATCTCGTTCTGCGGCCAGGTGAGCCAGATGGTCAGGCTTCCTGGCAGCATGAGCGCCAGCCCGGCGGCCCCGCGGCGCCAGTCGAGCCGGGCGCGGTCAATTCCGGGACTCTCCGTCGGGCGCATCGCCTCCATGGGGCTGACCATCACCGTCTCCCGCGCGGGGCCGCACGCCGCAACCAGGGCAGCCCCGATCCCGACCGCCAGCGCCGCGGCCAGGGCGGCGGGGTCCATGGTGACGGCGGCCCGCTGCACGCCGTAGGCGTTCAGGAACTGATCGGTCATCTGCTCTGCCATCACCCAGGCCATGCCGAAGCCGTTGGCGAGGCCCGCGAGCGCGCCCAGGCAGCCGAGGAGACCCGCCTCGGTCAGCACGACGGCCATGACCTCGCCCCGCCTCATGCCCAGGGCCCGCAGGATCGAAAGCTCGCGCCGCCGCTCGGCCACGCTCATCGAGACGTTGGTGTAGATGATGAAGGTGCCCGCGAAGAGCGAGACCGAGCCGGCCACGGTGAGCAGGAAGACGACGGCGTCCAGCAGCTTCTCCATGTCGCGGGAGCGCTCCGCAGGGGTGGTCACCCGCACCTGGGGGTCCAGGGCGTCCGCCAGCCGCTCGCGCAGGGCGGCCAACGATTCGCCCGGGGCCGCGATCACGTCGATGACGTCGAGCCTCCCCGCCTTGCCGAACGCCTCCTGCGCCGCCTCCAGCGTGAGCACGCCGAAGGGGCCCAGCGCGCCGCGCACCGTGCCCCGCGCGTCGAATACGCCCACCACCCGGAATTCCTTCAACCCTTGCGTCGTCAGGAGGCGGAAGCTGTCGCCCTCGGCGAGGCCCAGGCCCTCGGCCAGGTCCGTGGTGACGGCGGCCTCGCCGTCCGCGGCCGGCAGCCGCCCGGCGGTGAGCCGGTAGTCCCGCACCTTCTGGTCCAGCTCCACATCGATGCCGTAGAAGGTGGCCCCCGCCTGCCGATCGCCGGCGAAGACCGGCGCGCCGGAGGAGACGACCGGGGCCGCCGCGCCGACGCCGGCGGTCTCTCGGACCGCGGCCAGCAGCCGCTCGTCGAAGCCGAAGCCGGTGGTGGCCGACACCTGCAGGTCGGCCCGCCCGGCCGCGGCGGTGAGCAGGTTCTCGTAGCTGCCCAGGATCGCCTTGTTGAGGAGGAGGACGGCCACCACCATGGTCACGCCCAGCGCGATGCCCGCGAGGGTCATGAAGGCGCGGCCCTTCCGGCCCCACAGGTAGTGGCGGGCCATCTGGAGGGGCTGGGACACAGAGCCGAGTGGGGTGCGCATCAGGCTCCCTCCCCTGTCACCTGGTCGTCGATCACCCGGCCGTCCTGCATCCGGATGAGCCGGTCCCCGTAGGCCGCAGCCTTGGGGTCGTGGGTCACCATGACGATGGTCTGGCCCCGCTCCGCCTGCATCTGCTTCAGGAGGAGCAGCACCTCCTCGCCCGAATGGGAGTCCAGGTTGCCGGTAGGTTCGTCCGCGAAGAGGAGGGGCGGGTCGGTGACCAGCGCCCGGGCGAGGGCCACCCGCTGCATCTGGCCGCCTGACAGCTCCTCGGGCTTGTGGCCTTCCCGGTCGCTGAGACCGACAGTCGCCAGGGCCTCCCGGGCCCGCGCCTCGGCCGCGCTGCGCTTCACCCTGGCCAGCAGAAGCGGCAGGGCCACGTTCTCCAGCGCGGTCAGGGTCGGCAGCAGGTTGAAGAACTGAAAGACAAAGCCCACCTGCTCCCGGCGGAGCAGGGTCAGCTCGTCATCCGAAAGTCGGGAGAGGTCGCGGCCCAGAAGGTGCACCTTCCCGGAGGAGGGCTGCTGGAGCCCGCTCATGAGGTGGAGCAGGGTCGATTTGCCGGAGCCCGACTTGCCCATGACGGCCACGAACTCGCCCTGGGCAACGCTGAGGCTCACCCCGTCCACCGCCCGGACGGTGGCGCCGCCCCGCCGGAACTCCTTGACAACCTGGTCCAGACGGATCATCTCTCTGGTCACGCTTCCATGCCTCCCCTCGCCCGCAGACGGGCCTCACAGTTGTCCAGCCACTTGAGCTCCGCCTCCACGTGGAGCAGCGCCGCGTCCAGCATCATCTCCTGCCGGAGGCGCTCCGGGCCCCGCTCCTTTGCCAGCTGGATCTTGGCCCGGGTCAGTTCCGCCATCTGCAGGTGGTAGACCCGGCGCTGCGACTCCAGGAGGTCTAGGGCCCGGCGCAGGTCCTTCTCCACCAGCAGGCCGAGCCGGACGTAGATCTCGTTGCGCATGGGGCGGGCCTTCAGGGGCGGGCGTGCCAGCCAGCGCTCGAGTTCGGCCAGCCCGGCTTCCGTGATCCGGTACGTCTTGCGCTCTTCATCGGCCCCTTCCGCCCCGGCCAGCTCCACCAGGCCGTCTTTCAGCATGCGGTCCAGGGTTGAGTAGATCTGCCCCACGTTCAGCTCCCAGAGTCCACCCGTCAGGCTCTCGAACCGGGTCTTCAGTTCGTAGCCGTGGCAGGGCTGCTCGGCCAGGATGCCGAGGATGCCGTGTTTGACCGCCAGGCTGGTTCCCCCCTTTCATCGCCCCGCAATACGAGTATAGTATACGAGTATATACGGGGTAAACGGGGGCGTGGCAGGTCAACGATTCCATTGAAGAATGGCACGAATGCCCCCGGTGTGTGTCTCTATTTTTGGACTAGCTAACCTTGACAGATTAAGTTGTGCTATTCCATTATCGTAGTCAGGTGTGTTCATGGGTGGCCTGGGCTGGGCTCCCGGGCCCACCGGGGGGTGACGGATTGGGCGGGCTCATCGTGGTGGCGCTTTGGATCGCCTCCATCCTGATTTTCCTGTGGATTTGGGACGATGCCACGCGAAGGCACGGGAAGAACATCGGCTGTCTCTGGGCCCTCGCGGTGCTGGCTCTGGGGCCGATTGCGATCATCGCCTACTTTCTCTTCGGGCGGTCTGAGGATTGACACCGAAACCCCCGCTCCGCGCTGGAGCGGGGGCCCATTATTCAGCCGCGAACCCTTGCCGGCGGCTTCGGTCTCCAGCACAACATCACAGCGGCTGCCAGGACTGCAGGTACGCACCCCGTGACTGCAGGATCGGCAGGTCACACGGGATGCGGCGCCGAAGAGACACAGCGTACACGAGGAAGGAGCCGATCACTCCCATGCCGCAGGCCAGAGTTACCGAAGCCCTTTCTGCCGTGAGGGGCGTTCAGGCCATCGCGCTCGGCGGCTCCCACAGCCGTGGCGAGGCGGGCCCTCACTCCGATTACGACTTCGGCATCTATTACGACGAAGCAGATCTCGACCTTACCGCGCTCGAGCAGGCCCTCACCGCCCTGGACGATGACCACCGCACCGGGCTGCTCCACCCGCCGGGGGCCTGGGGTCCCTGGATCAACGGCGGGGCCTGGCTTACGGTGGGCGGCGTGCCGGTCGACATCCTGCTCCGGGAGATCGGGAAGGTGGAGCAGACGATTCGCGACTGCCTGGCCGGAAAGGTGACGATCGACTTTCAGTCGGGCCATCCCTTCGGGTTCGTCAACACCATCTACGCCGCCGAGACGCACTACTGCCGGCCGCTGTGGCAGTCGACCGCGGCGCCTCTGGACCGGCTGAAGTCCCTGCTCCATTCTGATGGCCCGTACCCGCCCCGCATGCGGGAGACCACGGTGGGGCGCTTCCTCTGGGAGGCCTGGTTCTCCCTGGCGTGCGCCCGCACGGCGGCCCACAAGGGCGACTTCCACTACGCCGAAGGGTCGCTCTTCCGGACGGTCTGCGCCTGGGTGCAGGTGCTGTTCGCCCTCAACGGCCGCTACCTGATGAACGAAAAGGGCGCCCTGGCCCGGGTACGGGAGCTGGCGCTCCGGCCCGACGAGATGGAGGCCCGGGTGCGGGAGGCGTACCGGCTGATCGCCGACGGAAAGGCGGCCGAGGCCTATGCGATTCTGGACGCCCTGCATGGGGAGATTCAGGCCCTGGCGCAGGGGTTCGGGACCGTGCAGACCGAGATCCGCTGAGGGGATTACGACCATGCTCGTGATACGCGCCGAGGCCCAGGCGGACCGGAGCTGTCGCTGGTGGCAGAACTGAACGGCGAGCGCGTGGGTCACCCTCCGGAGCACCAGAACCGGGGCATCGGCCCCCGGCCTGCCAGCCGGTGCGGCATCCGCCCGGGTCAGGCGACAACTGCGGGGCGCTCGCCTGACGGCCTGCCGTATATGCCCTTGCACATACGTGTAGCCCATAGCAGAATTGACGTCGTCTCTGCATACGTTCTCGCAGGGAGGCTTTGCGATGCCAACTGCTTCTCTTCGCTTGAGGTAGGCGCTGCACACTGAAACAGACCCGCAGCTGGACGGGTCTCTTTGTGTTGCCCTAACTCAACGTGAAGAGGAGCGTTTATTGTGATTGGCCCTAACCGTTGGAAGCTTGTATTCCTGACCATCTGGACAGGTCAGGCCTGCGTGGCAGGCCAGTCTGGTTGAGTTTGCCTCTGCCGGCGGCATGCTGGGCTCCTCGCTGCTGCTGGGCGTGTGGGGAGGCAGCCGCGACCGGCTGGGAATGATCACCCTGTCGTTCGTCGGCATCGGTTTGACCCTGGCGGCCTCCGGACTGCTTCCGCCCTCAGGCTTCGGCGTCTTCGCTGTGCTCTCCGGCCTGCTCATCCTGGCGGCCGGGATCTGGACGTACCTGAAGTCGAGAGCGATCCGATCCTGATGACAAGTCCAGCCCCCGCAGCGGGGGCTGGACTTGTTCTCCTTATTCATCGTCCATATCGGTTTGATTCTGATTTTTGTCTTGGCACCCGCCGGCCCACCGCCTTATACTAACTGCCTAAAGGCGTAAAGAGAGCAAGGTCACGAATGGGGG
>JAMNXV010000088.1 GCA_023623185.1 Bacillota bacterium
ATCGAGTGAGTCCACGACATCACTCAGGAAGTAAGCGAAATGGTCATGCGGAAGCCAGTCCTGCAGGGCAGGGGGCAGCAGCAACAGCTGATTGGGCTCATACGGTCGATACGCCTTCTTGCTCATGATGAAGACATTGGACACCCAACCCTTTTGCTCCTACAGAACTGGCTTACTCAGACAGGCTCCTAGCGCCATCACGAGGATCAGCACTGCCGCGACCACGAGAGACCGCCGCTTCACGGGAGGAGTCACCTCCTCCCTGGTCCAGATTGGGCAGCAGGTACACCAGCACTAGCCACCGCTGCCGGACCGCAAACTTTGCAGCGGACAGGATGAAGGCGGTCGCCTCGCCCCTCTCGCCCAGGGCCCGAAGGGCCTGGGAGACGAGAAGGGCGACTGCCGCCGCGTCAGCGAAGTCAAAGGACTGTCTGCCGGAGGCCGCGAGCGCCCGGCGGCCCGTCCGGACTGCCTGCTCCAGGTCCCCTTCCGCGATGAGGATCGCCGTCATCGCAGATTCGTACAGGTACGAGCGGTTGCTGGGAAAATCGCTGCGTTCAGACAGGCAGGCCCGCGCCAGTTGGGGTCTGCCGGTGCGAGCCAGGTTGAAGGCCAGCATCGACGAGGCCACGGCGGCCTCTTCGCGCATTCCGCACCGGTCAAACCCGTACAGCGCCCGTCGGTACCAGGCGATGGCCTCCTGGAAGCGCCCCCGCTGGTAGCAGGCAATTCCCAGGGCCTGCTTCACCCAGGGGGTGTACTGCTCCACGCCGGAAACACCCTCGGCCTGCGCGAGGTAAGCGGCTGCGAACCGCTGGACCAGCGAAGCGCGGCCCATATCTGCAGCGATGGTGGCCGCCTTCGCGTAACCCCAGAGGTGAAGGACGCTGCCGCCGGGCGACAGCGCGATGACCCTCCGCGCGTGGTGCAGCGCCTCGGCCCACCGCCCCTCCTGCTGAAGCCGGTGGGCCAGCTCGACGTGAACCCGGACATCCTGCGGCAACGTCTCCACCCCCTTCCGTCGCACCGTCGCCGACCGCTCACCAGGCCCCGAAGGGCTGCACCAGGCGCATCGTACCCGTGTCGACGATGCAGTAATCTGGCATTCGGATGGCGGCCCACTCGGCCGGATCGACCCGGCTCCGGCCCTGCAGGCGGCTCAGGTAGAGCGAGAGCACGACGCCGTGGGACACCACGATGAGGTCCCGCCCCCGGGCGGACTCGATGAGCTGCGTGACGGCCTCGCTGAAGCGGGCCAGCGCCGCGCTCCCGGTCTCCCACCCCTCAGCCGCCGGTTCATCCGGAAACTGAAAGAGCCTGGCCACCACCTCGGCATGATTGGAGACGAACGACCCCTTGCGCAGCTCACAGAGGGCCGCCATCGGCTCCGGCGCGGGCAGATGATGCCGCCGGACGATGGCCTCCGCCGTCTTCAACGCCTTGGGTTCGGTGCTGCTGACGACCCGGTAGGCAGACGCCCAGTGCGGAAGGCCGGCGAGCTGCTCCAGCAGCGGCTCGCCCGCGGGATCGAGGCCCCATTCGAAGTGGTGCCGGGTCGGGTCAATGATCGGCTTGGCATGCCTTACAAGGAACAGACGGCCCATCTTGCGTCTCTTTCCCTCCAGTTTCTCCCCGCGGCGACGCGCCCGGCCGCGTGCGCGCGACACGGCGCGCCCCGCTACGCGGCCTTTCGTGCGCGCTGCGCCACGTTCTTCGTACCACTGTACCCGCCGACGGCTGCCAGGGCGATGACCAGGCCCGCGCCGATGGCCGTCGCCCACTGGGCGGGGTCGAATCCCACGGCCACCCAGCCGAACCCCTGCCCGATCGCGAGGGCCGCGACCGGCGCAGCCACCTTCCTGCGCTCCTCAAACCACGGAATGCGCCTGAGCAAGGCCACCAGGGCCGTCGTGACCGCAGCGTAGGTCAGCACCCGGGACACGATGGCCTCAGGCAGGAGCGGGGTCACAGCCTCAAAGAGCAGCTGAAGCTCGTTCACACGACCGCCTCCCCCGGAGCAGCGGAGCCCGCCACGGTGGTACCGGTGGCGGGCTCAGGCAGGGTCAAGTACCGTCGTACGCTACAGAATATTATATACTATGTCTATGAGAAAAGGGAGCGGCCATGTGACGGGCCGCTCCCGTGAACTTCGCCAATTTCGATATGTCGCGCTATGCGTGAACCAGGTCCTCCTTCGGCGACCACTCCTTCCAGACCTTCCCGACCAGGTCGGGACGCGGCCGGAGGGTCTTGCCGCCGGGGCGCCAGCCGGACGGGCAGACCTCGGTGTTGCCCGAGGCGCGCACGTGCTGGAACGCCTTCACCTGGCGGATCAGCTCGTCGACGTTGCGCCCCACCGACGGAGTCAGAATCTCCGCAGCCTGAATGATGCCATCGGGGTCGATGATGAACCGTCCGCGAATGTCGACGCCGCCCACCTCGTCGTATACGCCGTAGACCTGACCGATGGCCCCACTCGCGTCCGAGAGCATCGGGTAGGGGATGCCGCCCTCCACCATGTGGGAGAGCTCCTCCTCGTGCCAGATCTTGTGGACGAAATGGGAATCCGTGGAGACCGCCAGAACCTGCACGCCCAGCTCCTTCAGCTCGTCATACCGGGCGGCAACTGCCGCCAGTTCGGTCGGTCATACGAACGTGAAGTCACCGGGATAGAAGCAGAGGACGACCCACTGCCCCCTGAACTCTGAAAGCTGGTACGCCTTGAACTCGCCGTCGAAATAACCCTCAGCCTTGAAATCGGGCGCCTCGTGGCCCACTCTCGCAGTCGTCACGTCACTCCTCCTCTCGGACTTCTCTTCGATTTCCGGAGCGCGCGTCTCGGGCCGGATCACCCCAATTCCCGGGGTCCGCTTTCCGCAGGAAACAGCTTCAGGCACAGGGGTCACCTCCTTTCCTACTAGACCCTATAATAGTACAACTACGACCATTCGTTAATAGTACTTTAGAACAGTTCTACTTCTATAGAGCCACCTCAAACCGAAGCAATAGGCCCCCGTCCTGTCCTCCGGAGCAGGACGGGGGCCACACTGCCCGCGACCGCGCCTACACGCTGATCGCCCCGGCGCGGAAGTCGCTGCTGCCCATCTTCACGTTGACCACGGCCACCCGACCGGCCGACAGCGCCCGCCGGATGGCCGGCCCGATCTCCTCAGGCCGCTCCACCCACTCCCCGTGGGCGCCCAGGGCCTCGGCCACCCGCTCGTAGTGGGTGTAGTCGAGCGCGGTCGCCGGCGCCCGCTCCGGGCCGAACATCTGCACCTGGCCCCGGCGGATCTGGGTCCAGCCCGCGTCATTGCCGATCACCACCACGAAGGGCAGGTTCTGCCGCACCGCCGCCTCCACCTCCATCAGGTTCAGCCCCGCGGTGCCGTCGCCCAGCAGCAGCACCACGGGCGCTTCGGGGTACGCCAGCCGGGCGGCCATGGCAAAGCCCATGCCGACGCCCAGGGTACCCAGGGGGCCAGGATCCATCCACCCCGCCGGGTAGCGGCGCACCCGCAACACGTTGGCGGCAGTCGCCACGAAGTCGCCGCCGTCGCCGATGACGATCGCGTCGTCGGGCAGGGCCCGGTCGATCTCGGCGCACAGGCGCAGCGGATTGACCGGCGCGGCCTCGCTGGTCAGCTCAGGCTGCATGGCGGCCAGCCGGCTCTCCTCCACCGCCGCCAGCCGCTCCAGCCACTCGCGGCGCGCAGGCCGGTCGGCGCCCAGGTCGCCCTGGGCCAGGAGCTGGGCCATGACCGTCCCGCTGTCGCCGGGAATGGCCACCGTCGCGTCCCGGTTGCGGCCGGGCTCCGCCGGGTCCAGGTCGACCTGAATCAGCTTGCAGTCCTCATGCCACACCGGGGCCCCGCCGTAGCCCAGGCGGAAGTCCAGCGGCGTGCCGAAGACCAGGGCGACGTCGGCCTCTGCCAGCGCGGCCTTGCGGGAGCGCACCCAGCGCGCGGGCAGGAGCCCCCGGGCCATGCCCGACACGTAGACGGGCGCGCCCACCTTCTCGGCGAACTCCCGGGCAACCTCCCAGTTGGGGGACCAGCGCACCTGGCTGCCGATGAGCACCACCGGGCGGTCCGCCTCCCGGAGCAGCGCGGCCGCCTCGGCCACCCGGCCGGCATCCCCCGGCATCGCCGGCCGCCCGGGATAGGGCGCCGGCAGGCGGGGGCCTCCGGTCTCCCAGGGCGCGAAGAGCAGGTCCAGCGGCATCTCGAGGTAGACCGGCCCCGGCACCCCGGACATCGCGGTCCGGAAGGCCCAGGCCACCAGCTCCGGAATGCGGGCCGGGTCCGTGATCGAGACCTGCCCCTTGGTGATGGCCCGGATGACGGAAAGCAGATCCATCTCCTGCAGCGCGCCCTTGCCAGACAGGTGGCTCGGGCCTTGCCCGCCGATCACGACCAGCGGCGACTGCGCGCGGAAGGCGTTGGCGATGCCGGTCACCGCGTTGGTCACGCCCGGACCGGCCGTGAGAATGGCCACGCCCGCCCGGCCGGTCAGGCGGGACCACGCATCTGCCGCAAACGCCGCGGTCTGCTCATGCCGGACGTCAACGACCCGGATCCCCTCGTCCAGGCAGCCGTCGTAGATGGACATCACGTGACCACCGCAGAGGGTGAACACGACGTCGACCCCCTCGTTCCGCAGCGCCCGGGCCACAAGCTTCCCCGCATGACCAAAGCTCATCTCCTGCTCCCCTTTCAACCTTCGTACAGGACTGACTATTCTGCGCGCGTTGCGCCGTTCCTGTCCGCACCCTGCCAGACCTGCCAACATTCGCTGCAGGCGGCCGGGTATGGTGCAGATGCGACCCACGCACACTCTGGGCAAGGCTGCAAAGTAAGGAGGATGGACATGCACCGCACGTGGACCCGCAGGGGCGCCCGCCTGGCCGCGCTGGCCCTGCTGACGGCCGCCCTGGCGCTGCACCCGGGAGCGCGGGCACAGGCGCGCGTGGTGGAGCGCAACGACGCCGCGCCGGTGAGCGCCTCGCTCCAGCCCAACCTGCGCCCGATCTATTCCGCAAAGACCGACGACAAGGTGGTCGCCCTCACCTTCGACATCTCCTGGGGCAACCAGATGGCCCCGAAGGTGCTGGAGGTGCTGCGCAGGGAACAGGTGCCGGCCACCTTCTTCCTCTCGGGCCCCTGGGCGAAGAACCACGAGGAGCTCGTGAAGCAGATCCAGGCCGACGGCCACCAGATCGAGTCGCACGGCCAGGCCCACGTCGACCTGAACACCCTGGGCCGAGAGGGCGCCGCCAAGAACATCGCGGCGGCCCACGAGATCCTGAAGGAGCTGACGGGGCGCGATCCCACCTACATCCGGCCCCCCAACGGCGCTTTCAACGAGGCCTCGGTGCAGGCGGCCAAGGACCTGGGCTACGCGACCGTCATCTGGTCGGTGGACTCGCTCGACTGGAAGAACCCGGGCGTCGACCGCATCGTGAACCGCACCGTGCGGCTGGCGCATCCGGGCGCGATCATCCTGATGCACGCCAGCGACTCCTGCAAGCAGACCGACCAGGCGCTGCCGGCCATCATCCGGTCCCTCAGGGAGCAGGGCTACCGCTTCCTCCTGCTGGACGAGCTGATCCGCACCTACGGTGTGGACATGAACGGCCATATCCGGGTCCTGCGTTAGGCCTCTCCGGAGGCGCGCAACCGCGCCGCCGCCAACCCCGTCTAAAGGGAAGGTGCGGCGCCGAGCCCGCGTTGACGGAACGCGCAGCCGCTGGTAAAGTAGTTTCGTAACCGCGGCGGCGCCGCGGTCGACCCAGTCCAGCCCGGGAGGGTTCCTGGTGTTCAACTGGACCGCTGCCTTGAAGGTCCTCGGCATATCGGCCATTCCATTCCTCGAACTGCGGGTGGGCATTCCCGTCGGCATCGTGAGCGGGCTGCAGCCGGCCTGGGCCATCGCCCTGGGCGTCGTGGGCAACATGCTCCAGGTGCCGCTGATCATCTTCATCATGTACATGCTCCGGCGCATCGCCCAGCAGGTGCCTTGGGCGGCGCGCGTGCTGGAGCGCATCGACCGCTCGGCGGAGCGGCACCAGGCGCAGGTGCGCCGCTACGGCTGGGTCGGGCTGGCCCTCCTGATCGGCATCCCGATTCCCGGCACCGGCCTGTGGACGGGCGCCGCCCTGGCCAACCTGATGCGCATGCCGGTCCAGCTCACGGCGGTCGCCATGACCGTCGGGGTTGCGGTAGCCGGGTTGCTGGTCGGCGCAGTGGCCACGGGCGCCATCGCGGTCATCGACCTGTTCTGACAACGCACGAGAA
>JAMNXV010000201.1 GCA_023623185.1 Bacillota bacterium
CCCGTCCAGTCGCCCGAACAGCTCCCGCTTGCCCGGCAGGTCCACGGACGAGGCCTCGAGGATGAGGTCGGCGTCGGCCACCGCCACCTCCAGGGCGGGCTCCAGCCGCACCCGCGAAAGCTGTGCCACCGCCGCCTTCCCCCCGCCCTCCAGCGCCTGGAGCCGGTCCTGCAGACGGCGGCCGGCCTCGGCCAGGCCCGCCGGATCGGACTCGTGAAGGCAGGTGGCGTATCCGGCCCGCACCATCAGCGCCGCGATCTCCACCCCCGCCGGGGTGCCCCCGATCACTGCAATCCGCTCCATCATCCGTACCCCGCCTCCTTCCACGCCCCGGGCGCCAGCGGCCCGGCACAGATCTTACTTATGGCACAGAAGTACAGGTTATGCCCGCGGGCACGTCCCGAAGGACCTGTTCAGGGTAGAAGTGGAAGATCTGCAGGAGTCGGAATCGTTCCCGTGGTATCAATCCATTGTCAATACAGCGCGCCTCAGGCGCTGGAGAAGGAGGCATACCATGAACCGGTTGATGCGGCTCCTCACATCGGGAATCGTTGCATTGATGGTCTCGGTTCTCGCGCTGCCCGCCGGTGCGCACGCGGCGCCGGTGGTGCCCGCAGCCGCCACGGACTGCGATCTGGGCGACCACTGGGCAGCACCCTATGCCTGCGAGCTGATTGCAGGCGGCATCATCGCGACCGAAGACGCAGCAGACCTCGATCTGAACGCCCAACTGGCCGCGCCGACCTTCCGCGCGCTGCTGGAGCGGGCCGGCGCATCCCTGGCCGATCAGGCTGAGGGACCGCTTACCCGGGGCGAGGCCATGCGGATGCTGGCGCGGGCCGTGGCCGGTGAGGATCTGGCCGGCGCGGATCTGCGCGTGCTGGAAGGCTACGCCGACGCAGCGGCGGCGGACGAGGCCACCCGCACGGCCCTGGCGTTCCTGCTGCTCCGCGGCGTGGTGCTGGGCCGCGACACGGGCGAGCTGGACCTGGACGCCCCGATCACCTTCGGTGAGGCTGCCAAGCTGATCAGCCTGGCCCTGCCGGAGGTCCTGCCCGAGGGCACCGACAAGATCAGCCTCCTGGTGTACAGCGACTTCCACGGCCGGCTGGAGCCGAACGGAGCCGAACTGGGCGCCGCCCGCTTCACCACCGCCATCGCCGGCCAGCTTCTGAAGAACCCGAACACGGTGCTGATCGACGGCGGCGACACCTTCCAGGGCACCCCCATCTCCAATCTGGTGAACGGGGCCTCGGTGCAGGAGTGGCGCAACAAGGTCGGCGTCGCCATCAGCACCCTGGGCAACCACGAGTTCGACTGGAACGTGCCGACCCTGCTGGGGCTGCTGGAGACGGCCGAGCATCCGGTGATCTCCGCCAACATCTTCGTCGAGGGCACGCACGAACGGCCTGAATGGGTGGTTCCCACCGCGACGCTGGAGGTGGCCGGCTACACCATCGGCTTCATCGGCATCACCACCCCCGAGACGAAGGGCATCGTGCTGGCGGCCAACGTGGAGGGACTCGAGTTCGCCGATCCCGCTCCGGTGATCAACGCCGAGGCGAAGGCCCTGCGGGAGGCGGGCGCCGACCTGGTGGTGGTGGTCACGCACGGTGCGGCCAACCAGGGCGACGAGCCGCTCGAGGTCGTGAGCGAGGTCGCCGACTGGATGGCCCAGGTGACGGAGCAGGTTGACGCCATCACCGGCGCCCACTCGCACGAGATGGCCGCGGGCTATGTGCTGGATGCCAATGGCAACCAGGTGCCGGCGGTGCAGTCGGGCGCCCACAGCACGGGCCTCGCCCGCATCGACCTCTACATCAACCGGGCTGACAAGCAGGTGACCAAGGCAGCCGTCGACGTGTGGAACCCGAGCCAGGCGCTGGCCCCGACCCCCTGGGCGGCAGACCTGGTCGCGAAGTGGGCCGCCGAGATCGAGCCGATCAAGGCCCGTCCGGTGGGCAAGCTGGCCCACCAGCTCTCCCGCACTTATGAGCAGTCCGGCGAGAGCGTGCTGGGCGACTTCACCACCGACGCCATGCTGGCCGGCGCACCCGGGGCACAGATCGCCGTCACCAACGGCGGGGGCATCCGGGCGCACCTGACCCCCGACGAGAACGGCATGATCACCTGGGGCGACCTCTACACCACCAGCCCCTTCGGCAACACGCTGGTGCTGGTCGACATGACCGGCAGCGAGCTGAAGGTCCTGCTGGAGCAGGGGCTGGAGGGCTACGTGAAGCGGCTGCACAACGAGGGCGGCCCCCGTCCGCTGCAGGTGTCGGGCATCACCTTCACCTGGGACTACAGCAAGCCCGAGGGTGAGCGGGTGGTCGAACTGAAGCTGGCCGACGGCACGCCGGTCGACCCGGATGCCACCTACAAGGTGGTCGTGAACAACTTCATGGCCTCCGGCGGCGACGGCCTCGCCATCCTGGCGGAGTTGGTGGACAGGCAGGTCGATCTGGGCATCGTCCTGCTGGACGCTCTGGTTGACCACTTCAAGGCCCTGGCCGGGGAAGAGCCGCTCACCTACGAACTGCAGAACCGGATTCAGGTGCTCAACATGCCCGAGGATCTGAGGCTGCCGCCCGAGTAAACGGTAAGAACGGCGGGGCTGTCACGGCAGAGCAGACTGCCGTGACAGCCCCTTTCACATGTATGGGAGCGTTTCCCTTCAGGCAACGGCGCCTGGCCGCCCGAACGGTCTCGACCACCGCCGCACCGGCCTTCCGCGCGCTGCATATCCTCGAATGCCTTCGCCGTGGCTGCTGGCGAGGTTCGGCCTAGCGATAGTTCACGAACTGCAGTTCCAGCCCGAAGTCCTGTCCTTTCAGAAGCCGAATCACAGCCTGCAGGTCGTCCTTCTTGGGGCCTGAGACCCGAATGGCATCGCCGCGGATCTCGGCCTTCACCTTCAGCTTGGAGGCCCGAATGGCGGCGGTCATCTGCTTCGCCTTCTCCTGCGGAATGCCCTGGCGAAGCGCGATCACCTGGCGCAGCATGCCGCCGGCGGCATCCTCCACGCGCCCGTAGTCCAGGGCCTTCAGCCCCACGCCGCGCCGGACCAGCCGGGTCTGCAGGATGTCGATGATGGCTTTCAGCTTCATCTCGTCGTCGGCGAGGATGGTGATCTCGCCCTTTTTCTCATCCAGGCTGATCGTGGAGGCAGAGCCGCGGAAGTCGTAGCGGGCTTTCATCTCCCGCCGGGTCTGGTCGACCGCGTTGACGACCTCCGCCATGTTCACCTTCGATACCACATCAAACGAGAAGTCGGCCACAGGGGAACACCTCGTCATCGGTTGATTGCCCTGTATGATAGCACAATAGGTCAACAAGGGCGATCGGTCTCGCCGCCCCACGCTTCCCCACCGCCCGACGGGTGGGGCCCGCCGCGCATCTCGCCGCTCTCGTTCGCAGTCGCCTCCTCTTCCGGCAGCCCGGGGTACGGGTTCACGTGCACCAGCACGTTCCGGCACTCGGGCACAGCCCGCATGATGGCCCCCTTCACCCGCTTGCCGATCCGGTGGCCCTGGGCGACGGTCAGGTTCCCGTCCACGCTCACCTTGCACTCCGCATAGATGCCGGGGCCGAACACCCGGGCCTTCAGCTCCCCCACCACCTGCACGCCGGGCACCTGCAGGGCCGCCTGCCGCATGGCGACCATAGTCTCCCGGTCAGGCGCCCGGTCCATCAGGTCGCGAACCGCCTGCCAGTACAGGCCGAGCCCCATACGCAGGATCAGGCCCGAAACCAGCAGCCCCATGAGCGGGTCCAGCAGGGGCAGCCCAAAGCGGCCGCCCAGGGCGCCGGCCAGGGCCGCAGCGGATGCCATCACGTCCGTGCGCTGGTTCGCCGCGTCGGCCAGCACGGCCTGGCTGCCCAGCCGCCGGCCCAGCCCGGTCAGGTACCGGGCCAGCGCCTCCTTGGCGCCGATGGAGACCACCGTCACGAGGGCCGCGAGCAGGCCGACCGGCTCTCCCCCCGCCTGCAGCGCCTGAACTGCGCCCGCGGCGGTCGCCAGCCCCGCTAAGGTCACGATGATGCCCACGAACTTCGCCGCGACCGGCTCGGCCTTCTCGTGGCCGTAGGGATGGTTCAAGTCGGGCGGCAGGGCGGCGATCCGGCTGCCGCCGATCACCACCAGCGTGGCCAGGATGTCGGTGCCGGAATTGGCCGCATCTGCCAGGACGGCGGTGGAGCCGGCGAGAAAACCGGCGATCCCGCGGGCCACGGTGAGGCTGACGTTGACGGCGATCGTCAGCAGCCCCGCCCGGTTGATGAGCTGCTGACGCCTGTCCCCGGAGATGCTGGATGCCAAGGGGCCCCCTCCCTTCCGCTCTAGTATGCGCCGGCGGAAGCGAGGGGGCCCGGCTGCGTGCGAGTGGGCAGGGCACAATGCTGTGCCCGCTATCCAGGTCGAAGTGCACGCTCTCCGGGTCTGGAGGGTGCGCTGTCCGGGTCTGGAGGGCACACTGTCCTGGTCTTGAGGGCACACTGTCCTGGTCTTGAGGGTGCACTGTCCTGGTCTTGAGGGCGCGCTGTCTGGAGCTGGTGCGCTCCGGACCGGGTCTAGAGTGCCCGCAAGGCCTGGTCCAGGTCTGCGATAAGGTCGGCCACGTCCTCCAGGCCCACGTGAATGCGCACGAGGCCCGGGCTGGGCCAGTTGGCCTCTGGCGCCTTGTGCATCGCGCCGATGATCGGCAAGAAGACCAGCGACTCATACCCGCCCCAGGAGACCCCAAGCCGGAAAACGCGCAGCGCGTCCACGAACCGACTGGCCTGCTCCAGGTCCCGGGTGTCCAACTCGAAGGAGAGCAGGCCCGATGCCCCCCGCATCTGCCTGAGGGCCAGTTCGTACTGCGGGTGAGACGGGTGGCCGGGGTAATGCACCCGGGCGACCCGGTCGTGGCCGGCCAGGAACTCGGCCACCTTGGCAGCGTTCAACTGATGCTGCCGCATGCGCACGGGGAGGGTGCGGAGCCCGCGGCCGATGAGCCAGGCCTCGAAGGGACCGATGACGCCGCCCAGCAGCGGGATCTCAGCGTCGCCGATCTGGCGCACCCGCTCCGCCGGGCCCAGGATGGCCCCGGCCAGCACGTCGGAGTGGCCGCCAAAGTACTTGCTGCCCGAGTAGACGACCAGGTCGACCCCCAGTTCCAGCGGGCGCTGCAGTAGCATGGTCGAGTACGAATTGTCGCAGATGGTGGCGATGCCGTGCCGCCGGGCCACCGCCGTCACGGCGGCAAGGTCCTGGAGTTTCATCAGGCCGGAAGAGGGCGACTCCAGGTAGAACAGCCGGGTGTTGGGCCGCACCGCGGCCTCCCACTCGGCCGGATCGCGGCCGTCCACCAACGTGGCCGTTATGCCGAACCGGCTGAGATAACCGGTGATGAACGCTTTCGCCGGGCCGTACGCCGTGTCGACGCAGACCACGTGGTCGCCCGCCCTGACGCACGAGAGGATCGCGGCGGAGATCGCTGCCATACCGGAAGCGAACAGCCGGCACTCCTCCGCGCCTTCCATCGCCGCCAGCTTCTCTTCCACCACCCGCACGGTGGGGTTCCGCCGCCGCGTGTAGACATAGTGCTCCTGCTCATTCGCAAAGGCGGCGATGGCGTCGGCGACTGACTGGAACACGAACGTCGAGGTCTCGAAGATGGGCGGCGCGGCGGCGCCCATGAAGCGAAAAGGATCGTCGCCTGCGTGCGCGGCCAGGGTGTCCATACGGCGGCTCGGATCCGGTGCAGGTCTGTGCATGGCTGCTCGCTCCTCTTCCCGCAATATCAAGATGTCTAAGTCTTTTCGGCGGCGCGGCCCGGCGTTCCTGCGCGGGCTGCAGGGGCATGCTAATGCATGGCCT
Source organism: Bacillota bacterium (assembly GCA_023623185.1). Classification (GTDB taxonomy): domain Bacteria; phylum Bacillota; class Sulfobacillia; order Symbiobacteriales; family Symbiobacteriaceae; genus Symbiobacterium. The sequence goes on from JAMNXV010000201.1 coordinate 5,864, forward strand.
CACTCTCATTGGGAGGTGCCAGTCGTGTCCGAGATTCTGCCACCCGAAGTCAGGCAAGAGATCGAAGAGTGGGAGATCCGGCAGCGGTACAACCCGGTGGACGTGGAGAAAGTGGAAGGGAACCTGCGAATGACGAAGGTCCGCCGCACGGTCCCTATCACCCAGCACTACTACTCCAACTACCCCGGGCAGAAATCCCAATAGGTAGGCCGCGAGGAGGGGGCGCAGTCCCCCTCCTTGTCTGCAGTGTGAGTTGTGGGCACCACCTCGTAACAGAGGATGACCTGTAGACCACGCGTCACGGGCGGAGCCTGGCGGCGGGCAGTGGGATCCTGCGACCCCTGGGTTGGGCACCGCAAATTTTTCACTTCTGGCGGAAGGCGAAGGTGAAA
>JAMNXV010000026.1 GCA_023623185.1 Bacillota bacterium
CGCCGGCTTCACCAAGTAGAAGAGGCAACAGACGCATTCGGCGCCAATTCATGAACCAAAATCATACAGAACACTTTTGGAAGTGCGACGTACCCACTTTCACTTGACAGACCCCGCCTGCATGCCCGGATTGACGATTTGCTACTTAATGATGTACAATTCGCGTCGTTAGCGGCCCGCATCACACGGTCTCCAGGAGGAAGCACAAGATGTGGAAGCTCTATGCGGTCCTCTCAGCAGTGTTCGCAGCTCTCACGGCGATCCTGGCGAAGATCGGCATCAAAGGTGTCGACTCGAACCTGGCCACGGCCATCCGCACCACCGTCATCATCTTCCTGTCGTGGGGCATCGTCTTCGCCGTCGGCGCCCACCACGGGATTCGCACGCTCAACCGCGTCAACTGGACCTTCCTGATCCTCTCCGGCCTGGCGACCGGCCTCTCGTGGCTCTTCTACTACAAGGCCATCTCCCTGGGTGACGTCTCCAAGGTGGCCCCCATCGACAAGTCCAGCATCGCCCTCACGCTGATCCTCTCGTACTTCATCCTCGGCGAGAAGTTCACGCCCACTACCCTCCTGGCCGGCGGGCTGATCGTCGCCGGCACCTTCCTGATGCTGTGGAAGTAGGTGCGAGCACCGTCCGGCGGGCATTCGACCGCCTGGCCGGTCACCCGGCAGAAACCGCCTGTCGGTAGACGGCAAAGCCGGTTCGGACCCAGACGTGCTGGCGGGTCGCGGCCCCCCCTGTCCGCAGAGGGCAGGGGAGCGCCGTCGTTCCACCCGCACTGCCGGACGCCCGGACCCCCTGCCCGCAGAAGGCAGGGGGTTCACGCGCGTTGCGCCGCCGCACCGGCAGCGGGTTCCCGGCGCCTACTCCCCGTGGTTGGCCGGCCGCAGCGCGTGGGCAATCCCGACGCCAGCCACCATCGCACCGAAGTAGCTGAGCAGGGCCATGTGGTGCTGCGACAGGCGCAGGAGGACAACCGGGCCACTGATGGCCAGGACATCTCGCGTCACCATGAACATCGACAAGGGCAGAAGCACCACCAGCGCTCCGCCCACAAGGAGATAGGTGAGCAGTGGCCTCCACCGTACCCGCAGGGGGCGCGACCCCGGTCCCGGCGGCCACACCAGCGGCAAGGCCAGCAGGAAAGCCGCCAGCGCCACCAACGCCCGGGACCCGCAGTAGCCGCCCCACTCGAACGTGAGGGTCCTGCTGTCCACGATCCCGTCTCTCACCGTCCCGGCGGCGAGGATAGCAGCAATTCCACCACAGATCGCAACGAGGTGCATCCCCCACCGAAGCATCCTGCGCCCTCCTTTGGGTCGTCCCCGCAAGCCTTTTCTGACGGATAGACCATCCCCGCACCGGCTGATGTTCGCGCATGATCCCACCAGGGTACGACGTTGTACGGGCCTCAGGCTACGTCACCCCAGACTCCAGCCCCCGGGGTACCCGCCCCCGGCATGGCCCACCCGCCCCCGGCATGGCCCCGCCACCGGACTCGCCCCGGCGCCGCCCCGCGCCCGGCGTGACCGCGCAGTGAGACCCAGCCGGGCGACACCCACCGGCACTGCCTCAGGCATGTCCAGGAGATTTCGTACGACATCCAGAAGACCCAACTTACTAAACGAAACTCCGGGACACCTCGTAACACCTGGTGAAGGCAGGTGAGGCCATGACCGACGAGGACCTGATGCGCCAGCTCCAACAGGGGCACCCTGACGCCGTGGAGCCGCTGGTGCGCCGCTATCACAAGCCGCTCATGGCTTACTTCTACCGGCTCTCCCACGACTACCACCTGGCGCAGGACCTGGCCCAGGAGTGCCTCTTCCGGCTGGTCTCCCGCGCCGGCCAGTACCAGTTCCCGCGGCCTGTGAAGCCCTGGGTCTACCAGATTGCCGCCAACCTCTGGCGCGACCACCGGAAGAGCGCCGCCTACCGGCACGGCTCTGCAGCCCTCCCCCTCGACGAGGCGGCGGAGATGCCCGAGGCCGGCCCGCCCCCCGACGACGACGTGGCCAGCCGCCTGCTGGCCCACGAAGCCCTGGCGGCCCTGCAGGCACTGCCGCCGCACTTCGCCGAGGTGCTGGTCCTGCGTTTCTGCCAGTGTCTGACCGTACCCGAGATCGCGGCGGCCCTGGAGTTGCCTGAGGGAACGGTGAAGTCCCGCATCTACCACGGACTGCGCTGCCTGCGCAGCCGGCTTTCCCGGGAGGTGACGTGCGATGGGCAACCGGCCAGATGCTGACCGCCTCATCCGGGTGCTCGGCTTCGATCCGGCCGAGGCGCTGGACCCTGGCCCAGGCACAGACCTGGCGGCCCCGGTGCCCGGCTCTGCCGAACACACGTGGGCAGGCGAACCTGTGGGAAGTGTGCCGGTGCCGGAAGACGGTGACGAACTCGCCGCCCTGGCCGAGGCCCTGCAGGCGGCGGCCAGGGCGCAGGATGCCGCCTGGCCCGATCCCGATCCTGCCGAAACCCGGCGCCTGGTGGCCGCCCTCACCGCCCTCGTGCCGGCTCCGGAGTGCCCCTTCGCCGCCGAACTGGAGCGCACCTGGGCCCGGCAGCCGGGCTGGCTGGCCCGCACGCTGGCCGCGGTGCAGCCGCAGGTGCGCCTGCTGGAACGCCCCTTCTGGCTCGCCAGCGCCGCCCTGGTCGCCGCGGGCATGCCCCTGCTTTCTCCGGACGTTGCCGCCAGCCTGGGCCTGGACCTGACTTACGGGGCCTTCCTGTTGCTGGTGGCCCCCATCCTGGCCACCCTGGGGGTCGCACATGCCTTCCGGGGCATCAGCACGGGGATGGCCGAGGTGGAGCTCACGTGCGCGCTCACCCCGGCCCAACTGGTCCTGGGACGCCTTTTCTGGGTGGCCGCCTACGACACGCTCCTCCTGGGCGGCGCCTCGCTGCTCTCGGCCGCGCTGGAGCCCTCCGTCATGCTGGGCTGGCTGGTGCTGGGCTGGCTCCTGCCCATCCTGGTGCTCGCGGTAACCGTCCTCTCCCTCTCCCTCTACGTGCCGCCCTGGGTGGGCGGAAGCGCCGCACTGGCCCTGTGGCTGCTGATTCTCACCCAGCTGACGCTGGCCCGCGATCTCCCCATCGCCGCGGTCACCGACCCGGTTGTGCTGCTGCCGCTCAGCGCCTTCTGCGCCGGCGGGCTCATCCTGGCCGCCGGCCTGATCGCCCGCACCTGGCCCCGGCTGACCACCCGCCTTGCGGGCCTTGACACGTGGGGGAGGCGGTTCTGATGCTGGAGCTGGCAGACGTCACGGTGCGCCTCGGCGGCGTCACCGTGCTCGACTCCGTCCGCGGAAGGCTGGGCCCGGGGGTGACGCTGCTCACCGGTCCCTCCGGTGCGGGCAAGACCACCCTGCTCCGCACCCTGGCCGGTCTCATCCCTCCGTCCGCCGGGGAGGTGCGGTGGTGGGGACAGTCCATCACGGCGCAGCTCAAGGCCTACCACCGCCGGCTGGGGTACCTTCCCCAGCGACCGGCGACCTATCCGGAGATGACGGTGAGCGGCTTCCTGAACTACCTCAGCGCCCTGAAGGCGCTCCCGCCCGCCCTCGCCGCCCGGCGCCGGGACGAACTGCTGGAGGCGCTGGGCCTCTCCGCCAGGGCGCACTCGGCGTTGCGGGAGCTCTCGGAAGGGCAGCGGCGCCTGGTCGGCATCGCCCAGGCGCTCCTGGGCGACCCGGAGGTCCTGCTGCTGGACGAACCCCTGGAGAGCCTGGACGGCGACAGCCGGGCCCGGGTACTGCAGCTCTGCCACCGCCCCGGGAGGGTCACCCTCCTGGCCACGCACCGCCTGGAACTGGTCCCGCCCGGACTGGTGGCCCACTGGAGCCTGGACGCTGGGAGGCTGGCGGTTGAGTCGTGAAACGGTTCCCGTCCGCGCCTCGTGGTGCCGGAATGAAAAGGGGGCTCTCCCACCTCACGGCACCCCTTTTCCCAGAACCGTCGGCACCGACCGGTCTGCCAGGGGCAGCCCCGACCAGACCGGAGCGACCGGATATCGAAGGGGAGAACGAGACATGAGCATCGTCATCGAAGGACTCCGCAAGGTCTTCCCGGACGGCAAGGTGGCCCTGGACGGTATCCACCTCGAGGTCCGCGGGACATTCGGGCTGCTGGGGCCCAACGGGGCGGGCAAGACCACGCTGATGCGCATCCTCGCCACCTTGATGACCCCCACCGAGGGGCGGGTCACCATCGACGGCATCCCGCTCACCGACCTGGCCGCGGTGCGCCGCCGCCTGGGCTATCTCCCCCAGCGGTTCGGCTTCTATCCGCAGCTCACGGTCCTGGAGACGATGGAGTTCATGGCACACATCGCCGAGGCCCCGGCGGATCGGCCCCGGCTGATGGCCCTGCTGGAGCGGGTCGGCCTAGCCGACCGGGCACGCTCCCGGGTGCGCCAGCTCTCGGGCGGGATGATCCAGCGCCTGGGCATCGCCGCCGCTCTGGTGGGCGACCCCCGCGTGCTGATCGTAGATGAGCCCACGGCGGGGCTGGACCAGGACTCCCGGGTCTCCTTCCGCAACCTCCTGGCGGGGCTGGCGGAAGACCGGACCGTGCTGCTCAGCACCCATATCGTGAGCGACGTGGAGACCACCTGCTCCCGCCTGGCCGTGCTGCGGGACGGAAAGGTGATATTCACCGGCAGTCCCGACCAGCTCGCCGCCCGGGCGGACGGGAAGGTCTGGGCGGTGGCCGTGGAGCCCGCCGACTGGTCCCACTTCGAGCAGCGCTTCCGCCCCGTGGCCGCCGTCCGGGAAGCGGGGCTGGTCCGGGCCCGGGTGGTCGCGCACGCGCCGCCTCCGGGCTACCGCGCCGAGCCCGCCGCCCCCACGCTGGAGGACGGCTACGTCTGGGCTCTGCGTACCCGGGACGGGGGTGAGGCGGCGTGAGCATCCCTGGTGTCCCGGCCGCAGCCCACGAAGCCCCGTCCGGCCGCCCCGGGGGGCGGCATGAGGTCCGGCTCGTCTGGCACCTGGCCCGCTGGGAGTTCCGCCTCATCACCCGGGGGCCCGCCTTCTGGTTCGCCGTGCTCGCGGCTGCGAGCGGGACGGTGAACCTGGCGGTGGATGGCGACTTCGGCCCGGCACTGGTCGCCCGCAGACTAGGCGACTGGGTCCTGTTGGTGGTGCCGCTGGTTTGCCTGCCGGCGCTGGGTGCGCTGCGCCGGCGGGATGCCGCCTGCGGCATCCACGAACTGGTCCAGAGCCGCCCCGTGAGCGCCCTGGCTGCCGTCGCCGCCAAGTTCCTGGGCGGCTGGGCCGCCCTCACCGTCACCTGGCTGGTCAGCATGACCGCAGGGGCGGCGGCGCTGGGCGTGGTGCGGCCCCAGGTTCTGCCCTACTGGGCAGACGTGCTCCGGATGAGCGCCCTGCTGACACTGCCGTGTTACGCCTTTGTCACGGGTCTGGCGCTGGCCATGGACGGCCTCACCGGGCGAACCGGCGTCGTGCTGGCCACCGGGGCGCTGGCCGTGGTCGGATCCTGGTTCCTGTCAGGGGCACTGCTGCGCGGCCAGCTGGCACCGGTCTTCCAGCCCCCCAACTTCTCGGCGGTCTTCGGCCTCGACCCGTACACCGGGCTCATCGCGCTCAACCGGGCGTGGTCCCTGGCCCTGACGGCAGGGCTCCTCGCCCTGGCACTCTGGCTACTGCCCCGCAAGGTCCCGGTGCTGACAACGGCGGCAGGGCGGCGGGTCACCGCGTTGCTCTTAGTCTTCCTGCTGGCGGGCGGGGCGGTCAGTGCCATGCCGCTGCTCCGGGCCCCCGCCAGCGTGATGTGGGAGGACCAAGCGCAGGAGTGGGAGATGGCGCAGGTGCGCGCCGCTGCCGCCGGTTCCACTGAGCGGAAGTCGTATTGGGTCCGGCACCGGGTCGAAACCCCCGCCGGTCCCGTGGAAGTCTACCTGGCGCGCGGGTCCGACGAGGCGGCCGTCCCCCTGGCCCAGGCTGCCGCCCGCCTCCTGCCGCACTTCCCGGCGCTGCGGCCGCCCGCGGGCGAACCCCTGCGCATCTTCGAGGGCAGCTTCCTCCGCCAGGCCCGGCTGGAGCAGGGCCACCTGGTGCTGCTGCCCAAGGACGTGGCCACTGCGCGCCGGGGCGGGGAAGGCCGGGCAGACCGGGCGCTGCTCCGGGCCATGGCCGAGGCGTACTGGGCGGATCTGGCGCAGATTCCGGCTTACGTCCCCGGAGTCGTCCAGAACGGCGAGTACTTCGAGTACCTGCCCGGGTTGACCTGGGACGGGGCGGCCGCGCTCTACCACCAGTGGGTCGTCCTGGAGCGGGTGGCGGGCCCGGAGGCGCTGGCGGAAGAGCTGCGGCTCTGGGAAAGCCAGACACGGGATGCGCTGGATCGCGATCCGGACGCCTTCACGACCCTCCACGATACGGGGGCGGTTGGCTACGCCAGCAGTGCGCTGTCTGTGGAGAACGCCTTCACCCTCTGGGCCGCCGGCCAGTCCCTGGGGCACGACCGGGTCCTGGCCGCGCTCGAGGAGGCCGCGGCAGCCGTTCCGCCCGTCAGCCTGGGCGGCCCCCTGGGCTGGATCCCCTCCTCGGACGAGTACTGGCAGGTCGTCGCCTCACGGCTGGGCCTGGAGGTCGGGGCCTTCACACCGAACTGGAGGTGATGGGCGTGGGGCGTGAGACCCGTGTGGGAAGGTGACAGCCATGCTCCGCAGCCACCTGCGCACGCTCTTCGGCCCGTGGCACTTCGCGGCGCTGGCGGCCGTCCTGGCCGCTGCCCTGCTCTGGCCGACGGAGAGTGCGGGCGATCGATATCTGCTGCGCTGGTTCGTCGAGCGCACTGAGATCTTCGGGCCGCTGCTGCTAATCGGACTCACCGCGCCCGCCCTGCTCGTGGACGGGCGGGTCGACGAACGGTGGGGCGCCTCTCCTCGGGGGCTCAGGAATCTCTTCCTGCAGCGCTGGGCGCTGGCCGCGGCCTACTACGCGGTGGCGGTGGGCCTCTTCATCTGGGTCGCGGGTCCCCGGGCCGGAGACGTGAACGAACTCCGCACTTTCCTCTCCACCCTCGTCTCGGGTGCGCTGTTCTCCGCGGCGTGCCACCTCTTCCACGCCCTGAGCGGCTCGGCCGTAATCGGGTGGTCCGGGGGCCTGGCGGTTTACTTCGTCACCCTGGCCATCGCCACGATCTGGTGCCCGTACGATTCCGTCTACCAGCTCTGGCTCCCCTTCGCCGGGATGAGCGACGCGGCGCCGGCGCCCCTGGCCGTGAGCAAGGGCGCCTATGCGCTGGTGGCCCTCCTCCTGCTCTGGGCCAGCGGCCGGCTCCTGGCCGTGCCGGAGCGGTTATTGCGGGAGGGGGAGTGAAACGGGGGCCGCCCCTCCGCGGGTGCGGCCCCTTCCTGTGTCCCTGCGGGTTTTCGGTCGCTCCCGGGGCCCGGGCCCCTCGCGGCTCCGGGGGCGCACATCGCCACAGTCCCAAGGGCTGTCCCTCTCGCCCATGTCCGCCTGGCACCGGGCTCTGTGCCTCTCGCCCCTGTCCGCCCGATCCCGGCGCTGCTCCTCTCACCCATGTCCACCCGATCCCGGACCTGCTCCTCTCTCCCATGTCCCCCCGATACCGGGCCTGCTGATACCGGGCCTGCTGCTCCTCTCGCCCACATCGCCTTCGAACCGCGGCGCTCAAAACGCTCCCACCGCCGTGCGCCACAGTTCCTGTGGTCGGCTGCAGGCGCGAGGGTCCCAAACGCCGGTACTCTCGCTCAGCGCGGCCGCACCGGGCCAGGCTTCATTGGCCCGAGCGGACTGCCCTGCAGGATCTCCTCGACCTCCTCGTACCCTTCGGGGAAGGCGTAGTTGTACCGCGCCGGCAGGGCAAACACGTACTGGTCGTTGCGGCCGAGTTCCGTGGGCCCGATGGGGGCGGCGCCGATGTGAAACTCCCCGGCCTCCAGGGCCTCCCACTGCTTCACGGTGAAGACCATGATGGGGATGTCCTGCCGGGGCGCGTCCTCCCGCCACTCGGGATGCCGGATGCGGATCAGCGGCCCGGTCTCGACGGGCTTGCTTCCGCCCACGGGGAGACCCTCCCACGTCTCGGTCACTACCGTGTAGCCCTCCCAGCTTTCGGGAAGCGAGAAGACGAAGCCGTACTCCCCGTTCCGGTAAGTCACGGGCCCGGGACAGACGTACTCACCCAGCGTGACGTCGCTGATCTGCCAGCCGTCGCCGCTGCGGGTGACGACCAGCGTGATGGCCTGTTTCGCGCTGAAACCGCCCTCAACAACATCCATGCTCGTCATTTCGATGATCTCGCCCTTCACTTCAAAGGCGTCCTCCGACGTGCGGGTCACGGCGAGGATCTCGATCCGGTCGGGCCACGGGCTGGAAACGACCCGCCCGGGCGCGGCAGACAGGTCTCTCTGCCACCGCTCCAGGAGCTCCGGCGAGACCAGGTCGCCGTACTGCTCCCGCATGCCCGCGGCGACAATATCGGGCGGAGCGGTCAGCGAAACGTTCTTCAGCCGCCGGCCGAATTCCTCGACCACGGCGCGGGCGGCCGCCTCGTCGCTCTGCTCCTGGTCGCCCTCCGCTTCCTCAACCTCCTCCGGAACGGCCGCCCGATCCTCATCCACTGCGGCCTGCTCCGGCGCGACCGCGGACGTCTCCCCTTCCGCCGGGCCCGGCCCCGGGGCGCCTGCCGGTTTCCACAGGGCCGCGGAGAGCGCAACCAACAGTACGAGGAGAGCGGAAAGCCACTGGTTCATGAGACGACCTCCCTCCAGTTCTTTGATGCTACCGTAATTGTGGTGGAGCACTACCGCCAGCGCTGGAAATAAGGAGGCATCCGGTAGGACTCGGCGAAGTTCAGAGCGACCGGCAAGTCAATCTGAAACGCGGAGGC
>JAMNXV010000190.1 GCA_023623185.1 Bacillota bacterium
CGACTACCTCTCCATCCTGCCCGCCGACGCCCACCAGGTGCAGGTCCTCAAGCGATGGCGGGCGCCGTTCATGGCCGTGGCCGGCCCCGCAGGCTCCGGCAGGAGCCGCACCGCAGCCAACCTCATCGCCTGCGCGGCCGCGGCGGGACAGCGGGTTCTCTTCGTGACCCCTGACGGCCGGCTGCCTGAGGAGTTCCTCCAGGCCTTCCCCGGGGTGATCCACATCGGCAGCCAGGAGGCGTGGCTCTCGTCGCTCCGCCGCGCCCTGGAGGTACTGCAGTCGCTGAAGGAACAGGGTGAGCAGGGGCAGCGTGACCAGGAGCAGGGCGGCGCCTCCCAGCGCGATGATGCCGCCCTGCGCGATGGTACCGCCCTAGCCGATAACGCGGCCCTGGTTGATGACGCCGCCCTGGCGGCCGAGAGCCGGGCGCTCGCCCAGGAGCTGGACCGGCTCCAGGCCGAGCACCTGGAGGCCGCCTCCCTGGCCGAGCTGGGCGAGGCGATGGAGCCCGTCGCGGCCCGGGTGGAGGCGGGCCTCACGCACCACCCGCGCCGGGCGTGGATGGATTCGCTAGCGCAGCGCATCACCCCGGCCAACGCCCCGCAGTTCCGGCCCGAGCAGCTCGTCGCGCTGCGGGAGCTGCACGTGCGCGCCCTGGCCTGGGAGGACGAGGGCGGCCTCGCCGGCCGGCTGGCCCAGATGCGCCGCACCGGCCAGATCAAGAACGCCCTCCGGCAGGCGGGGATCCCGGAGTTCTGCCACCCCGAGGGCGACCTGCGGGAGCAGGTCGAGGGCCTGGGGCTGCTGATCCAGGCCTATCCCCTGCTGCTGGCCCGCGCCCGCCGGCTGCTGGCGGCCACCGCCACCGCTGACCGCAGGCAGGAGACCGCAGCCCGGGTTTCCGCCGCGGCCCGGAAGAAGGCCGAGCTGGACCGCCGGCGGCTCCAGGCCGCCTGGCTCCGGAAGGCCGCACAGATCCGGCCGGACCTGGACAAGATCATCGACTCGGTCACCGGCGAGATCGAGTCCCTCGAGCAGGGCGGCCCGCGGCGGTCCATCCTCAGCCGGCAGCGGTTCACCGACCTGCTCCGGGCCTTCCCGGTGGTGGTCAGCCCCACCCTGGCGGTCGCGGGCATCGTGCCCAACGAGCCGGAGCTGTTCGACCTCTTCGTGCTCGACGACGCCGAGCGGGTCCCGATTCCGCACTTCCTGCCGGTCCTCTACCGGGCGAAGCGGGCGGTGCTGCTGGGCGATGAGGAAGGCGTCATGCCGCCCTCGAGCCTGGGGCCCGACGAGGACTCGCGCCTGCTCGGCCAGGTGGAGGAACACAACCTGGCCGCGTTCGCCTACACCGAGGTATCGCCGCTGCACCGGGCCCTGGCCGTGAGCGGCGCCCAGACCCGGCGGCTGCACGGGGCGTATTACGCCCGGGAGGCTGTGCAGTTCATCAACGTGGACGACGGGCAGACGCTGTTCCCGTCGCCGGCCGCGATCAGCCAGGCCCAGAACCCGCTGGAGGCGCGCTCCGCCGTGCTGCAGGCCACGCGGCTGCTCGACGCGGGCCTGGGCGACATCGCGCTCTGCAGCCCGTTCAGCGGGCAGGCCCGCCTGCTCCGCCAGCTCCTGACCCGGCTGGCCGATGCCGAGCGCGACCCCGGGCGGTCGTCCGCCCTGCGGCGCATCCCGGTCTACACGCTGGAGGCGCCCCTGCGCCGGCACGAGGCGGTGGTGCTCTCGCTCGTGCTGGGCACCGGCGCCACGCTCGAGAGCCTGCAGTGGCTGGGCGAGCGGCGCCGCGCCGTCCTGCGGTCTTTGGCCTGCGCCGCCCGGCGGACCGTCGTTGTGGGGCGCCGGGCGACGCTGGCGGAGGTCGCCGGGCTGGGCGATCTGCTGAACGGCGACCAGGCGGACGACGCGGCGCAAGCCGCGGGCCTCCGGCCCGAGGCGCTGGGTCTCCTGGCGTCAGAACGGCCGGAGCACCAGGCCTGTCTCACCGTTCGCGACGCCATCGCCGAGGGGCTGGCGGGCGAGGGGCGCGAGCTCTACAACCGGCTTTCGGCCCTGCTGCGGCAGCAGCAGCCGCTGCTGGCGCCGCGCCTGCCCCTCACCTGGACGCTGGGTCCGGAGCGGCTCGCCGCCCTTCCGGGGCATCTGCAGCAGGAGGCCGCCTCCGCCTACCCGCTCATCACCGTGCTCGACGGCGACAGCTTCCGGCCGCTGGCCGTGGTCGAGCTGGAGTCGGCCGAGCCGGGCCCGGCGGCGGAGATCTGCGTGCAGGCCGGCCTCAGGTACCTGGCCGTGCCGCCCGGCGACTGGGAGCAGTTGCGGGAGTTGCTGAAGGAATAGCCTCGGGTCTATAGTCCCGGCGGCTCTGCATGCCGCCTGGCGCTGCATGTCTCTCGGCGCTTCACACTTCTTGGCGACGCACGCCTCTTGGCGACGCACGCCTCTTGGCGACGCACGCCTCTTGGCGACGCACGCCTCTTGGCGACGCACGCCTCTTGGCGACGCATGCCTCTTGGCGACGCATGCCTCTTGGCGACGCATGCCTCCTGGCGGTGCATTCCTCCTGGCCTGCCTTATGCTCCCCCAGGCCAGCGCAGACGGGCCTCCGCGGTCGCCTGCTCCCACTCCACCACCAGTCCCAGGGCCTCGGCCAGGGCTCGCAGGGGAACGACGGTGGTGTTCTCCTCCAGCCAGCCGGAGCAGAGCAGCCGGCCGGCCGGATCACGCACCGGAACCTGGCGCCGCGACTCGGAAAGCTGCGCCGCCACGGCGCTGAGAAACGCTTCCCACCCCCCGGGTCTGCCCCGCAGCACCCGGGGGCAGTCTTTTCCGGACCAGCGGTTGTGCTGCACAACGCACTCGGGGAAAGGCAGCAGGCTCGGTTGGGTGCGGATGAGGTGGGCCACCAGGGCGGCGGCGTTGCTCTCAGCCTTGGCCCGATCGCCGTCGGCGTTCTCGCAGATCTCGATGGCGATGGACTGCCTGTTGCCATTGCCGTACCAGCCGTCTCCGGCGTGCCAGCCGTTGCGGTTCAGCGGGAGGTGCTGCCGGATCTCCCGGTCGTCGACGGTGAAGTGCCACATCACTTCGCGGTCGATGGCCGCCTGGCTGCGCATATAGCGGCCATGCATCTCGGCATTGGCACCGGGCGCAGGGTTGGCGGTGTCGTGGATGGTGATATAGCGCGGGGTCATGGGCAGGCTCTCCAGCGGGTGATTCTCCGGCAGCATGTCGGGGATGATGGTGATCACCTGGCCTCGCCTCCTCTCAGCGCCGTCCGGATCACGACAGAATATGTAAACTTCGGACGCGTTGTGACCTGAGGGTGAGGCTGTTGGATGGCTGGGAGGGCGCTTCCACCCCCTCACCTGGCCAAACACTGGCCTTCAAGTTGACGTAACGCCCGAGCGAAGCGGGGCTCTGCGGTTACCCGCGGCGCACCCCGGGTGGGAACCGCAAGTTTTGCGCTTTGGCATCCAAGCCGAAGCGGAAAAGTGACGGTTCCCAGTTCGCCTCGGAGGGGTTGAGAGCGGTTGCGCTGCGGATTCGCCGCCGCCGAATGCGGCCAGGGCAACATAACGCGGCCTTCAAGTTGACGTAACACCCGAGCGAAGCGGGGCTCTGCGGTTTCCCGCGGCGCACCCCGGGTGGGAACCGCAAGTTTTACGCTTTGGCATCCAAGCCGAAGCGGAAAAGTGACGGTTCCCAGTTCACCTCGGAGGGGTTGAGAGCGGTTGCGCTGCGGATTCGCCCCCGCCGGATGCGGCCAGGGCAACATAACGCGCCCTTCAAGTTGACGTAATGCCCGAGCGAAGCAGGGGTCTGCGGTTTCCTCCGGCGCACCCGGAGTGGGAACCGCAAGTTTTACGCTTTGGCATCCAAGCCGAAGCGGAAAAGTGACGGTTCCCAGTTCGCCTCGGAGGGGTTGAGAGCGGTTGCGCTGCGGATTCGCCGCCGCCGGATGCGGCCAGGGCAACATAACGCGGCCTTCAAGTTGACGTAATGCCCGAGCGCAGCGGGGATCTGAGGCTTCCCGGCCCTCGCCCCGGGTGGGAACCGCAAGTTTTTCGCTTTGGCGTCCACGCCGAAGCGAAAAAGTGCCGGGGCCGAGGCCCGGGGACCGGCTTGAAGCAGCAGGCCATCCAGAGCCGGGGGAACGACGCCTTCGTGTCTTGCTTTCCACACCATCGCAGCGTCCGGCCTGGCGTGGTCGCATACCGGATGCGCCGGAACGGCGGTGGGAACCGCGTGTTCTCGACTTGTCGGGGAAAACGGAAGCAAAAAAGGCGCCGGCTCCCGGCGCTGGTGTGGAGACCCGGGAGCCGTGCGTCAGCCAGAATGCGAACTGGTCAGCTTCATGTGCACCCAGGCAAGGGCGGGCGCGAGCTCAGGGGGCATCTCGGCGACCGGCATTCCCAGCTGCTCCGCCACCCTGCCCAGGAACTCATGGGCGCCACGCTGAACCAGCCCGGCGACTCGAACCACTTCGGCATCGGGGGCACTGCCGAGCTCGCGCCAGCCCAGGATGAGGGTCAACGCTTCGGCCAGCGGGCCGCCGCCGAAGCGCTCGATGTACCACGCAGCCGCGTCCTCCTTCGACAGCATGTCGCCCGCCATCACAGAGTACAGATGCCGGGCGCACCAGAGCGGTTCCGTCATGATCCCTTCTGCGCCCCATTCCCGGGCGGCCTTTGCGACATCCGGGCCATACGGACCCACCTGCGCCGAAACGGCACGGATGAGTTGCTCCAGACGTTCGCGCAGGTAAACGATCGGCCAGTCGTCCGGAACCTCCGGCAAATCGGACCGCACGTCCCGCCCGGCCAGAACCGCCCCGTAGCGCCGCAGGCTCACGGTATCCGGGAGCGAGAGCGGGTAGCCCTCCATCCAGCGCGCCTTGTGCCGGTACACACGCAAGGACGACGGCTGACCCGGAACGCCCCCGCCGGCAACGTTCATCGGGCCGCCCAGCACCGTCATGGGCGCTACATACAGATAGAGGAGGGTCCCCAGCGGCCTCTCCGCCAGGTGGTTCCAAAGATACAGCGCCCGCTCCCGCAGGTGTGGCGTCACCTCGCCCGGGTTGACCCAGACGATCAGGTCCACGTCGCTCCAGTTTGGGGAAAACGCGCCCAGGGTGATCCCGCCGAAGAGCACGGCCGACTCCGACTCCGGGATCTAATTCGGCAGCTCGGCGCAAAAGGTGTCCAGGAGCCGGGCCAGGGCAGGGAACTCGCGAAGGACCCGATCAACGCTCATGGTGCTGCACCTCACCATCGTGCCAGAGCACACAGCTAATCCGACACGTGAAGCAGGAAGAGACGCCTGCTGAAGCCGCCCCGGACCTCCCGCTTCTCCCGCCGGATCTGTTCAAACTGCTCCAGGGTGATCCCCTTGAACTCCAGAATCGCGTGCACCACCTCAACCAGGTCCGCCAGCTCCTCGACGCCCGGGTTCGCGCGGTACTCCTCCACCTCCTCCCCCAGCTTCTGGTTGAGGCTAAGCAGGTACTCCTCGTCACCCAGCACCCTGACCGCACACCGCTTGCCGGAAGCGGCGATGATGTCCGGAATCCGGTCTCTGACCAGCTTGTTGTAGACCCTCATCGGTTGTCCCAACTCCTCACTGCAGGAATCCGAGGCGGTCCAGCGGCCACAGCCGGACGACCGGAAAGCCCCTGACGCTGTCAGCGGGGATGGGGCCAAACCCACGGCTGTCCAGACTGTTCGGCCGGTTGTCTCCGATCACGTAGAGGTGTCCCGGCGGCACGGCCACAGGCCCGAGGTCTTCAGGGTGCGGCTGAACGGTGGGGGCCTCGGGCAAGGGCACTTCGTTGACCAGCACCACGCCGCGGCGGATCTCCACGGTATCCCCCGGCAGGCCCACCACCCGCTTCACGAGAAGGCCTTCCACACCCCTGGGATCGGTGAAGACGACGATCTCCCCCCGCTCGGGCAGGCGGTACCTGGGCGACAGAACGTTGATCAGGATGCGCTCTCCGGGAGCCAGAGTCGGGGACATCGAACTCTGGTGGACATAGCCGAACTGGAGGAGATAGTGGAAGATCAGCCACGCCAGGATGGCCGCAACCGCCAGGGTCACGGCGTTCTCC
>JAMNXV010000081.1 GCA_023623185.1 Bacillota bacterium
GTGACCGACTTGGTCGCCCCCATGCCGCTGGACGTTCTGGGGGCCATGACCCAGGGGATGATCGGCTACATGCTGCAGCAAAGTCTGACCAACGAGCTGCGGGCGCGGGGCATCGACCGCCCCGTAGTCAGCGTCGTGACGCAGGTGGAAGTGAATGCTGCTGACCAGGCCTTTGCCCGTCCGACCAAGCCCGTCGGCCCATTCGTCTCCGCGGAGCAGGCCAGGGAACTGGAGGCAGGCCGGGGGTATGTGATGAAGCCTGACAGCGGCCGGGGCTGGCGCCGTGTCGTGCCGTCGCCTCAGCCTCAGCGGGTGGTGGAGACGCCGGTTATCGGGAACCTGCTGGCGGCGGGTGCAATTGTCGTCGCCGCCGGCGGGGGCGGCATCCCCGTGTGCTGCGGGGATGCCGGCAGGCTGACCGGGGTCGAGGCTGTGGTTGACAAGGACCGTTCCGCAGCCGTGCTTGCGCTTGCTGTGAACGCGGACCTTCTGCTGATTCTGACCGATGTGCCCAACGTCAAACTCTTCTACGGGACGCCGGAAGAGCGGAGTATCGGGGAGATCACAGTCGACCAACTCGAGGCTTACGTACGGCAGCAGCACTTCGCGGATGGGAGCATGGGGCCGAAGGTCGATGCTTCGCTGACCTTCGTCCGGCAGACCGGCCGGTCGGCCGTGATCACCTCTCTGAGCGAGGCTGCCCGTGCCGTGGCCGGACAGGCCGGCACCCGCATCCTGCCGTAAGTGCGTGCACGTTGACGGCGGCGCAGCGCGCAGGTGAGGGACGTCATGATGCATGGACGGAGCACCGTGGTGGTGCTCCGTCATCCACCATAAAGCCGGACTAGGAGAGAGTAGGATGAAACGGATAGTTGTGGCGCTGGGCGGAAACTTAATTCTTGAAGCCGGACATACGGCCACCTTTGAAGAACAAGTCAATGATATTGAGCTCAGGAGCCGGGGCATCGCCTATCTGGTGATGCAGGGACACCAGGTTGTCGTCGTCCATGGCAATGGCCCTCAGGTAGGCGCGTCACTCATTCAGAACGAGGAAGCGGCGGCCGTCGTGCCAGCCATGCCACTTCACAATTGTGTCGCTCAAACCCAGGGACAGCTGGGAACGATGTTGCAGCTTTCACTCACCAACGCGCTCCGGGCGGTTCAGATTGACCGCCCGGTGGTGACACTGGTGACGCATACGATTGTCTCCCAGGATGACCCAGCGCTTACGGCGCCCACCAAGGCCATTGGCCCCTATTACGCTGAGCAGCGGGCCCGACGCCTGATGCGAGAACACCGTTTCCATCTGAAGAAGGTCGGCAACCGGGGCTGGCGCAGGTTGGTACCATCGCCTGATCCCAAGAAGATCCTGGAGGGCGCAGCCATTGAGCGGCTTCTGGAGGGCGGTGCGGTAGTCATCGCAGCCGGGGGCGGCGGAGTGCCGTTGATGGAGGTAGCCGGCACCTACAAGGGAATTGATGCGGTAATCGAGAAGGATCTGGCGGCTCAGCAACTTGCCCATCAGATCGATGCCGATCTTCTGTTGCACCTGACTGACGTTCAGGGGGTGGCGCTGGACTTCGGGAAGCCACAGCAGCGGTGGCTGGATCGGGTGACGGCTCCTGAGCTCAGGCATTATCAGCAGGAAGGGCATTTCGGTCCGGAAAGCATGGGTCCAAAGGTGGAGTCGGCTGTGCGTTTTGTAAGCCACGGCCAACCCAACCGCCGGGCGGTGATCGGCTCCCTGAGTGACGTCCCCCGGCTGTTGGCCGGCCATGCGGGCACGTGGGTCGTGCCATTGTGAGGTGAGTCGCGCTGGGAATTACCGTTCGCAAGGCCCTTGAACTTCCGGCCCTGGCCGACAGTCGGGTCGTGGGCGGCCGGAGCGGCCTTGACCGGGCAATCCAATCTGTCAATGTCATGGAGACCCCGGACATCTGGCGGTTCGTTGAGCCAGCCCAGCTTCTCCTGACGACGATGTATCCCATTCAACAGGACCCGACGGCGATGCGGGAACTCCTCCCCAGGCTGGCAGAGCGGAAGCTGGCCGGGCTTATTCTCAAGCCCCGTTTCATGGATGAGGTGCCGCAGGAGCTGATCCGGCAGGCCGATGAACTGGGCTTTCCACTCATCCTGGTTCCCAATGAGACTCCGTTCAGCAGTCTGCTCAACGCGATCCTCACTGAGATCGTTCATCATCAGACGGCGTTGCTCCGCCGCAGTGAAGAGATCCACCGCAAGTTAATCGACCTGGTCCTGCGCGGGGAGGGTCTGGAGGCTGTCGCCCGCACGCTTACCGCGCTCTTGAACCTGCCGGCCCTGATCACCGATGACCAGTTTCACATTCTGGCTGATGGTGCGGGGGCAGCAGGCGGAGAGGACGATTTTACCGCCTTCATCCGGAAACTCCAGACAGAAGGGCTGTACCCTGCCGGAGGTGAGCCCATTCGCAGGTCGATTCTCAGCGAGTCACAACTCTCCAGTGTGTTCATCTACCCGGTGCGTGTGGGTGCGGAGGTGACCGGATACATCTGCGTCTGGGAACGGGACGGAGAGCTGAAGGAATGGGATCGTCTCTGCGTGGAGCAGGGTGCGCTCGTGACGGCCCTCGAGCTGCAGAAGCAGGAGGCCGTAAGAGAGACCGAGCGTCGCTTCTACAACGAGTTCTTGCGGGACTTGCTGTCGGGCCGGGTGGCCTCCCGCGAAGAGGCGTTCGCCCGGGCGAGTGTCTATGGCTGGGATCTCACGCGGCCCCGGGTGCTGTGTCTCTTCCACCTCGGCAGCCTGGACGGCCATGAGATCTCACTGGACGTGCGGCGCCGCTGTCAGAAGCGGATTGAGCGCGCCATGTACTATGCCCTGGAGGAGTCGCACTCTACCCATCTTCTCAGCCATCTGGGCAACACCTCCGTTCTGCTCATGGTTCCACGCCGGCATGACGCAGCACGGGCCAAAGAAGAGGCCCTGCACGTGGCTCACCGGGTCCTGGAGGAAATGAAGCACGCCAGTGAGGCCCAGTGTTTCGCAGTGCACGTTGGCATCTCCCGGCTCCACGAGGACGTGCTGCATTTGAGCACTGCTTATCGCCAGGCGCGGGAGGCCCTCGCCATCGGCATGCAGTTGACGGAGAAGCAATCGGTGACGCATTTTGATGACCTCGGCAGCTTCCGCATCATCTTCCGGATCTCCGACTTGGACGAGCTGGAGCGATATTGCCAGGAGCACATCGGTGCGCTCATGGAGTACGACGCACAGCACGGTACAGACCTGCTCAGCACCCTTAGGGCCGTCATCGCTGCTGACGGGAACCTGAACCGCGCTTCTGAGTTGTTGTCGGTGCACTACAACACGCTGCGCTACCGCATCCGGCGCATTGAGGAGATTCAGGGAATCAAGGTGGACTCCTGGAGCATGCTCGCGGCTGTCGACGTCGCGCTGAAGGGCCTCAGGGTGCTCAAGGCGCGAAAGGCGGGCAGCCTTGGCTGAGAAATACGGGGACCCGGTTCCGCCCCTAGCGGGGCAGAACCGGGTCCTGTTCGTGCTGGAAACGGTACAGGGCCGTGAGCAGGCCGACCAGGGTATCCCACCCAGAGGTGCTGCCGACCTGGATGGCCCCGAGGACTGCCGTACGCAGTTCCTGGGGGTCGGCTGACCGGCTGTGGAGCACGGCGATCAGGCGGCGCAGCTGAGACCCGAAACGCCCCCGGAACGCATGACGCAGGTAGGAGGCTGAAACGAGCGAGGTCGCGTCGAATACCCTGTGCGAGAGGGCGCGCCCCAGGGCGCGCACCTCATCCCGCCGACCCTGCGCGAGCCGGCCTGCGACGAAGCCCAGCAGGAAATCGTCCCCCGAGGGGGTAAGGCCCAGGCCCAGCCCGAGCAGCCGGGGTGCGGCCTCCACCAGATCTGGTGTGTGGGCGTGGTCAAACACCATCATCGGCTCCCAGGCCCGGGCAACCCCGGGCGACAGGTTTGCCGGTGGTGGGACTGCCATCTGTGACAGGGGCTGACCGCAGGGCCAGTGTGGAAGCACCTCAGCCAGACCGCCCTGTTCCGGTTCAGCCAGGGAGAGCAGCAGCTGGTGAAAGGCTGCGGCGCTGACCCCGGGAACCGGAGTGTGCGCGGTGAGTCCGGTGGGATAGGGCGGCCGAGGGCTCAGGGTGAGCACGGGGTTCTCGTCTACCTGCCAGGTCCCGGTCCGGTAGGTGACTCGCCCCGCACGACGGATGGCCGGAAGGATGGCGCCAAGCTCAGTCTCAGCTACCAGTCCGAATGGGCTTCTGCCCAGGGATGGGCTCGTAACAGTCAGCAAGACGGTCGGGCCGACCGATAAGTTGAGACTGCGTTCGAACGTACTGTGTACCGGCAGTACCCGCCCCTCCAGGCGCGGGAGCAAGCGTGCGACGAAATCGGAAGGAATGACAAGCAACGGCCACATCTCCCTGTCGGGCCAACGGAATGCCCGAGGTCATGGTACCTTTCGGTGCCCACAGAAGCAAGCTCCGACCTCGGGCGACCTCGGTTCCGGAGACAACGCCCGGGACAGGTGCAATCCCCTGGGTCGGTGCGGGAGGTGATCTGGGCGATGATCGCGGAATTGCGAGACGATGAACGGGGGTGGCCGATATTGAAGCGCCGGACCGACCCCTGGCGCCGGCGTGCGCAGTGGACAACGGACTGCTCCACGGCGTGGCTCGGCGCAACCCCGAAAGAGGCGATGGACCGCGCCCGGCAGGGGCTGGCGCGCGCAGATCCGCGCTGCGACATGAAGGCGACGGTGGAGCAGATCGATCTGCCGGAGGCGGACGAACCGCCGGAGGAAGATGACCTGTGGAAGGATGAGCCGGAGGGGGAGGTGGGTGAGTGAGCGCCCCGCGCCTGCCGCTGATGATCCCGGTGATCCAGCGTTTCCCGGTTGAGAAGGTCGCCGACGTGGAGGCCGCCATGCGGTCGGCGCTGGAGCGGCTCCGCCTGAAGGAGAAGGTCCGCCCGGGCATACGGGTGGCCATCACCGCCGGCAGCCGCGGCATCGCCAACATCCCCCTGATCCTGCGCACGGCCGCCCGGTATCTGAAGGAGCTCGGGGCCACGCCGGTCATGGTGGCGGCGATGGGCAGCCACGGCGGCGGAACCCCCGAGGGGCAGCTGGAGGTGCTCGCCAGCCTCGGCATCACCCCCGGGGCGGTGGAGTGCGAGGTGGTCGGCGGGGCCGAGGTCGTCGCACTCGGCAGCACCGCCAGCGGGCTGACGGTCTACTTCAATGCCTTTGCCGCGCGGTGCGACGGCGTGCTGGTCATCAACCGCATCAAGGCGCACACGTCGTTTCACGGCCCCCTGGAGAGCGGCCTGGTGAAGATGATGGTGGTGGGCCTCGGCAATCCGGCCGGCGCCGCCCAGTTCCACAGCCTCGGCCCAGGGCGGCTCTCGCAGGCCCTGGAGGAGATCGGCCGGGTGATCCTGGAGCGCATGCCGGTCCTGGGCGGGGTGGCCGTCCTGGAGAACGGCCGGGAGGAGACCGCCGCGCTGGTGCCTGTGGAGCCGGACGAGATGATCGAGCGGGAAAAGGAGCTGCTCATCCGCTCGAAGGCGCTCCTTCCCCGGCTGCCGGTGGAGGAGCTGGACCTGCTCATCGTGGAGGAGATGGGCAAGGACATCTCCGGCACGGGGATGGACACCAACGTCATCGGCCGCGTCGGCATCTTCGGGGTGCCCGACGGCGAGCCCGCCATCCAGCGCATCGCCGTGCTCGACCTGTCGGAGGGCTCCCACGGCAACGCCAACGGGATGGGGCTGGCCGACTTCATCACCCGGCGCTTCCGGGAGAAGATCGACTTCCAGGCCACCTACCTGAACACGCTCACGGCGACGTTCGTGCAGCGGGCCCGCATGCCCATCGTGCTGGAGACGGACCGGGACGTCATCCTCACCGCCCTGCAGACGCTGGGCAGCCCGGCGCCCGATCGGGTGCGGGCCATCCGCATCCGCAACACCCTCATGCTGGAGCGCATCCGGGTCTCGCCCGCCGTCTGGGAGGAGATCCGGGGCCTGCCCCACGTGGAGGCCACCGGGCCGGCGCAGCCCCCGGCGTTCGACGCGGAAGGCAACCTGCTGTAGACAAGCGAGAAGAGAGACCACCGCAACGCAGGCGGTGGTCTTCGTCTCCTTCTCAGTGATGCCCGGACCGTGCGGCCGGGCCGCAGAGCCAGAAGTCGGGCTAGAAATAAAGGTCCCGCTCGCCGGCCTTGATGCGCGCCAGCCGCCGCTCGGTCTCGGCGCGCACCTGCTCGCTGGGGATCTCCGCCAGGTTGGCCGCCTCGGTGCGCCGGCCGATCGCGCGGGTCTCCTCCGCGGCGTAGTCCTCCAGGTACTCCTGGAAGGTGAGCAGGGCGTTGGGCTGGCAGAGGTTCTGAATCTGCCCGGTCTTGGCGAGGGCCATGAACCGGTCGCCGGTCCGCCCCTGGCGGTAGCAGGCCGTGCAGTAGCTGGGCAGGTAGCCTTCCCGGCAGAGCCAACGGATGACCTCATCCGGGGTGCGGTGGTCGCCCTGGCCGAACTGGGCGGTGGCCTCCCGCTCCTCCTGGGTCATCTGGCTGTAGCCGCCGATGCCGACGCTGGAGCCGGCGCTCATCTGTGACACGCCCACCCGTAGCACCTCAGCCCGCATCTCGGGCGTCTCCCGGGTGGAGATGATCATGCCGGTGTAGGGCACGGCCAGCCGGAGGATGGCCACCAGCTTCACGAATTGGTCGTCGGACACCAGGTGGGGGAAGGTTTCGAGGCTTACCCCCGGCGCCGGCTGGAGCCGGGGCACCGAGATGGTGTGCGGCCCCACGCCGAACCGCTCCTCCAGGTGGCGCACGTGCAGCAGCAAGGCCAGGACCTCGTACCTGTAGTCGTACAGGCCGAAGAGCACGCCCACGCCGACGTCGTCGATGCCGGCCTCCATCGCCCGGTCGTGGGCGGTGGTGTGCCAGTCGTAGTTGTGCTTCGGGCCCCTGGGGTGCATCTCGGCATAGGTGGGCCGGTGGTAGGTCTCCTGGAACAGCTGGTAGGTGCCGATCTGGGCCGCCTTCAGCCTGCGGTACTCCTCGGTCGTGGTGGCGGCGATGTTGACGTTGACCCGCCGAATGTTGCCGTTGCCTTCCCGGACGCTGTAGATCGTGTTGATGCAGTCGACGATGTAGTCGATGTCGCAGTTCCGGGGATCCTCGCCGGCCTCAAGCAGCACCCGCTTGTGGCCCATGCGGATCAGGGCCCGCACCTCTTCCGCGACCTCTTCCTGGGTGAGCCGGCGGCGCACCTCCTTCTCGTTGGAGACGCGGAAGCCGCAGTAGCGGCAGTTGTTGACGCACAGGTTGCTGACGTAGAGGGGAGCGAACAGCACGATGCGGTTGCCGTAGATCTTCTGCTTGATCTCGTAGGCGGTGCGGTAGATCGCCTGCAGGTGGTCCGGATGTTCCACCATCAGGAGGTCTGCGACCTCCTCCAGGTCCAGCCCCCTGGCAAGGGCCGCCTTGTCCAGGATCTGCCCGAGGCGGGCGGCGGTGGGGGCGGAGGCGGAGCCCAGCAGGCGGTCCAGCACCGCGTCGTCAATAAAAGTCGCCTTTTCAGCGGCAATCGGCATGGCAGATGCCTCCTTTCAGGCGGTCCACCGGGGGGAGTGCCCCGGCCCGGTGGCCACAAACCGACCTTCGCCCAGAACAAGGGCGGTGACGCAGGGAGCGCAGTGTTCGGGCTCCTCCCGCAGGCAGATCTTGTTGGGGTAGAGCTGGTAGTGCTCCCGGTACCTTCCGGGGGTGACGTTGGGCATGATCACGTTTGCCCCGCAAGCCAGGGCGAGCTGTCTCCCACGGGGGTGGATTGAGCCCAGCGCGGTGGTGGCCGGCACGTGCGCGTCGGGGATGACGAGCCGGACGCAGGCGACCGCGTTCAGCGTCTGCTGGGCGGTGCCGGCCGGGGCATCCGCGAGGGGCGTGTCGGGGGCCGGGATGAACGGCCCGATGCCGGCCATCTCCACGTTCAGCCTCTTCAGGAGCAAGATGTCGTCGGCGAGGGTCAGGGCGGTCTGGCCGGGCAGTCCGACCATGAAGCCGCTGCCCACCTGGTAGCCCAGCTCCCGCAGCCACTGCAGGCACTGCAGCCGCTGCTCCAGGCGGCGGCCGGGCCGCAGCCGGGCGAAGAGGTCAGGATCGGCGGTCTCGTGCCGGAGCAGGAAGCGGTCGGCGCCGGCCTCCCGCCACAGCGCGTACTCCTCCCGGGTGCGCTCGCCCACGCTCAGCGTGACGGCCAGCGGGGTGGTGGCCTTGATCTCTCGCACCACCCCGGCCAACTCCTCGGGGTTCAGGGCGTCGCCCTCGCCAGACTGGAGCACTACGCTGCCGTAGCCCAGCCGGCTGGCGCTCTGCGCCGCCTCCACGATCTCCCCCGGGGTCATGCGGTACCTTCGCACCCGCCGGTTGGAGCGGCGGATCCCGCAGTAGCAGCAGTCCATCCGGCAGATGTTGGAGAACTCGATGAGGCCGCGCAGGTGGACCCCGTCGCCCACCGTGCGCGCCCGCACCCGGTCAGCCGCGGCGAACAGGGCCTTCTGCCCCTCGCCCTCCAGGCTGAGCAGGCAGGCGAGCTCCTCGCGGGCCAGATCCGCCCCGGCTTCGGCGCGCTGGATCAGCGCTGACACATCCTTCCGCATCATCCTGCGCTCCCTCCCATCAACTCGCCCAGCTCCGGGAACGGCGTCAGGGCACGGGGCAGGATCCCGTGCAGATGCGCGATGCAGACGCCGTAGTTGACGATGGGCACACCGGCGGCCTGCGCCCGGCGGATCCTGCTCAGCATCAGCCTCCGGTTGGCCATGCAGCCGCCGCAGTGGACGATGAGCCTGTACGCTTCCAGGTCCGCGGGCATCTCCCGGCCGTGCGCCCACTCGAACTGGAGCTTGCCGCCCACCCGCTCCTGCAGCCAGCGCGGAATCTTGACGGTGCCGATGTCGTCCTTCTGCTGGTGGTGGGTGCAGGTCTCGGCGATGAGCACCCGGTCTCCGGGGCGAAGTTTGTCGATTGCCCTGGCCCCCCTCACGAGCTCGGCGAGGTCGCCCTTGTGCCGCGCCATGAGGATCGAGAACGAGGTGAGGGGGATCTCGGACGGCACGACCTTGCTCACTGGCCCGAAGACCTGGCTGTCCGTGACCACGAGGGCGGGGCGGCGCCCCAGGGCGCGGAGCGCGCCGGCCAGATCCGGTTCCCGCACGGTGACGGCGACGGCCCCGGCATCCAGCGCTTCCCTGATCGCCTGAACCTGCGGCAGGATGAGCCGCCCTTTGGGTGCGCCCGCGTCGAGGTGCACCACGAGGACGACCAGGTCGCCGGGCGCAATCAGGTCCGCGAGCAGCGGCACTTCCGACGGATCGACGGGAGCGGCCGCGATGATGCGCTGCCGGAGCGCCGCCACGCCCGGCGGGCCCACGCTGCTGCACGCCCAGAACGGGAAGCCGAAGCGTTCGGCCAGGCGCTCGGCCTGGGCCACGGCGCCTGCAGGATCCCGGTCCGCCATGGTCACCGCGCCGACGGCGGGCGTGCCGCGCCGCTTCAGCTCCTCCACCAGCCGCGCGTCGGCCTCGCCCGGCTCCTCCCCGGCGGGGACGGCCAGAACGGCGAGGTCGGTCTCGTCCAGGATCTGAAGGCTGCGCGCCGCCCGGAGCCGGCCGAGCTCCCCTTCGTCGTCGATGCCGGCCGTGTCGATGAGGACCACAGGCCCCAGCGGGTGCAGCTCCATGGGGCGCCGCACCGGGTCGGTGGTCGTGCCGGCCACCGGGGAGACGAGCGAGACCGCCTGCTGGCTCAGGGCGTTGATCAGGCTCGACTTGCCGGCGTTGCGCCGGCCGAAGAAGGCGATATGCAGGCGTTGGCTCGAGGGGGTACGCTGTGCCGTCATATTTGTTCACCCTTTCACATGCCAAGGTCATTGTAATCCGTTTGTAATGGGTCCGGCGCAGCCGCTCCGCGGGTTTGCCGAAAACGGGCCCTTCCGGAGCAGGTGAGCTGAACCGAAGGCGGAGGGGTATCTAGGGTGATCCCCCGAGGGCGGTGCCCGCAGCGCATCCGACTTCCAAAGGAGGCGCGTGGGAGGCGCGTGAATTCGTGTGGCGTAACGTTTATATACTCAGACAGCCGCCCTAGCAGGAATTTTGCAAACCGAGGGGAATACCATGTCACATGGAGACCAACCGGGACTGCCGCTTGCAACCCCTGAAGGCCCTGAACAACAACGTCCTGCTCGCGTACGACCTGGCGTCCGGCCAGGAGGTCGTGGTGGTGGGGCGGGGGCTGGGGTTCCAGGTCTCGGGCCCTGTCAGCCCCGACGATCCGCGCATCGAGAAGGTCTTCCGGCTGGATGAGAGCCGGAACCGCAAGCGGTTCCTGCGCCTGACGGAGACCATTTCGGGCAGCGTGATCGGCGTGGCCGAGGAGATTCTCCACCTGGCCGCCGGTCGGTTCGGCCCCCTGGGGGAGGAGGCCCACCTCACGCTGGCGGAACACCTGGCGGCGACGGTGGACCGGGTCCGGCAGGGGATGCCGATCCCCAACCCGTTCCTGGCCCAGATTCAGCTGCTCTACCCCGAGGAGTACGAGTTGGCCGGTCAGGCGGTCCGGATGATCGCGGCCCGGCTTGGCGTGACGCTGCCGGAGGAGGAGCAGGGAATTCTGGCGCTGCACCTTCTCGGGGCGCGGCGCAGGGAGTCGCCCAAGGCCGTGGCGCGCCACCAGGCCCTGATCCGTGAGTCGGCCGCATTTCTGGCCGAGGAGGCGGGCATCTCCTGGTCCGAGAACGATCCGCGCCTGGCGCGCGTCCTGCTCCATCTCAGGCTGGCGATCGAGCTGATCGTCTCGGGAAAGGGTGAAACGAACCCGGTTCTGGACCGCATTCGCAGCGAGTACCCCGAAGCGTTCGCCCGGGCCCGCCGGCTGGGCGACTACATGGCCCAGCGGCTGGGCCGCCCGGTGAGCGACGACGAGGTGGGGTACCTGGCCCTGCATCTCCTTCGCTTGAAAAACCTGACTCAGTGACTCGCGGAGCTGGCGTGTTACCGTTGACCGTAAACGGGCATGAGCCAGCCAGAGGAGTCCCGGCACCTGCGCGGGTGGTGGGGCGCTCTGGCTGGCTTTCTGTTTCGCCCGGGAAACGGGGGAAGGGGGGAAAGGCGACAGGTGACTGCAGCTCCCGGTCCTGGCTTACAACAACATGCTGTGAGAAGGAGGTCTGGAGGATGCTTGCTCAGCTGCAGAAGGTTGGTAAGGGTCTCATGATGCCCGTGGCGGTCCTCCCCGCGGCCGGTCTGCTCCTGCGGCTCGGTCAGCCCGACGTGCTCGACTGGCCGTGGATGGCGCAGGCAGGCGACGCCATCTTCAGCAACCTGCCCCTGCTCTTCGCGGTGGGCCTCGCGGTCAGCCTGGCCAAGGACTCCGGCGTGGCCGGACTCTCCGGCGTGGTCTCCTACTTCGTCATCACCAAGGTCGCCGTGACCATCAATGACGAGATCAACATGGGCGTCCTGGCCGGCATCATCGGCGGCATTCTGGCCGCCAACATGTACGTGCGCTTCAAGGACACCAAGCTGCCGGACTACCTGGGCTTCTTCGGCGGCCGGCGCTTCGTGCCCATCATCACCGCCGGCGTCTCCACCCTGCTCGGCCTCGTCTTCGGTTTCATCTGGCCGCCCATCCAGCACGGAATCGGGCTCGTCGGCGAGTGGCTGGTGGCGGCGGGGGCCCTCGGCGTCGGGGTATTCGGCCTGCTGAACCGGCTCCTGATCCCGCTGGGGCTGCACCATGTCATCAACAGCCTGGTCTGGTTCGTCTTCGGCGAGTTTCCGAAGGCCGACGGCACCATCGCCACCGGCGACCTGAACCGGTTCTTCGCCGGCGACCCGAGCGCGGGCTTCTTCATGGCCGGCTGGTTCCCGATCATGATGTTCGGCCTCATCGGCGCAGCCCTCGCCATGACCCACGCCGCGCGGCCGGAGAACCGCAAGCGGGTGGGCGGCATCATGCTCTCGGCGGCCTTCACCTCGTTCCTGACCGGCATCACGGAGCCGATCGAGTTCGCCTTTATGTTCGTGGCGCCGCTGCTCTACGTCATCCACGCTGTGCTGGCCGGGATCTCCATGGCGGTCGCGCAGCTGCTGGACATCCACCACGGGTTCACCTTCTCCGCGGGCCTGATCGACTATGTCCTGAACTACGGCATCGCCTCGGACAACGCCTGGATGCTGATCCCCATCGGCCTGGTCTTCGGGGTGCTCTACTACGTGATCTTCCGGTGGGCCATCGTGCAGTTCAACATCCCGACGCCCGGCCGGGAGGTGGACGACAGCGGCGCACCGAGCGTCTGACCAGGCGTCTGATGTATGGATAGAAAACGAAGGAGTGATCGTGATGGACGACAGGACCAAGGCGCAGGAGATCCTGGCCGCCCTGGGCGGCAAGGAGAACATCATGGAGCTCGAGTCGTGCATCACCCGGCTCAGGCTGGTGGTCGACAACCCCGGCGCTGTGGATGACAAGCGGCTGAAGTCGCTGGGGGCCGTGGGCGTCATGAAGGTCGGCCAGGTGGTGCAGGTGGTGCTGGGCACCTCCGCCGAGCGCATCGAACAGATCATGAAGGACATGATCTAGATGCCCGCGGTCACCCTCCTGGCCCCGATCACCGGCCGCGCCGTGCCGCTGGATGACGTTCCCGACCCGGTGTTCTCCGGCCGGCTGCTGGGCGACGGCCTGGCCATCGATCCCAGCGGCGACGTGGCCGTTGCCCCGGTCGCCGGCGAGGTGGCTGCCCTGTTTCCCACAGGCCACGCGGTGGCCCTGAGGACGGACTCGGGCGCCGAGATCCTGCTTCATCTCGGCGTCGACAGCAGCCGGGCCAGGGGCGTCTTCCGCCCCCTGGTCGGGCTGGGCGACCGGGTGGAGGCGGGCCAGCCGCTGATCCGCCTGGACCTGGAGGCCCTGCGGGCGGAGGCCCGCTCGCCGGTGAGCCCCCTGGTGGTGCTGAACGCCGGCGCGGACCGCCAGGTCGAGGTGGTGGCGGACGGACCCGTCGTGGCCGGCCGGGACGCCGTCTGCCGGCTCCGGGAAAGGAGGAAAGGCGATGCGACTCCTTGATCTGCCGCCCTCGGCGCTCACGCAACTCACGCGCGACGCGCTGCTGGAGGGCATCAGGCTCTCTGAAGGCCGCCTGGTGGTGGCCGAGACGGTGGTCGTGGCCCCGCCGCTGGTGGACGGCGTCAGCAACGCGGAGCTCGCGGCTGCCTTCGGCGCGGACATCCTGCTGCTCAACTGCTACGACTGCGAAGACCCGACGATCCTCGGACTGCCCGGAGAGCCGGGCAGGGGACAGACCTGCCGGGACCTGAAGACGCTGGTCGGCCGGCCGGTCGGGGTGAACCTGGAGCCCAGCGACCTGGTCCCGCCCGGCCGCAGGGCCACCCCGGAAAACGCCCTCCGTGCGGTGGAGCAGGGCGCCGACTTCATCTGCCTGACGGGGAATCCCCGCACCATGGTGACCAACGCGGGCATCCTGGAGAGTCTCCGGCGCATCAAGGAGGCCGTGGGCGACCGGGCCGCGGTGATCGCGGGCCGCATGCACGCCGCCGGCGCCGGCCTCTCCGCCGGCGGGGGACTCATCACCCCCGAGGAGGCCGAGGCGTTCGTGGACGCCGGCGCCGACGTGCTGCTGGTGCCCGCGCCGGGCACGGTGCCGGGCAGCACCGTGGGCGAGGTGCGCGCCTGCGTGCAGGCGGCCCAGCGCAAGGGCGCCCTGGCGATGTCGGCGATCGGCACCTCCCAGGAGGGAGCGGACGAGGGCACCATCCGGCAGTTGGCCCTGAACGCCAAGATGGCGGGGGTCGACCTGCACCACCTGGGCGACGCCGGCTACTTCGGCGTCTCGGTGCCCGAGAACATCCTGGCCTACTGCCTGGCCGTGAAGGGCAGAAGGCACACCTACCGGCGCATGGCGTTCTCCGCGAGGCGGTAGCGGCGCCGGCAGACGAAGGGGGGCGGCATCAGGCCGCCCCCTCCTACTCGATTACCGGGCCACTTTGCCGCGCCAGGTCACCATGCCGCCCGACACGTTCTTCACATTGGTGAACCCGAGCCGCTTCAGGAACTGGTAAGCCACGGCGGAGCGGCTGGCCGTCCGGCAGATCAGCAGGATCTCCTCGTTCTTGTCCAGCTCCCGCGCCCAGGTGCGAATCTGGCCGAGGGGCTTCAGGAGCGCCCCTGGAACGTGCCCCTCGTTGTACTCCCAGGGTTCACGCACGTCGATGATCTTCGGCTTCTCGCCCCTTTCCAGGCGCGCCTGCAGCTCAGCCGTGCTGATGGATTCCATGCGCAGTCCAAAACCAAACACGAACCATCGCCCTTTCGTGTGATCTCGCTTTGCAAAACCTCAACAAGGCCATAATACCCCTACCAGTACCGGTAAAGCAAGGGGTTGCAATACCCTGGGGGGTATAGTATATGATAGGCGTGAGTGCATGCAATCAGGGAGGAGAAAATGATGTCCCAGCGCAAGATCGTGATCGTCGGCGGGGTGGCCGGCGGGGCAACGGCTGCGGCCCGGGCCCGGCGCACCGATGAGCACGCCGAGATCATCCTGTTTGAGAAGGGTCCCTACATCTCGTTTGCCAACTGCGGGCTGCCCTACTACGTGGGCCGGGAGATCGGCGACCGCTCGGCCCTGCTGCTTCAGACCCCGGAGAGCTTCAAGGCCCGCTTCAACGTGGAGGTGCGGGTGAACCACGAGGTCATCGGCATCGACCGTGCCGCAAAGCGCGTGACCGTGCGAAACCTGGAGACCGGCGAGAAGTTCTCCGAGAGCTACACCGCCCTGATCCTGGCGCCGGGCTCGGTTCCCATCCGGCCGCCGCTGCCGGGCATCGATCTGCCCAACATCTTCATGGTGCGCACGGTTCCGGACGCCGTTGCCATCCGGCAGCTGGTGGAGCAGGAGAACCCGACCCGGGCCGTGGTGGTGGGTGCGGGCTTCATCGGTCTGGAGATGGTGGAGAACCTGGTGGGCCTGGGGCTCTCCGTGACGCTGGTGGAGAAGGCGGACCAGGTGCTGCCGCCGCTGGATCCGGAGATGGCGGCCTTCGTGCAGCTGAACCTGGAGCAGATGGGCGTGGAGGTCATCACGGGCGACGGCATCGCGGCCTTCGCCGGCAGCGACCGCGCGACGGCGGTCCGGCTGGAGAGCGGCCGCGAGGTCGAGGGCGATCTCTTCATTTTGGGGCTGGGCGTCCGGCCGGATACCCGGCTGGCGAAGGAGGCCGGCCTGGCCATCGGGCCCACCGGGGGCATCCAGGTCAACGAGCGGATGCAGACCAGCGATCCCGACATCTACGCGGCCGGCGACGCCGTGGAGACGATCCACCTGGTGACCGGGCGGCCTGCCCTGATCCCGCTGGCCGGCCCGGCCAACAAGCAGGGGCGGGTGGCCGGCGCCAACGCCGCGGGCGACTCGCTCACCTTCCCCGGGGCGATCGGCACGGCCATCGTGCGGGTGGGCAGCGTGGTGGCCGCCTGCACGGGCCTTTCCGAGAAGGCGGCCCGGCGGGAGGGGTTTCAGGTCTACACCAGCTACACGGTCTCCGGCGATCACGCCGACTACTACCCCGGCATGCAGGAGCTGATGAGCAAGCTGGTCATTGAGGAGGGCACCGGCCGGCTGCTCGGGGCCCAGGTGATCGGCGCGAGCGGCGTCGACAAGCGGACGGATGTGTATGCGACAGCCATCCTGGGCGGGATGACCGTGGACCAGCTGGCGAGCCTGGACCTGGCGTACGCGCCGCCCTTCGGCTCCGCCAAGGACCCGGCCATCGTGGCCGGCATGGTGGCGCAGAACATCCGGCGGGGCGCCCTGCGTGTCATCACGCCGGAGCGGCTGCTGGAGCGGCTGGAGGCCGGCGAGGACCTGCAGGTGGTCGACGTGCGCAACTCCTACGAGTTTGAGATGGGCGCG
This sequence comes from Bacillota bacterium, assembly GCA_023623185.1. Lineage (GTDB taxonomy): Bacteria > Bacillota > Sulfobacillia > Symbiobacteriales > Symbiobacteriaceae > Symbiobacterium. The sequence continues at coordinate 16,018 of JAMNXV010000081.1, forward strand.
GTGCCCGGCGCCGTGAACATCCCGGTGGACGAGCTGCGCAGCCGCATCGGCGAGCTCGACCCGGCGCGCGAGACGGTGGTCTACGACCGCACGGGTGCAACTGCCTACGTGGCCGCCCGGGTGCTCATGCAGCGGGGCTTCACCGTGTCCAGCCTCACGGGCGGATACGCCCTGTTCCCGGCCGCGGAGGCGGTGCGGATGCAGCGGCTGCTGCAGGGCTAGGACGCTCACATAAGGAAACCGGCCCCCCGGGCGGGGGGCCGGTTCAATTTGCTCACTCGGCCGGCGGCGGGTTCCAGAGCGGGTGCCGCTTCCGGGCGTACTCGGCGTCGACCGTGCCGGTGAAGATCGATTTGACCAGCGGCCGGTTGGGGCGGAGCAGGAAGGCGGCCAGGTGAGCCACGATCCCGAGGATGATGAGCCCCGTGCCGATGTTGTGCAGGGCGGTGTTCCATTTGAGGACCGCGTACGGCAGCGAGACGCCCGGCAGGTTCTTGATGACCTTCACCAGGCCGGTCAGGATGAGCAGCAGCACCGTTGCAGCCATGTAGGCGTAGGCGAGCCGCTGTTCGGCCAGGAACTTGCCAGAGGGGGGCTCTGGCTTGCCGGTGAGCATCGCGGCGATGATCTGGACCGACTCCTTCAGGTCGCCCCGGCGGGGCAGGAGGCCCAGCCGCCGCGTGCGCAGGTTGAACAGCACGTGGTAGGCCGCCACGCCGATGAGGACGGCTGCGCCGATGTAGTGCAGGAGCAGGGTAGCGCCGTAGTCCGCCGACCACGCCAGGCCCGGAAGGTCCGCCACCTTGTAGCGCTTGTACATGGGCATCTGGCCGAAGCCGCTGAAGAGCAGCAGGAAGATGGAGAGCGCCACGCCCCAGTGGACCACACGGTCGGACAGGGTGTGCCGGCGCACCTGAGGTCGCCTTGCCATTCTCACGCGTCATCCCCCTTCTTCATCACACGGGCCGCCCCGGCCACCGCGGCCGCCACGCCGGCCACGGGGGCGATGAGCATGGAGAGCGCGAGGCCGGTCGGAGTGTCCAGCATGTTGCCCACGCCCACCGGCATGCCCGGACGGCCGGGCCTGGTGTCGCTTTCCTCCGCCTTGCGCTTGCGAATCGCTGCGTCGATCAGCTCGAACGGAATCTTGGACACATAGAAGGTAGAGGTACCGCCGTTTTCGGTCTCCCCGTAGATGTAGCCGCCGATCTCCTCGGCCCTGCGGCGGGCCAGGGCCCGCATCTCCTCCCGGGGCCCGAACGTGATGGCCCCACGCGGGCAGGCCGCTGCGCACGCCGGCGTCTCGCCGGCCTCCAACAGGTCCACGCAGCCGTCGCACTTGAACATGGCGCCGCCGCCCAGGTATTGCGGGGCGATGTCGAGGTAGGGGCCCACCCCGGCCTGCCGCTGGGGAATGCCCCAGGGGCACACGTCGCGGCACTTGGCGCCGCCCATGCAGGCCGACTGGTGGATCTCCACCATGCCGCTGGCATGCTGCTCGATGGCGGAGAACGGGCAGAGGCTCATGCAGGTCGGGTTCTCGCAGTGCATGCACCGCCGCGGCACCGATACCTCCTGCGCTACGCCGTCCACCTCCACGGTCACCGTCTCCACGTAGGTCCAGTTGTAGGGGGTGAGCCGGGTGATCACGTCGCGCTGCTGCGACCAGTCCTCGTGCTTCTTCTGGGGCCAGTAGTCCAGGATGGGCTGTACGGGTTCCGGGAACCGGTCGGCGTTCTTGGTCCGGCACGCAGCCACGCAGGCCGGCACCGCTTCCCCCTTGCAGCCGTCGCAGCGCGTGAGGTCGATGACCGATCCCATCGGGACCGTACCCGACCCTGCCGCCTCCGCGCGGCCGGTCAGGCCGTAGAGGATGCCGGCCCCCACCGCGCCGGCTGCCACGGAGCGCCTGAGGAAGCTGCGCCGTGATAATGCTGCCATCTGAGACCCTCCTCATCCAGCAATACCTGTACCCGTAGGGGTATACACCGCCAGTTTACAGCGGCCAGCCCGGGCCCGCAAGGCACCTTAGACGAAAGTGTGCGGATTTGGCACGAAGGGACTATTTGGGTGCTCGGCTGACGTATCCAGATCGGGAGAGGCAAGGTCCAAACGCGAGGCAGCTCCGAACCTCGCCGCATGCGCGAGACGTCTTATAGACACGCGAGACCTTCGTTGTCTGCGCGGCTGCAGCATGGTATAATACCTGAGTTGCAGCCACAAGATCTGGCTGAATGTAGCGTATATGGCCAGCATGTGGTGGCCATATACTGAATAATTGAGGGGGAAACCAGATGAAGGCGACCTGGGACAAGTTAGAAAAAAACTGGATGCAGTTTGAAGTAGAGGTGGAGGCCTCTGAATTCTCCAAGTCGGTCGAGGCCGCGTTCAGGAAGATGAACCGGCAGGTGACCATTCCGGGCTTCCGCCGGGGGAAGGCGCCGCGGGCCATCTTTGAACGCGTCTACGGCAAGGAGGCGCTTGTCCAGGAAGCCGTGGATCAGCTTCTTCCCCGCGCGTACAGCGAGGCGCTGGAGCAGGGGCAGATCGAGCCGATCGCCCAGCCGGAGATCGAAGTGGTGCAGGCTGAGGAAGGCCAGCCCTTCATCTTCAAGGGCAAGGTTCAGGTGACCCCTGAGGTGACCCTGGGCCGGCTGTCGGGCTTCGGCATCGAGAAGGAAGTGCCCGAGGTCACCGACGAGGAAGTCGAGGAGCAGCTGAACGCCCTGCGGGAGCGGCTGGCCACCCTGGTCACCGACGAGTCGGGCGAGGTGGCCGAGGGCAGCTTCGCCGTCATCGACTTTGAGGGCTTCATCGACGGCGAGCCCTTCGAGGGCGGCAAGGGCGAGGGCTACACCCTCGAGATCGGTTCGGGCAGCTTCATCCCCGGTTTCGAGGAGGGGCTGGTCGGCGCGAAGGCCGGCGAGACCCGCGACGTCAATGTCACGTTCCCTGAGGAGTACCACGCCGAGCACCTGGCGGGCAAGCCGGCCGTGTTCAAGGTGACGGTGCACGAGGTGAAGAAGAAGGAGCTGCCCGAGCTGAACGACGAGTTCGCCCAGCAGGTGAGCCCCTTCAAGACCGTGGAGGAACTTCGGGCCGACATCAAGAATCGTCTCAGTGAGGCCGCCGCGGAGAAGGCGGAGCAGGAGTTCCGCAACAAGATCATCGAGGCCGTGGCCGACGAGGCATCCGTCGAGGTGCCCGAGGTGCTGGTGCACGACAAGGTTCACGACATGATCCACGATTTCGAGCACCAGCTGGCCCACCAGGGGATTACCCTGGAACTGTGGCACCAGATTACGGGCAAGACCCATGAGGACCTTCACAACGAGTTTGGGCCCCAGGCGACGAAGTCGGTGAAGGTGGACCTGGTGCTGTCCGCGGTTGCGAAGCAGGTGGGTCTGACCGTGACCGACGCCGAGCTGGAGGCGGAGTTTGACCGGCTCCTGGCCCTGTACCCGAACCAGCAGTCCTACATCAAGCAGCTCCGGCAGAGCGCGGTCTACCGGGCCCGGCTCCGCAGCGACCTCCTGAAGCAGAAGACGGTCGAACACCTGGTTGAGATTAACTCCGCTGCCTGAATCGGCCAGTTGCGGTATAAGTATCGGGTGGAGGAGGTCAGACTATGAGCTACCTGATTCCGTACGTCATCGAGCAGACGAACCGCGGCGAGCGCTCCTACGACATTTACAGCCGCCTGTTGAAGGACCGCATCGTGTTCCTGGGCACGCCTGTTGATGATCAGGTGGCGAACGTCGTCATCGCCCAACTCCTCTTCCTCGAGAGCGATGATCCCGACAAGCCGATCAACCTTTACATCAATTCGCCGGGCGGCTCGGTCAGCGCCGGTCTGGGCATTTACGACGCGATGCAGCACATCCGGCCGCCGGTGAATACCACTGTTGTGGGAATGGCCGCCTCCATGGGCGCCCTGCTCCTGGCGGCCGGAACCGGCAAGCGCTACGCGCTGCCCAACGCCCGGGTGATGATTCACCAGCCCCACCTGAGCGGGGTGGGCGGTCAGGTCACCGACATTGAGATTACCGCGCGGGAGGCTGTCAAGACCAAGCAGCTCATGGCTGAAATCCTCGCCAAGCACAGCGGCCAGCCGGTGGAGCGCATTCTGGCGGACACCGAGCGCGACCGCTGGATGTCGGCGCAGGAGGCTGTGGAGTACGGCCTGGTCGATGAGGTGCTGCACCCCAGGGAGAAAGCGAGCCGCTCCGCACGCTAAGGAAAAGGGGTGGGGGAATGTTCAAATTCACGGGTGAGGACAAGGGCCAGCTCAAGTGCTCGTTCTGCGGCAAGTACCAGGACCAGGTGAAGCGGCTTGTCGCTGGGCCCGGCGTCTATATCTGCGATGAGTGCATTGAGCTCTGCAACGAGATCATCGAGGAGGAGCTCAGCGAAGAGGTCGACATCGACCTGCGAACCGTACCGAAGCCGGCTGAGATCAAGGCCATTCTCGACCAGTACGTGATCGGGCAGGAGCGCGCCAAGCGCACCCTGGCCGTGGCGGTGTACAACCACTACAAGCGCATCAACCTGGGCAACAAGGTGGACGATGTTGAGCTCCAGAAGTCCAACATCGTGATGCTGGGGCCCACGGGTTCGGGCAAGACCCTGCTGGCGCAGACCCTGGCCAAGATCCTGAACGTTCCCTTCGCCATTGCGGACGCGACGTCGCTGACCGAGGCGGGTTACGTCGGCGAGGATGTCGAGAACATCCTGCTGAAGCTCATTCAGGCCGCCGATTACGACATCGAGAAGGCCGAGCGGGGCATCGTCTATATCGACGAGGTCGACAAGATCGCCCGCAAGTCCGAAAACCCGTCCATCACCCGCGATGTTTCGGGCGAGGGCGTGCAGCAGGCCCTGCTCAAGATCCTGGAGGGCACCGTCGCCTCCGTGCCGCCGCAGGGCGGGCGCAAGCACCCGCACCAGGAGTTCATCCAGATCAACACCACCAACATCCTGTTCATCTGCGGCGGCGCCTTCGACGGCATCGACAAGATCATCGCCAACCGGGTCGGTCGGCGCGGCATGGGCTTCGGCGCGGACATCCGGTCGAAGCAGGAGCAGAACGTCGGCGAGCTGCTGCGGCAGATTCTGCCCGAAGACCTGCTGAAGTTCGGGCTCATTCCGGAGTTCGTCGGCCGCCTGCCGATCATCGTCACACTGGACGCTCTGGATGAGAACGCGCTGGTGCGCATCCTGAAGGAGCCGAAGAACGCCCTGGTGAAGCAGTACCAGAAGCTCCTTCAGATGGACAACATCGAGCTGGAGTTTGAGGAGGAGGCGGTCCGGGCCATCGCCCACGAGGCCATGCGCCGCAACACGGGCGCCCGGGGCCTGCGCTCGATCATCGAGGACATCATGACCGATGTCATGTACGAGGCGCCCTCCCGCACGGACGTCGCGAAGTGCATCATCACCAAGGACGTCGTGCTGAAGAAGGAAGAGCCGATTCTGGTGCCGGTGGGCGATGCCAAGAGCCGGCGCGCCAAGAAGGAGGAGTCGGCCTGATTTCAGGCAGCTGCGAGCCCCAGTGGTTGAAATGACCACTGGGGCTCTTTTCATGTGCGGAACGTTCATCCAGCATTCGGCCCATCCGGAAGCGGAATACTACCTGAGAAACGCCGCGGAAGACCGGCGCTGCGGCTGGTGCCCAACACGGATGCGGAGGAGGGTTTCCAAGCATGGCCCTGGGCGGCATTCTTACAATCATCCACGTGCTTTTCGCCATCGTGATCGGCGTTTACTTCTGGAACCTGCTGCGGAGCCAGCAGGGAAACCGGCTCGCCGTCGAACGCGAGTCGCGCAAGGAAATGGATAGGCTGCGGCGCCTGCGGGCGATCAGCCTGACGGAGCCGCTCTCGGAGCGGACGCGCCCCGCCAGCTTCAGCGAGATCGTCGGGCAGGAGGAGGGGCTCAGGGCCCTGCGGGCGGCGCTCTGCGGCCCGAACCCGCAGCACGTGATCATCTACGGCCCACCGGGCGTGGGGAAGACGGCGGCCGCGCGCCTGGTGCTGGAGGAGGCCAAGCGCAACCCGGCCTCGCCGTTCGGCCCTGACGCCGCCTTCGTCGAGATGGACGCCACCACGGCCCGTTTCGACGAGCGCGGCATCGCCGACCCCCTGATCGGGTCCGTTCACGACCCCATCTACCAGGGGGCGGGTCCACTGGGCATCGCGGGCATCCCCCAGCCTAGGCCCGGCGCGGTGACCCGCGCCCACGGCGGCATCCTCTTCCTGGACGAGATCGGGGAACTCCACCCCATTCAGATGAACAAACTGCTGAAGGTACTGGAGGACCGCAAGGTCTTCCTGGAGTCCGCGTATTTCAGCCCGGAGGATCCCAACATCCCTTCCCATATTCGGGACATTTTCCTGAACGGACTGCCCGCGGACTTCCGGCTGGTGGGGGCCACCACGCGTCTGCCCCACGAGATTCCCCCGGCCATTCGCTCCCGCTGCATGGAGATCTTCTTCCGGCCGCTGCTCCCCGACGAGGTGGCCCAGGTAGCCCGGCGGGCGGCCGAGAAGGTGGGGATGGCCCTGGAGCCGGGCGCGGAGGAGGTCATCAAGCGGTACGCGTCCTCCGGACGCGAGGCCGTCAACATCGTGCAGATCGCGGCCGGGGCGCTCGCCGGTACCGGCCGGCGCACCATTCCCCGGTCTGAGGTGGAGTGGGTGATCAACTCCGGCCAGCTGCAGCCCCGCCCGGACCGGCGCATACCGGCCAAGCCGCTGGTGGGCTGCGTGAACGGGCTGGCGGTCAGCGGACCCAACGTCGGCCACCTGCTGGAGCTGGAGGTGGACGTGCGGCCGGCGAAAGCCCCGGGGCAGGGGGTGGTCACGGTCACCGGGGTGGTGGACGAGGAGGAGATGGGCGCGCCGGGCCGGACCATGCGCCGCAAGTCGATGGCCAAGGGCTCGGTGGAGAACGTGCTGACAGTGCTGAAGCAGTACCTGGAGGAGGACCCGCGCGACTTCGACATTCACGTGAACTTCCCCGGCGGCGTGCCCGTCGACGGGCCCAGCGCCGGCGTGGCCATCGCCGTGGCGGCGTACAGCGCCTTCACCGGCCGGCCCGTGGACAACCGCACCGCGATGACCGGCGAGGTCTCCATCCGGGGGCTGGTGAAGCCGGTGGGCGGCGTGGTGGCCAAGGTGGAGGCGGCGCGCCAGGCCGGCTGCACCCGGGTGATCATTCCCCAGGAGAACTGGCAGGAGTCCTTTGCGCACATGCCGGGCATCCGCGTGGTGCCGGTGGAGCGGCTGGAGGAGGTCTTCGCCCTGGCCTTCGACGTGCAGCCGGAGCGGGCTGCGGCGGCCGCGGCCGCTTCCCTGGACGAGCCGCGACCGGCGGAAGAGCCGCGCCCGGCGCCGGTCTTCGAGCTGCCGCTGCCACAGCCGGCGGTCTCGCTCACGGGTGCCGAGCCTTGACGGCGGCGGGGCGGGGACTCACGCAGTCCCCGCCCCGCATACTCCTGTGGAGGGCAGCGAAAGCTACTTCCGTTCAAACCTCTCGCAGGTGCAGGCGCACCTCTGGCCGCTTTGCAACGTCTTAATATAACGCGTACAGTGGTCCGTCAGGAGCCGAGTGGTTGAACCGGTTTGTTATGATAGAATCGGGAACACGCGGTACTGCCAGGAGGTGAGACCGGTGGCCAACAAGCGTACAGAGCAGCTTCTGAACCTGCCCTTGCTTCCGCTCAAGGGCCAGATCGTCTTCCCAACCATGATCGTTCCGCTTGAGGTGGGCCGGGAGAAGTCCATGCGGGCGGTGGAGGCCGCGATGAACGAGGGCCGGCGCATGGTTCTCGCCATGCAGAAGGACGCCAAGAACGAGACGCCCACGCCCGACGACATCTACCTGGTGGGTACGATTGTCGAGATCAAGCAGGTTGTGAAGGTTCCGGGAGGCACGTTCAAGGTCGTCTTTGAGGGCGTGGCCCGGGCTCGCATTGAACGTTATGTCGCCGAGGATCCCTATATGCGGGTCGCCGTGACGCAGGTGCCCGAGCCGACGACCCGCAGCGCCGAGGCCGAGGCGCTCATGCGCATGGTGATCAGCCAGTACGAGCGGTATATCAAGTCGGCCAAGAAGGTGCCGCCTGAGTCGCTGGTGACCGCCGTTCAGGTGGAGGAGCCGGGCCGTCTGGCCGACACCATCGCGGCGTACCTGACCAACCTGGACATGAAGGACAAGCAGGCGGTGCTCGAGGCCTTCGATGTGGTGGAGCGGCTCGAGCGGGTCTCCGACATCCTGAGCCGGGAGATGGAGGTCCTCGATCTCGAGCGCAAGATCAACGTGCGCGTCCGCAAGCAGATGGAGAAGACGCAGCGCGAGTACTACCTGCGCGAGCAGATCAAGGCCATCCAGAAGGAGCTGGGCGAGCGCGACGACCGGGGCACCGAGGCTGAGGCCTTCCGGGAGAAGATCGAGAAGCTGGGCATGCCGGAAGAGGTGAAGGAGAAGGCCCTGCGCGAGGTGGACCGCTTCGAGAAGATGCCGCCCATGGCTGCTGAGGCCGTGGTCGTGCGGAACTACCTCGAGTGGATCACCAGCCTGCCCTGGTCCACCTACACGGAGGATCAGGTGGATCTGAAGCGGGCCGAGGAGGTCCTGGAGAGCGAGCACTACGGGCTGAAGAAGCCCAAGGACCGCATTCTCGAGTACCTCGCGGTGCGCAAGCTGGTCAAGAAGATGAAGGGGCCCATCCTGTGCCTGGCCGGCCCGCCCGGCGTGGGCAAGACCTCGCTGGCCAAGAGCGTCGCGAACGCCCTGGGCCGCAAGTTCGTGCGCATCTCTCTCGGGGGCGTGCGGGACGAGGCGGAGATCCGCGGGCACCGGCGCACGTACGTGGGCGCGCTGCCCGGGCGCATCATTCAGGGCATGCGCCAGGCGGGCTCCCGGAACCCCGTCTTCCTGCTGGACGAGATCGACAAGATGTCGTCCGACTTCCGGGGCGATCCGGCGTCGGCCCTGCTGGAGGTGCTCGACCCCGAGCAGAACCACAGCTTCTCGGACCACTATATCGAAGTGCCGTTCGACCTCTCCGACGTGCTCTTCATCACCACCGCCAACGTGGTCTGGAACATCCCCCGCCCGCTGCTTGACCGCATGGAGCTCATCACCATCTCGGGCTACACCGAGGATGAGAAGGTGGAGATCGCCAAGCGGCACCTCCTGCCCAAGCAGCGGCAGGACCACGGGCTTACGGAAGAGAACCTGGAGGTCTCGGAGAACGTCATCCGCAGCATCGTGCGGGAGTACACCCGCGAGGCCGGCGTGCGCAACCTGGAGCGGCAGCTCGCGACCATCTGCCGCAAGGCCGCCCGGGAGATCGCGACCAAGGACGATGTTCAGACGGTGCGGGTGACCACGCAGAACCTCCACACCTTCCTCGGGGCCCCCCGGTACCAGTGGGGCAGGCGGCTGAAGGAGGACCAGGTCGGCGTGGCGACCGGCATGGTTTATACGGAGACCGGCGGCGACATCCTGCCCATCGAGGTCTCGCTCATGAAGGGCAAGGGCAATCTGATTCTCACCGGCAAGCTGGGTGAGGTCATGAAGGAGTCGGCCCAGGCAGGCCTCTCCTACATTCGCTCCCGTGCCCGGGACCTGGGGCTGGAGGAGGACTTCCACGCGAAGCACGACATCCACATCCACGTGCCCGAGGGCGCCGTGCCGAAGGAGGGTCCTTCCGCCGGCATCGCGATGGCCACCGCCGTCGTCTCGGCCCTCACCAACCGCCCCGTCCGGGCGGACGTGGCCATGACCGGCGAGATCACGCTGCGCGGCCGGGTCCTGCCCATCGGCGGGGTCAAGGAGAAGTTGCTCGGTGCGCACCGGGCGGGGATCAACAACATCATCCTGCCCCGGGAGAACCAGAAGGACCTGGAGGAGATTCCGGGCAACGTCCGGAAGAAGTTGCATGTGCATCTGGTGGACCACATGGACGAGGTACTCCGGGTTGCCTTGTTGGAGCCCAGGGAAGGCGATGAGCAGATCCTGCCGCCGCCCGAGGCCATCGGGGTGGAAGGGACGCATCCCAGCAGCCCTGTCGTATGAGTTAAAGGGCGGGAGGAACCTCTACCGGGGTTTCTCCCGCCTTCTGCATGGTTGGTAAGGGGCCCGGCGCCGGGCCCTGGCCGGACGAGGAGGGGTTCCATGGGAGTACACGCTGAATTCGTGCTGAGCGCGGCTGCGCCCAGCCAGTTCCCCGCCGACGAACTGCCGGAGGTGGCCCTGGTGGGCCGCTCCAACGTGGGGAAGTCGTCGCTGATCAATGCCCTCGTGCAGAATCGCAAGCTCGCGCGGACATCCAACACCCCCGGCCGCACCCAGACGCTCAACTTCTACCGTATCTGGCCGCAGGGGAAGCCCCGGCTGGCCGCCGCACCCCCGGCGGGCGCAGGGCCTGACCGCTTCACCCTGACCGGCGGGGCCCTCCAGGCGGCACGGGAGAGCGGGGCCTTCTACCTCGTGGACATGCCGGGGTACGGCTTTGCCCGCGTTTCCGAGGCGCAGCGGCGGCAGTGGGCCCGGCTGATCGAGGGCTACCTGCTGACGAGGGGGGTCCTGCGCGGGATCCTGCAGGTCGTCGATCTCCGGCACCCGCCCAGCCGCGACGACATCACGATGCGCGAGTGGATCCGGCACCATCGCCTGCCCAGCCTCTGCGTGGCCACCAAGGCCGACAAGATCGGGCGGACTGCCTGGCCCAGGCATCTGAAGGTGATCGCCCGGGACCTGGGGGTGGGGGGCGACGCGGAGCCGCTGATCCTCTTTTCCGCGGAGACCGGTGCCGGGCGGGAGGATGTGTGGCGGTGGGTCACCGAACAATTAGGCCGTGGGAACATCAACGGATAGGGCAGGAAACATATTTCAATATCCAAGTCAGATGTGTTACATTTAGAATTGTACGGTTTACTCCGTCATAGTGCTGTGCGCGGAGGGGAAAGACATGCGCTTGTCGCACCTGCTGAATCCACTGCAGTGGAACTTCGGGATTCGCACAGTGGCCACCCTGCTCACCTGGGCGCTGCTGCCCGTGGCCCTTACCGCCTTCGCCGCGTTCCGTCGCCTGCGTCGCCTGGGTGGTCGTCCAGCCCCTGGCCCGCCTGAAGGAGGCAATGCACCGCGTCGCCCAGGGCGACCTGTCTGCCACCTCGGTGGTGGTCACCAGCCGGGATGAGGTCGGACAGGCCACCCGCTCCTACAACACGATGGCGACGCAGCTGGCTGCGATGGTGCGCACCATCGCCCAGACGGCTTCAGACCTCGACGAGGCGGCCGCCGGGCTGGATCGCAGCGCCCGCGAGGCCGACGAGGTGACGGAGGCTTCCACCCGGGAGATCGAGACGGTGCGCACGATGGCCGCCCAGCAGGCGGAGTACGCTGCGGACGGCGCGCGGGCCATCCGTGAGGTGGAGGAGGCGGCCTCCCAGGTCGCCGCCGCCGCGCAGTCGCAGGCGGAAGAGGTGGAGCGGGCCGCGGCCACCGTCCGGCAGATGGCCGAGGCGATCGAGCAGGTGGCGGACAGCGCCGGGGTGGTGGCCGAGGCGGCCACCCGCACCCGTGAGGCGGCCGAGCAGGGCGGCGAGGCGGTGCGGCTCTCGGCCGAGGGGATGAACCAGGTGCGCGACCGCGTGCTGGACGCGTCCAACCAGGTGCGCCAGCTGAGCGAGTCGCTGCAGCAGGTGGACGAGATTCTGCAGCTCATTGCCGAGATTGCCGGCCAGACGGACCTGTTGGCCCTCAACGCCGCGATCGAGGCGGCGCGGGTGGGCGAGCACGGCAAGGGCTTCGCCGTGGTGGCCGGTGAGGTGCGCCGCCTGGCCGAGCGTGTGCGCACGGCTGCGGGCGAGATCGCCGGGCGGATTGAGGGGCTCCGGGCCAGCGCCGCGGTCGTCGTGCAGACCATGGAGGCCGGCACCGAGGACGTGGAGCGGGGCGTACAGCTCTCCGCGGAGGCCGGCGCCTCGCTGGAGCGGATTCTGAAGGCCGTGGCCGACACCCAGGCGGAGGCGCAGGCGATCTCCGCCGCCTCCGAAGAGATGGCCGCGGCCAGCCAGGATGTGGTGAACGCCACGGTGCAGCTCTCCGCCATCGCGCAGGAGAACGCGGCGACGGCGGAGGAGATGCTGGCCAGCGCCAAGGCCGTCACGAACCTCATCAGCCAGGTGGAGCAGCAGTCCCAGGCCGGCCAGCATGCCATGGAGGCGATGAGCGCGTCCGCGACGCAGGTCCAGGCGACCATGCACCAGCTGGTGGAGCTGGCCGGGAAGGCGGCCGAAATGGCCAACACCCTGCGTCAGCAGGCGAGCCAGTTCCGCTTCTAGTTCGCGGTGGCCTGCCGCCCCCGGCCCACCGGCAGTTCGGCCAGCAGCATGCCGATGACGATGAGCGCCGCGCCCAGGTAGCCGCGGGGCGACAGGATTTCGCCCGCGAGCAGGAAGGCGAAGATGGCGCCCCAGACCGGTTCGGCCGCAAAGATCAGGGCCGTGTGGGTGGGCGTGGTGTACGGCTGGAGCAGGTTCTGCAGAAGGTAAGCGGCAGCCGTGGCGAGGAGCCCGCAGATGATGACCGCCGCGAAGACGTGGGCCGGTCCTTCCCACCAGAGTACGCCGTCTACCCCCGGGCCGACGGTGCCGCGCTCGACCAGGTGCAGCAAGGTGGAGAGGCCGCCCGCGGTGCCGAGCTGGATGACGGCCAGGGCATAGCGGTCGTGCGCGGGGCCGAACCGGCTGACGCCGGCCACGTGCAGGCCGAAGCCGAAGGCCCCCATCAGGACCAGGAGGTCGCCGCGCGTGGGCGCCAGGCTGTCGCCCAGCGACAGGAGGGCGAGCCCCGCCAGGGCGGTGAAGACCCCCAGCCAGGCCCCCAGCGAGGGCGAGCTGCGCAGCCACACGACCGACAGGACGGGCACGATCACCACCGACAGCCCGGTGATGAAGGCCGCCTTCGCGCTGGTGGTGTAGGCCAGGCCGAAGGTCTGAAGCGCGTAGCCGGCGAAGAGAAAGATCCCCAGGAGCACGCCGGCGCGCCAGGTGGCCGCGGGCAGGCCCCGCAGCCGCCGGCGGAACAGGGCGGCCAGGAGGACCGTCGCCATGAGGAAGCGAGCCGCGAGGAACCAGTACGTGGGCACGCCGCCAGCCGAGAGGCTGGTGGCGTTCTTTACAAGGGGAAACGTGGCGCCCCAGATCGCCGTGATCGCCAGCAAGACCAGATCTGCCTGCCAGGTGCGGATCTGCAACCCGGTACTGCCTCCTTATAGTATGATAATATTTTTTAGCCTAGCACATTGCGCGGTCTGCGTCCATTGGGCCGACGGGGCGGCGGGGGGGGGCCCCGGGGGCCCGG
>JAMNXV010000131.1 GCA_023623185.1 Bacillota bacterium
AAAATGGCGGGGATCTCCCCGCCGCTCTTCAATCCCTCATCGCCTCGCTCCCCACAGCCGCAATCCGGTAGGTGAACCGGCCGCCGGGGGCATCGATGACCACCCGCTCGTTGACCCGCTTGAGCAGAAGCGCCAGCCCGAGCGGTGACAGACAGGAGATGTGCCCCTTCGCCGGGTCGCCCTCATCCGGACCGACCACGGTATAGACCTCTTCGGTACCGTCGGCCTCGTCCACCAGCGTCACGGGCATGTCCATGAACACGACGTCCAGCGCAGCATCGTCGTCCTGCTCAGCCATCCTCTCCAGGAGCTGACTGGCCACCTCCACGTAGCGGCGCAGGTGCGGGCGAACGCTGTATGCGCCCCCCTCGCTCCCGGGGCTCGAGAAATACTCCTCCATCTGTGTGTTCAGCAACTCGTCCAGCACGCGCAGTCTGCTGGCAATCCGCGACCGCATGTGCTCGATCTCGGACGGCGGACGTGCACGCACCATGGCATCACGACCTTTCGCTTGTGTGATGTAGACCGGCGGCATCGGCCGGATGTTCCGCGCATACGGAACCACTCCGCTCTGGGAACGGAGTGGCAACTCCTCTTGCCAATAGTATATCACAATTGGCAGCCCCTGTAACTCATGCGGGGCCCGCGCACCGCCTCCCCTCCCTCCCACTTTTCGGCATTTGGCCATGCCCTCATGCTGCGGAGGGACCCTGGTGCGTATGCATCCCACGAGGTGGAGTGCGATGGCCAGGGTGCGACAGCCCCAGCGCATGGAAGAGATCAGCAACTGGCTCCGGCAGGGCCGCATCACCCCGGCCGATGCCCTGCAGATGGCGATCGAACTTCGTAAGCGGCGCACGGCCGCGCCCAGGGCGCAGGGCAAGCCCGCCGACACGGCCCAGGACCAGCAGCGGCGGATCCAGGCCGTGATCGGGGAGCTGGAAGGGCTCGTCGGGCTCGGACAGGTGAAGCAGCTGGTCAGGGAGCTGCAGGCCTACATCGCGATTCAGCTCCGGCGCGCTCGGGCCGGGCTGGCCAGCGAGCCCAGCACGCTGCACATGATCTTCACCGGCAACCCGGGCACGGGCAAGACGACGGTGGCCCGGCTGCTGGGCCGCCTCCTGAAGGAAATGGGTGTACTGCCCAAAGGTCACATGGTCGAGGTAGAGCGTGCGGACCTGGTGGGGGAGTACATCGGTCACACCGCGCAGCGCACCAGGGAGATCGTCCGCAAAGCTACGGGGGGTATTCTGTTTATAGATGAAGCATACAGCCTGGCCCGCGGCGGCGAGCGGGACTTCGGGAAGGAGGCCATCGACTATCTGGTGCGGGCCATGGAGGAGCACCGGGGCGAACTGGTGCTGATCCTGGCCGGCTATCCCGACGAAATGGCCTGGTTCCTGCGGCAGAACCCCGGGCTGCGCTCCCGGTTCGCGCTGACTCTCCACTTCCCGGACTACACGGCGGAGGAGCTGGTGGCCATCGGCGAGATGATGCTGCGCCGGCGGGACTACCAGCTCACGCCCGACGGGCGTGCGGCACTGCGGCAGATCCTCCGGGGCCAGGCGTGGCTCACCGCCGGCGAACACGGCAACGCCCGCGCAATGCGCAACCTGGTCGAGCGGGCGATCCGCTGCCAGGCCCTGCGGCTCGTCGACCGGCCGGACGCGACCCGGGAGGAGCTGATGGCGATCACGCGCGCCGACCTGGAGGACGCGGTGGCCGCGCTCGCCGGGCGGCCCTGGCCGGAGTACCCGGGGCTGCGATGAAAGCGGGACCGCCACGCTGGCGGTCCCGCTTTCCTACTCCGAATCCTCCGCTTCCTGCCCCGCTTCGCCCCGCATGATCTGCGCCACGGTGACCGGCAGCGGCCGCATCGGCGTGATGGTGGACAGCGCGTGCTTGTACACGAGCTGCACCTTCCCCTCGAACTCCACCGCCACCGTGAAGTTGTCAAAGCCGCGAATCTGCCCCTTCAACTGGTACCCGTTGACCAGGTAGATGGTCACGGGGATGTTCTCCTTGCGAAGCAGGTTGAGGAACCCGTCCTGCAGGCTGGCTGACGCCTTTGTCACTCGATCCGCCCCTTCCTCTCTCTACAGGGCCATTTCTCCCTTATCAGTGTGACGATCTCCGCCACCGCCCGGTTGCGGGCCTCGGGCCCGGTCACATCCAGCCAGGTCAGCCGCCGCTCCCGCCGGAACCAGGTGAACTGCCGCTTGGCGAAGCGGCGGGTGTTCCGCTTGATCAGGGCCGCCGCCTCGTCCCAGGTGAGCAGGCCGCGCAGGTAGAGCACCAGCTCCCTGTACCCGAGGGCCTGCATCGACCGCACGTGCGGCGGGTACCGGGCCAGGAGCCCGCGCACCTCGTCCACCCAGCCGGCGGCCAGCATGGCATCCACCCGCTGGTCGATGCGGGCGTAGAGCTGCGCGCGGTCCATCGTGAGGCCGATCATCAGGTCGTCGTACCGGGGCTCCGACTCGGCTGCGGTCTGCGTGGCCGAGATCGGCACGCCCGTCTGCGCGTAGACCTCCAGGGCCCGCACGATGCGGAGGAGGTCGTTGGGATGCAGCCTTGCGGCGGAGACCGGGTCCACCTCCGCCAGTCTGGCGTGGAGGTAGCCGGGGCCGTGCCGCTCCTCCTCCTCCCGGAGCCGGGCCCTCAGTTCGTGGTCGGCCTCCATCGGGGTGAAGGTGTACTTCTCCACCACGGCACGCACATAGAGGCCGGTGCCCCCCACCAGCATGGGCAGCCGGCCGCGGGCGCAGATCGCCGGGATCAGCTCGTCCACGCGGGCCTGAAACTCGGCTACCGAAAACTCCTCGTCCGGCTCCTTGATGTCGATCAGGTGGTGGGGCACCCCGCCCATCTCCTCGGGGCGGATCTTGGCGGTGCCGATGTCCATGCCCCGGTAGACCTGCATCGAGTCGCCGGAAATGATCTCGGCCCCCACGGCCTGCGCCACCGCCACCGAGAGGGCGGTCTTGCCCACCGCCGTGGGGCCCACCAGCACCACAAGTGGCAGTTTCACCGCTTGAACCTCTTCTCCAGTTCGGCTACTGACACGCAGATGATGGTCGGCCGGCCGTGGGGGCACGTGGCGGGCGAAGCGCACGCCGCCAAGTCGTGGAGCAGCGCGGCGATGTCCTCGGGCTGGAGCGCATCCCGCGCCTTGATGGCCGCCTTGCAGGCCGCCATCGCCGCCAGCACGCGCCGGCGCCGGTCGGTCACCGGCGTGCCCGGCGCCACCTGCTCCTCCTGAAGCCGGTCGAGGAAATCGGACACCAGCCGGGCCACGTGGTCGGTCCCGAGCCCGGCGGGCACCCCGTGAATCAGCAGGGTGCTTCCGCCGAAGGGCTCGGCCTCGAACCCGCTCTCGGCGAAGATGGCGGCGTTCTCCTGCCAGATGGCCATCTGCGCCGGCGTCAGGTCCAGGGTCAGCGGGAAGAGGAGCGGCTGCACGGCCGCGGCCTCCTCCTGCGCCGCCGCGTAGAGCCGTTCGAAGAAGACCCGCTCGTGAGCCGCGTGCTGGTCGATGAGGTAGAGCCCCTCCGGGCCGTCGCAGGCGATGTAGGAGCGGTGCACCTGGCCCAGCGGCCTGAGCGACCGGATCAGCTCGCCGGGGTCAGCGGGACGGGGCACGAAGCCCGCTTCGGCCAGGTCCATGGCCGGGGCGCCGGCCGCGACGACCTCAGTCGCCGACCGCTCCGAGAGGACCGCCTGCACGCCGCCCAGCGGAAGGTAGCTCTTCTCGGCCTCCCGGGCGGTAGTCTCCGCGCCCGCGCCGGCCGATACCCGCCACGGCGGCGGCGCGGCACGCCCGCCGCCCTCGCCGGGCCGCCCGGCGCCCGGCGGCACCCAGCCCCGCTGAACCGCCGCCTTCTCCGCGCTCCGGTCCGGCACCCGCACCTCGCCGTCGGGCGAGACCTCCGTGCCGGGAATCAGCAGGGCCGCGCCGAGCCCCTGGCGGGCGGCCTGGTAAACCGCCGCCCGCACCTCCCGGTCGCGCTGAAACCGCACCTCGGCCTTGGTCGGGTGGACGTTCACGTCCACCTCGTGCGGTTCCACTTCGATAAAGATGACACAGACCGGGTAGCGGCCGGTGGGCAGGAGGTGTGCATAGGCCTCCTCCAGGGCGTAGCGGGCGGCGATGGTGCGGACGGCCCGCTTGTTGACCAGGAAGTACTGGTGGCTCCGCCCGGCCCGGGCGATGGTGGGCCGTCCGATGAAGCCCCAGACCCGCGCGGCGTCGGTGCGGTGATCCACAGGAATGAGTTCCTTCGCCACCTCGCGCCCCAGCAGGGCGGTGATGGCCGCCAGCAGGTCGCCGGTCCCCGGGGTGGCGAAGACCTGGGCCTGACCGCTCTGGAAGCGGAAAGAAACATCGGGGCTCGCCAGGGCGAGGCGGGTCAGGATGTCGCCGATCTGGGCCATCTCCGTGGCGTTGGTCTTCAGGTACTTCAGCCGGGCGGGCACGTTGTAGAACAGGTTCCGCACCGTCACCCGGGTGCCGGCGGGGCAGCCGTGCTCCCCCTCCTCCACGATCTGGCCGCCCTCCACCAGGATGCGGTAGCCGGCCAGCTGGTCGCGGGGCCGGGTGATCAGCTCGAACTCCGAGACCGCGGCGATGGAGGGCAGCGCCTCGCCCCGGAACCCCAGGGTCGTGATGGCGCTCAGATCCTCGGCGGTGCGAATCTTCGAGGTCGCGTGGCGCTGCAGGGCGAGGCGCGCGTCCTCGGGAAGCATCCCCGCGCCGTCATCGCTCACCCGCACGAGCTCCCGCCCGCCGCCGCTCACCTCCACCACGATGCGCTTCGCACCGGCGTCCAGGGCGTTCTCCACCAGCTCCTTCACCACGCTGGCCGGCCGCTCCACCACCTCGCCCGCGGCAATTTGGTTGGCCGTCTGCTCGTCGAGCAGCCGAATCCTGGGCAAATCCTCACCTCCGACAACGGGCCCCGGCAGGGCGCAGTGACAGTGCGGCGGCGCTCTCCCAGCCGGAGGCGCCGCCCTTCAGGCTCACTTCTTCCTGGGCTCCTTGGGCTTGCCGTAGAGCTTCTCCATCTCCGCCTCGATCTGCTCCTGAAGCTGCATGACCTTCTTCTGCCGGCTCAGAATCGCCTTCTGCCGGAAGCCGCCGATCGCGGCCATCTGGTACATGGCCAGCGACTCCTTCGCGGCGGTGAGCGACATCTCGTGGAGCCGCTGGGCCTTCGGCGGTACCTTCATCTTGTTCATGTCCGCAATCAAGGCCTCGTAGGTGGAGATGATCTCCCGCAGCGGTTTGCGCACGCATAAGTACGGGGTTCATGTTGGGGTTCTGGCCGAGCATCTGAGCCTGTTCGGCCTTCTCCTGGAGCTTATGCCTGTCATAAATGCGCTTGATGTCGATTGCGTACTTGCGAATCTTGAACCAGGGTGTCTGCCAGAGGATCAGAAAGGCCACACCGAGGGCGGCCAGTACGATGAGAAGCCATTGCCACCAGGTAAACACAGCGATTGTTCACTCCTCCAGGGAATCTCCCCACCGTCACATTGTGGCATGTCTCCTATGCAGAGGCAAGCCTTTCCGTTGACGGATTTCGGCAGGCGAGGGGCGAAGGATGACGGACTGCGGGCGGCGAAACGCCAGAGCATGACGGATTTCGCGTTCGCAGAGGAGGATGGGCGGTGGCCTGGTTCACACTGGTGAGCCACGGCGTCATCGTCGTCAGCCACGGCACCGTTACCGCCGCGCTCACGGGGCGTTCCCTGGCGTGCGGCGAGCACGTTCCGTACCGGCTGCCGCCACTTGAATCCGAAAGGGAGTGTCAAGCCTTGACCGCGTCCCCCGCTTACCTGCCCACCCAGGCCGCCGAGTTCAGCGGCCCGGACCGGCAGGCCATCGTCATCTTCTGCCCCGGCTGGACGGAACCCCTGCTTGCATTGCTGGAGAAGCGCCCCACCGCCTACGAGGCCGCCTGGCGCTACGCGGCGGACGAGCGGGCGCATGTGCTGGAGGTAGCCTATGAGGGCGCCGACCCGCTGCGCATCGCCCTGGTGGACGGGGTGCACAACCAGCTGATCGCCGCGCTGGTGCGAGGTCGGGCCCTGGTCCTCTCCCCGTACCCGCTCTACCGCGAGCCCGGCTGGGAGGGAGAGCTCTTCGCGCCGGAGACCTCGCTGGCGCTGCCGACCCTCCCGAGTCTCCTTGACAGCGCCGACGGAGGCTGACCAGCCGCTGCTTCAGCCCCGGCCGGCTCCCCCGCCCGGGCGTTGAGCATCACCGCGCTGCCCAGGACCAGCAGGATGCCGAGCATCTGGGGAAGCTGGAGCGGCTCCTGCAGGAGCAGGAACCCGAGGACCGCAGCCACCACCGGCTCCACCGTGGAAAGAATGGCCGCGTGGCTCGCCTCCACCGACTGCAGCCCGGTCAGGTAGAGGCCGTACGCCCCCAGGGTGGTCACCAGTGCGAGATAGGCGAGGGCAGGCAGCGCCTCGGGCGAGCGGGCGACCGCCAGGGCGGCTTCACGCCCGAAGAGCAGGAGCAGGGGGACCGCCCCCGCCAGCAGCGAGTAGGTCTGCACCACCCACGGGTCGTAGCGCTTCAGGGCGTGCTTGCCGAAGATGGAGTACATGCCGTAGGTGAATCCGGCCCCGAGCCCCGTGAGCACCCCCAGGAGCTGTCCCCTGAAGGCGGCCGGCTCGTAGGCCTTGGCGACGAGGGTGCAGCCAGCCAGGGTCAGCGCCAGGGCCGCCAGCTTGATCCGGGTCAGCGGTTCGCCCAGGGTGAGGGCGGCCGCCACCGCGACGAACGCCGGCGCCGTGTAGAGCAGCACCGCAGCCGCGGCCACCGAAAGCTGCTGGATGGTCACGAAGTACAGCAGGTAGAACGCGGCGACGCTGACCAGCCCGTAGGCCGCGAAGAGCGGGACGTCCCGCAGGCGGACGCGCAGAGCGCGCGGCCGGAGCAAGAGCATCGCGGCCAGGAGCAGTGCAGCCGCCGCGCCCGCCCGCACCGTGACCACGGCCTGCGCAGAGAGGCCGCCGTCGTACAGGCCCCGGCTCACGACCCCCAGGGTTCCCCACAGACACGCGGCACCAGTGACCATGAGATAGCCCAGCGTACTCCGCCCCCTAACCCGCTCCATTGCGCCCGTTCCTCCCGGTTTCATCGGTCCCTGCCCGGCCGGGCAGGGACCGTCTCTTTAGTGCGTCTCTCTTTAATGGTCTGACGCCTGAGGCGGAAGGTGAGGTGCGGGCGGATGATTACACATAAAAAGATTGGGGCTGGACACAGCCCCCTGTTTCAGTGCAGCGGCGTGATGTTGAGCCGCCGCCCGTCCGGTCCAGCGTCCGGGTTTCGCTTCGGCGCCCTCACCTCCAGCAGGCCGTGCTGGAACGTCGCGGCCGCCTGCTCGCTGTCCACCGGAACGGGGAAGCTGACGGCGCGGCTGAAGGCGCCGTAGAAGCGCTCGGACCGGTACATGCCCCGCTGCCGGTCGGTCTCCTGGGCCCGCCGCTCGCCCCGGATGGTCACCCCCTGGTCGGTGATCCGCACGTCCACGTCCTCGGGGTTGAGCCCGGCCAGTTCGCAGCGCACCACGATGTCGCTGCCCTCTTCCACAACCTCCACCGGGAAGGCGTTGATCGCACCGCCGAAGGTCATCCCCGTGCCGAAGACGGGATCGGCGAAGAAGCGCTCCAGCGGCGAACGCACGCGCTCCAGCTCGCGCAAGGGATGCCACGGAATGAGATCCACGTCGTTCCCTCCTCGACCTGTTCCTCCGGGCGCCGCCGTGGCGGACGCGGCGCCCGTCAGGGAATCAGTATCTCCAGCGGCCCGCCGCCCAGATTCGCCTCAGGCACACACCGCGGCCCACAGCGTCGGAGGATTCTGACGCCCCGGACCGAATACTGACTCAGCGTAAAGGAGGTTGACACATGATCGCTGAAGCGCGCGCCTGTTCCGAACAACTGGCATTCGGGCTCCGTGCTCTGAAGAACGCCATCCGCGACCTCACCCCCGAGCAGCTGGCCTACGTTCCCCCCGGATTCGCCAACAGCATCGCCACGCTCGTGCTGCACGTCGCGGCCACCGAGGTGGTCGTGTGCGAACAGATCACGGGCAAGCAGGCCCCGGCGGACCTCAGGAAGGCGGTGCTCCTCGACAGGTACACGCCGGCCCCCGGCGGGCCCATCGCCTTCGCCGATCCCGGGGAGACGGTGGAGTCGCTCACCGAAAAGCTGGAGCGTGCCCGGGCCGAACTCACGGCCGTGCTGGAGCAGCTCACCGAGGCCGATCTGGAGCGCGGCTTCCCCATCTCCGCAGGCGGCCGCCCGCAGCCGCTCACCTTCTTCCTCCACCTCCTGCCCTTCCACCTCGCCTCGCATTACGGGCAGGTCATGATCATCCGACGCTTCTTCCAGCCTTCGGCCTGACAACAGCCGCCCCCCGGAACCCTCCGAGGGGCGGCTGCGCGTCAGCGGTTCTCCTTCGCCTTGGCCTGCAGCGCATACAGCATGTTGAGCGCCTCGATGGGCGTGAGGGCCATCACGTTCAGCCCGAGCAACTCCTCCACCACCGGGTCCTTCTTCGGTTCGAAGAAGCTGAGCTGCACCATGGGCTGCCGCCTGAGCTTCTGGGCCGCGGCCTCCCGGCGCGACTTGCGCTCGCCCTCCTGCTCCTCCAGGGTGGCGAGAATCTCCCGCGCCCGCTCCACCACCGCGCCCGGCAGTCCGGCCAGCCGGGCCACCTGGATGCCGTAGGAGCGGTCAGCCCCGCCGCGAATCAGCTTGCGGAGGAAGATGATCTCCTCCCCCTTCTCCATCACGGCGACGGAGTAGTTCTTGACCCCGGAGAGGATGCCCTCCAGCTCGCACAGCTCGTGGTAGTGCGTGGCAAACAGCGTCCGGCAGCCGATGGACTGGTGGATGTGCTCGGTGATCGCCCAGGCGATGGAGAGGCCGTCGAAGGTGGCGGTGCCCCGGCCCACCTCGTCCAGGACGACCAGCGAGCGCTCGGTGGCGCTGTGCAGGATGTTGGCCACCTCCGTCATCTCCACCATGAAGGTGGACCGGCCCGTGGCCAGGTCGTCGGAGGCGCCGACCCGGGTGAAGACCCGGTCGACCACGCCGATGTGCGCCGACTCCGCGGGGACGAACGAGCCCGCCTGCGCCAGGATCACCGCCAGGGCCGCCTGGCGCATGACCGTCGACTTGCCGCCCATGTTCGGCCCGGTGATGAGCAGCAGCCGGTTCTCGCCGGTGTCCACCAGCAGGTCGTTGGGCACGAAGGTGCCCTCCTCCATCACCCGCTCCAGCACCGGGTGGCGGGAGCCCTTCAGCTCCAGGACGGTGGAGTCGTCCACCAGGGGCCGGCAGTAGCCGTACAGGGCGGCCACCTCCGCAAAGGAGGCCAGGACGTCCAGCTCGGCCACCGCCCGGGCGGACTGCTGGATGCGGGTCACCTGCGCGGCCACCCGCTGCCGGATCTCTAGGAAGAGCTCGTACTCCAGGCTCATCACCCGCTCGGAGGCGTGGAGCACCTTCTCCTCCAGCTCCTTCAGCTCAGGCGTGATGAACCGCTCCTCGTTGGCGAGGGTCTGCTTCCGGATGTAGTCGGGGGGCACCAGGGAGAGGTTGGGCTTGGTCACCGCCAGGTAGTAGCCGAAGACCTTGTTGTAGCCGATCTTCAGCGACTTGATGCCGGTGCGCTCCCGCTCGCGCGCCTCCACCTGGGCGATCCACGCCTTGCCGTCCCGGGCGATGCGGCGCAGCTCGTCCACCTCCGGGTGGTACCCGTCCTTCAGAATGCCGCCCTCCGTGAGCGCGACTGGCGGCTCGTCGGCGATGGCGTGCTCGATGAGGTCCCGCACGTCGTCGAGCATGTCCAGCTGGTCCCGCAGCTGCACCAGCCGCTCAGCGGTGACCTCCTCCAGGGCAACCCGGATCGAAGGCAGGGCCACCAGCGACTTCTTCAGGGCCACCAGGTCCCGGGCCGTTGCGGTGCCCACGGCCACCCGGCCAGCCAGCCGCTCCAAGTCGTGCACCTCCTGCAGCAGGGCGCGCAGGTCGGCCCGCATCACCGGCATGTTGAGCAGCTCGCCCACCGCGCCGTGGCGCGCCTGAATCTGGCCGAGATCCAGCAGCGGCCGCTCGATCCAGCTCTTCAGCAGGCGGGCGCCCATGGCGGTCACCGTCCGGTCGATCACCCAGAGCAGGGTGCCCCGGCGCCCGCCGTCCCGCAGGGAGCGGGTGAGCTCCAGGTTCCGCCGGGTGGCGGGGTCCAGCACCATGTAGTCCCCGGGATAGTAGACGGCCAGCCCGCTCACGTGGCTCAGGCTGGACCGGTGCATCTCCTCCAGATACGCCAGGGCCGCGCCGGCGGCCGAGGTGGCCAGCTCCAGGTGCTCGCACCCGAAGCCGCTCAGGTTGGCGGTGCCGAAGTGCTGGGTGAGCCGCCGGTAGGCCGCCGCATGGCTGAAGTGACGCCCCTCGAAGACGGAGATGGCGATGCCCGCGGCCTTCAGCGGCCCAGTCACCGAGGGCTCCGCCGCCAGCCCCGGCTCCAGGATGACCTCCCGCGGCTCCAGCCGGCCGATCTCCTCCAGAAGGAGCCGGAGGCTGTCCGCGCCGTTCATCTGGGCCGCCGCAAACTCGCCGGTGGAGAGGTCGACGACCGCCAGGCCGAACCCCGTCCGCGACCAGGCAATGGAGGCCAGGAAGTTGTTGGCCTTCTCGGGGAGGAGACGGGGCTCCACCAGGGTGCCGGGGGTCACCACCCGGGTGACGTCCCGCTTCACGAGCCCCTTCGCCTTCTTCGGATCCTCCAGCTGCTCGCAGATGGCCACCTTGTAGCCCTTCTCGATCAGGCGGGCGATGTAGCCCTCAGCCGCGTGGTAGGGGATCCCGGCCATGGGCACCCGGCCCATGCCCTTGCCGGCTTCCCGGCCGGTGAGCACCAGCTCCAGCTCCCGGGCGACCAGCTCCGCGTCGTCCATGAAGGTCTCGTAAAAGTCGCCCAGCCGGTAGAACAGGATGCAGTCCGGGTACTGCTCCTTGATCTGCAGGTACTGGGCGAACATCGGTGTTGCCTTGGCTGGGTCCACTTGCCGCATATCCTCCTCATCCGCACAGCTTGACCCCTGCGGGCGGTGCGGTCCTTCCGGCTGTTCTTCGTCAGCCGCACCCGGTCTACCTTCTTTTCAAGTCGGGGGGGGGGGGGGGGGGG
>JAMNXV010000153.1 GCA_023623185.1 Bacillota bacterium
CACCACCTCGTCGCCCACCTGGACCGGGACGTCGTCCGGCACCCGGACCATTGTCTGGTCCATGGTCACCACCCCGACCACGGGGCAGCGCCGCCCGCGAATCAGGACCTCCGCCCGGTTGGAAAGCTTCCGGGAAAACCCGTCCGCGTAACCCACGGGAAGGGTCGCGATCTGCTCCCGGGCGGCCGTGGTGTAGGTGCAGTTGTAGGAGACCGACCGCCCGGCCTCCAGCCACTTCACCAGCCCCACGCGGGTCTTCCAGGTGAGCGCGGGCGTCAGCTTCACGGGCCAGTCCACGCCCGGCGCCGGGGGGAGCCCGACGACGGCGATGCCGCTGCGCACCATGTCGTAGTGCGCCTCAGGGTGGAGCATGAGCCCCGCGCTGTTGGCCACGTGCCGGATGGCGGGCCGCACGCCCACCGCCTCCAGCTCGGCCAGGGCCGCCTCGAAACGGTCCAGCTGCGCCCGGGTGTACGGGTTCTCCGGTTCGTCCGCCGTCGCCAGGTGGGTGAAGACCCCCTCCACCTCCACGTGGCTCAGTCCGGCGAGCGTGCGGCCGACGGCGGCCACCTCGGCCGGCTGCAGGCCGATGCGGCCCATGCCGGTGTCCACCTTCAGGTGGACCCGCGCCTTCCGCCCCAGCCTGCGCCCCGCGCGGTGCAGGGCCAGCCCCAGCTCGCCGTCGAACAGGGCGACCCGCAGCCCCTCGGTCAGCACCGCGTCGGCCTGGCCGGGCGACACATAGCCCAGCACCAGGATCGGGGCCGTGATGCCGTGGCGGCGCAGGGTCACGCCCTCCTCCACCGTGGCCACGCCCAGCCAGTCGGCCCCGCTTTCTATCGCCGCGGTGGCCACGGGCACGGCGCCGTGCCCGTACGCGTTGGCCTTCACCACCGCCATCAGCCGAGGAGCCCGTATGATCTGCTTCAGTGCTGCGATGTTGGCCTGAACTGCTCGTAGATTGATCTCCGCCCAGGTCGGGCGCATTCGGTCTAGATCCATCCCGGCTCCTCCCGTCGCTGGACTCTGTTAGCCCTGGAACTCCTCAATCAGGTCCGGCAGCCCGTGCCGCAGGGCGTGCTGGGCCGCCGGCAGCTCGGCCGCGATCTCGCCGGCCAGGATGCCGTCGTGCCCCGTCCGCGCCGCGAGCCGGTCGCCGGCCAGGCCGTGCAGGAAGGCCCCCGCCGCGGCCGCCTCCGGCGCCCCCAGCCCCTGGGCCATCAGCGCGGCGATAATGCCGGTCAGCACGTCGCCGGATCCCGCCGTGCCCAGGGCCCGGCTGCCGGTGGGATTGATGAAGACCTGGCCGCCCGGCTCCGCGATCAGGGTGTAGGCGCCCTTCAGGAGCACCACCGCCTTCGTCAGGCTTGCCGCCCGGCGGACGGCGGCGAACCGGTCGGCCTGCACGGACTCCACCGACACCCCGAGCAGGTGAGCCATCTCCCCCGGGTGCGGGGTGATCACCAGGGGCATCGGGCACTCGGCCAGCAGCTCGGGCCGGCCGGCAAACGCCTTGATGGCGTCCGCGTCCAGCACCAGCGGCGCCGTGGCCTCGGCCACCACCCGGCGGGTGAAGAGCTGCGCCTCGGCGTCGGTGCCCAGGCCGGGGCCCACGGCCAGGGCGTCCGCCCGGGCGGCCCGCTGCAGGAACAGCTCGGCGCCGTCGGCCAGGAAGCCGCCGGCCGCCGACTCCGGCAAGGCCAGGGTCATGAGCTCGGGCCGCATCGACGCGAGGATCGGCTGCGAGTGCTCCGGCGCCGCCACGGTGACCAGCCCGGCCCCCGTGCGCAGGGCAGCCACGGCCGCCAGGGCGCCGGCCCCGACCATGCCGTGGGAGCCCGCCGCCACGAAGACCCGGCCGCGGGTGCCCTTGTGGGCGTCGCGGCTGTAGGTGGGCAGCCACTCCCGCACCATCGCGGACCGGGTCAGCTCCACCTGGATGTTCTCGGCCTCCACCGCCTTTTCGTCCAGGCCGATGTCCACCACCACCACCCGGCCGACCAGGTCGGCCCCCGGGTAGAGGAAGAGGCCCAGCTTGGGGAGGCCGAAGGTGACGGTGACGTCGGCCCGCACGGCCGGCCCGTCCACCCTCCCGGTGTTGGTGCCGATGCCCGAGGGGATGTCCACCGCCAGCACCATCCGGCTGGCCCCGTTGATAAGCTTGATCGCCTCGGCGGCCTGACCCCTGGCGGAGCCGACCGCGCCGGTGCCCAGCACGGCGTCAATGATCAGGTCGGCGCCCTGCAGCGCGTCGTGCGCCTGCGCCGGCATGAGGATCGGGACCCCGGCCATGCGGGCGGAGTAGAGCGCCGCCGCGGCGTCAGCCGGCAGGTCGTCCAGCGACGCCCAGACCACCGCCGAGACCTGGAACCCCCAGTGGCGCAGCCAGCGGGCGGCCACCAGGCCATCGCCGCCATTGTTCCCCTTTCCGCAGACCGCGACGATGGGTCCCGACCGCCCCTCCATCATCCGCCGGGCAATCAGGGCGACCTGGCGCCCGGCCAGTTCCATCAGGATCGCGGAGGTGAAGCCGTACTGATCGAAGAGGCGCGCCTCGATGTTCCGCATCTGCTCGCCCGAAACCACCTTCATCCTTCGATCACCACCTGTGCAACGGCGTACTCCTGTGTATGAGACAGCGACAGATGAATCCGAGTTGCACCCCGCGCGGCGGCGATCTCGGCGAGCCGGCCGGAAAGGCGCATCGTCGGGCGGCCGAGTTCGTCACGGCAGACCTCCGCGTCGGTCCAGCGCACCTGGCGCAGCCCGATCCCCAGGGCCTTCAGCACGGCCTCCTTCGCGGCGAACCGGGCCGCAAGGCGCGCAGCCCGGTGAGCTTCGCTGGACTCGCAATAGGCGATCTCCGCAGGGGTGAAGAGCCGCCGGAGGAGCCGCTCGCCGTGGCGGTCGACCGCGCGGGCCAGCCGCTCCACCGCCACGATGTCAACGCCGGTGCCCACAATCACGCCGAGCACCTCCTTTCCACCTGCCTGCAGCGCGCCATGCGCCTCGTCCCGGGCTTAGAGCAGGCGGTCAAGCCCGGCGTCGTCCTCCGCCAGCCTGAGCACCACGCTGCCGTCGGCCCCGCGCTCCACCCGGAGGACCACCCGCTGGCCTTCCTGCAGAGGCGCCCGAGCCGCGACCTCGAGCCGCACGCCCTCGCCGAAGGCGAGGATGGCGCGGCCCCGGTAGACCGAGACCACCTCAGCCACCAGCCGCCGGCCTGGTGAAAAGAGGCGGGAGCGCATGGCCACCCCTCCTGCCGCGCACAACTTGCAGGTAGGTTTCTCCAGCGCGCCGCCGATCCCCTTCAGAACGCCCCTTCGTCATTCCCCGATGGGGGTGATGAGCTCCGCCAGGTCCAGGTACTCGTATACGTCCACCCCCTGCGCGGCCAGGGCCCTGGCCAGTTCACTGACCGCTGTCCAGCCGCCGGCCTGAAGGTGCAAGGCCAACAGGTCCGCCGCCCGGCGCTCCAGGCGGCCCATGCCGCCTGCCGCCGCGGTGGTCCGGGCGGCCAGGGCGAAGGCCAGCGCCTCCACCAGGCGGCCGGTCGCCGCCGCCACCCGGCTCAGAAACAGCTGAGCCCGCACCTGAAGGGGGCTCAGGGGTTCCGCATGTTGCAAGGCTCGAAATGCCTCGTCGGCCGCCTGCTGGGGGCGGCCCGCCGCCCGGAGCATGCCGGCGCTGATCAGCCGGAGCCGACAGCTGGACACCTGGCGCACGGACCCTGTGGCCAGTCTGCAGC
This sequence comes from Bacillota bacterium, assembly GCA_023623185.1. Classification (GTDB taxonomy): domain Bacteria; phylum Bacillota; class Sulfobacillia; order Symbiobacteriales; family Symbiobacteriaceae; genus Symbiobacterium. The sequence goes on from JAMNXV010000153.1 coordinate 3,749, forward strand.
GCTGCACCAGCACCAGCACCCGCAGCCGCTCGCCGGGGGTGAGCCCGCCGGCCCTGAGCAGCCTGCGCCCGTGAAGCAGGCAGCGCCGATACTCGCCTTTCCGGAAGAGGCGTTCCAACCATGAGGTCATCCCTTCACCGCCTCTCTCCCAGATTTGGGCATAGTCTACCCACCCAGGTGCGGAAAGGAAACAGCCCCGGGCGAGGGGCTGTCTGATGGACACTACTGCAGATCCCGCCTGAGCAGCGGCACGGTCGGCATCTCCTCGGGGAAGTGGGCGGTCGCTTGGTAGGCGGCGTCGAGGTAGCGCAGGATCTGCACCCCTTCCCGCTCCACCAGCTCTTCGAGCGCTTCGGCGGCCAGGTGCTCCAGTTCCGGCAGGCCGGCCGTCACCGCCTCGCTCAGGGCCGCCAGGACGAAGCTGAGCGCCTGGCGGCCTTCGCCCCGCTCCTGCTCGCATCGCGCCAGCAGCAGGTAGCAGTGACAGGCGTGGGCCGGATCGCCGCGGTACACGTTCAGGGCGCGCGCGGCCGCCACCGCGGCCCGTCCGGGGTACCCGCCCCCCAACAGCCAGGCCGCGAGATCCAAAAGGTAGGTGCCCGCGTAGTAGGGTTCGGCGGGATGCCGCGCCGCGACGGCCCGCTGCTCCAGGAGCAGCCGGCGGGCCGGGCGCCGCTGGCGGTCGTCCTCCCGGGCCAGGTAGAGGTAGACGTTGATCAGGTCATGGGTGGTGGTGAAGACGCCGTGCTCCATCTGGTGGCCGGCGAACCAGGCCCGCGCCGCTTCCAGCGCGTGCACGGCCTGCTCCGGCTGCAGCAGCCGCTGGTAGGTGATGCCGAGCGACTTCCACGCCGCTCCCTCCAGCCGGCCGGCCTCGCGGTAATAGGCCCGGTACGTGAAGTAACCGTGGAAGCAGTTCAGAGCCTGTTCGTGCTGGTGCAGCGCGGCGTGGGCGGCCCCGAGCGCAAGCAGGGCCCGGCCCAGCAGGTCGAATTCCTGCCCCTGCTCGGCCAGCCTTACGGCAGTCAGCGCGGACCGCACCGCGCCGGGTGCGTCCTGGAGGAGCAGCCGGCAGCGGCTGCTGATCAGGTGAATGCCGGCCAGCTCGGCGGGCGGCAGGCCGCCCTGTTCCAGGATCTGCTCCGCCGCGAAGAGACAGCGGGCGTACCTGCCCTCCTCCAGGAGGCGTACTAACGCGTCGACCATGAAGACCCATCCCCTTCTTTCCTGGGGTGATTCTACAGGATGCGACTACGTCTGCACATTTTCGCCTGCAGCTAAAAGGCCGCCCCTTTTGCTGACTTCATGCTTCAACCTGTTCGATCTGATTGGATTTCGTTTTCAACCTGATTGGATCCCGTTTTTCACTCTCTTATACGTACACCGTGCTGAAAAGGTTCACACCATAACGGATAGATTTGTGATAGGTTACTGATCGTTTCGCTTCAGCCACAACAATACCTGCTCCACCGGCAGCGCGTGCGCCACGTGCCCGTCGCGCCCGGTCACCGTGCTGGCGGTGAACAGCGCGTTGATCACGGCCTCCTCCACCGTCTCGACGGCGGCGCGGAAGAGGTCGTTCATGATCGCGCTGTCGTCCCGGAGCAGGGTCTCCGCCCTCACGGGGTAGTTGGCCTGATGCGGCACGCGGTTCGCGGTGGAGAAGGCCAGCACGAAGTCGCCGCTGCCGTTCATCGCGCTGCCGCCCACCCGGGCGAGCCCCAGCGCGCCCCGCTTGGCGAGCCGGGTCAGCTGGCGCGCGTCCAGCGGCGCATCAGTGGCCAGCACGATCATCACCGAGCCAGGCGGCGGCTCGTCGGGTGTGAACTCGGATCCCGAATCCGCTGCGGGCTGCTGCGGCGCCGACTCCTGTTCAGGCTGCGGCGCCGGCGCAGTTTCTGACACGGGCGCCGCCTTCTCCGGGTAGTCCAGGAGCCGGCGGCCCACCGGCACCCCGTGAATCAGCAGGTCGGGGCGGCGGCCGAAATTGGCGAGGACCAGAGCGCCAAGCACGTATCGGTCCACCCGGCGAGACGAGGAACCGATGCCGCCCTTGAAGCCGAAGCAGACCATGCCGGTGCCCGCGCCCACGGCCCCCTGGGCGACCGGCCCGCCCGAGGCGCCGTCCAGCGCGGCCCGCACCATCTCCGCGGTGACGTGTCTTCCCTGCACATCATTGAGGAAGCTGTCGTTGCACTCCCCCACCACGGGGTTGACCGTGCCGGTGGTCACGCCGATCTCCGGGTTCTGCTCCAGCATGTAGCTCACCAGCGCGTCGGCTGCGCGGAAGGCGCTGAGGGTGTTGGTCAGGAGAATGGGCGTCTCGATGGTGCCCAGTTCGGCTACCTGGGCAAGCCCCGTCGCCTTGCCGAAGCCGTTGAGCACGAAGAGGCCCGCCGGCACCTTCTGCTTGAACAGGTTGCCGCCGTGGGGCAGGATGGCCGTCACGCCGGTGCGGACCGGCCCCCGGCCGGGCACCAGCGGCCCCTCGCCCTCCACCCGGGTCGCGTGGCCGACGCGCACCCCCGGCACGTCACAGATGTCATTCTGCGGCCCCGGCGGCAGGTGGCCGGTGATCAGGCCCAGGGCACGGGCCGTGGGACGGGACGGATACGGGCTCGTGAAGGACATGGGCGCTACCTCCTCACCGGTTGCATCGGGCGGCTCATCCGGCACCAGGCGGATCACCGGCACCGGGCCGCGCCACTCCACCTCGATGTGGCGGCCCAGCAGCAGCGTCGACAGGATGTTGTGGATGCTGTGGCCGATCGCCGGCGCCCACAAGTCGCCGGTCAGAGCGTAGGCGCCGCCGAAGATGGCCCCCGAGGCCGCGGCGACGGCCGCATAGGCCCAGTTGTCCCGCATCCAGCCGCCGTGGCTGAATCCGAACAGAAAGGCTGCGGGCAGCAGGCCCACCAGCGGCTGCAGGCCGCCGCGGAACAGCAGTTCCTCGCCGAGCGCCGAGGTCGTGACGAGGACCAGCATCATCGGATACCCGGCGGACCGCAGCGCCTCCTCGCCCGCGCGGGTGGCCGTCTTCCGCAGGGCATCCTCCAGCGGGCCCCACCGGGAGAGCAGCCCGATCAGGCCCAGGGAGGTCCCGCCCGCGACCAGGCCGGCCAGCACGGCCTGCCCGGACGGCAGCCGCAGCAGGTCGGGGAACTGCCCCGTGGCCAGCCGGGCCAGGAGCAGCCCGACCGCCCCCATCGCCGCCGGCGCCAGCACGCCGATCAGCAGGAACAGCCGCCAGCGCGTCCGCCGATCCACCCCACCACCCCCCGCGTCATGAACAAGCAGGCCAGGAGGCTGCCCCCTGGCCCGATCTCGGCGCTCACTCCGAGAGCGTGTTGGTGATCTGGGCGTTCTGCCGCAGCTCGCTGAGCCAGCCGCTCATCCGCTCGTTCACCTTCTCGCTCAGGTACTGCTCCCGAATGGTCTCCTTCTCCTGCTCGAAGTCGAGCGCGTTGACCTGGATGATGTGCCAGCCGAACTGGCTCTGCACCGGCTCCGAGATCTCGCCGTCGCCCAGGGCGAAGGCCGCCGCCTCGAACTCGGGTACGGTGTCGCCCCTGGCGATCAGCCCCAGGTCGCCGCCCCGTGCGCCGCTCACCGTGTCGGCCGACTCCGCCTGGGCCAGCTGGGCGAAATCGGCACCGGCGTCCAGCTGGGCCCGGATGTCGTTGGCCTTCTCCTCGGTATCTACGAGGATGTGGCGGGCCTTGATCCGCCGGGTCTCGTCGGAGCCCTGCATCGCGTCAAAGTACTCCCGCAGCGTGGCATCGTCGGGCTCGAGCTCCTGCCTGAGCACCCGGGTGGCGTTCATGTTGCGCCGCAGAAAATCGCGGAACTGCGCCTCCGTCATGCCGTACTGCTGAAGGGTAAGGCTGAAGAGCAGATCGCCCCCGGAGGCGGCCTTGAAGGCCTCGACCTCCGACTCGAGCTCGGCATCGGTCACGGTAACGCCGGCCTTCGCGGCTTCCTGCTTCACCAGGCGGGTCAGGATCATGTCGTCAACGGTCACCGTACCGTAATACTCCATCAACTTCTCGTGCACTTCCATACGGGTGATCTGATCGCCGTTGACCGTCGCCACCACATCGCTGTCCGCGCCGGGGCGCTGCGTGCTGCTGCCCACGAAGTAGCCGCCGAGCCCGGCCACCACCAGGGTGGCCACCACAGCCAGGACGATCGTCGCCCGGTTACTCTCGCTTGCCAACGTGCCACGCTCCTTCAGTGCATGCTTCAAACAGAGCCACCATTCGTATGGTAACGCAGTTCACGCCCGCTGCCAACCGCGGATGCGGCTCACTGCCAGCCGAGCTGCCGCTTGGCCTCGGACGACATGTGGTGCGGCGTCCAGGGCGGATCGAAGGTGACGTCGACCTTGACGTCTGCGAAATCGAGCACGCTCAGGGCCTCGTAGACCTCGTTCACCAGGTGGCCCCCGACAGGGCAGCCGGCGGTGGTGAAGGTCATGAGCACGCGGCACCGGTTCTGCTCATCCACCTTTATTTCGTAAACGAGGCCCAGGTCCACGATGTTGATGCCGATCTCGGGGTCGAAGACGTTGCGCAGCAGGGTCCGTGCGAGTGCGGCCTTGTCGGCTTCGTTGTTGGCTCCGTTCAGGTTTCCCATCCCGAATCGCTCCCTTCAGTCCAGCGGCCTGGCCCGGAGCACCTGGAGGATGGTGCCGGTGAACAGCAGGCTGCCGATCAGGTTTGGTATGGCGCTCCCCCGCGCCAGATACCGGGCCTCCCACCAGCCCGGGGCGTCCCACCATCCCAGGGCGCCGCCCAGCAGCACGAGCCCGGTGAGCAGCACCCCGGCCGTCCATGAGAGGTATCCGGCTTTCGCGGCCCCCTGCGAGAACATCTCGTCCAGCTTGGGCAGCCGCTGGGTCTTCGTGCGCCGGTGTTTCATCAGGAAGTGCCAGACGAGGAACGGCACGATCTTGTAGAGCATGCCCAGGATCATCGTGGCCACGAAGCCCATCAGGAACAGCCAGGCCCCGGGCACGGCGAGGGGACGGTGCCAGACGCTGAGGAGCAGCAGGGCTGCGGCCGGCGCCAGAAAGGCCAGGGCCGTCACCCCGTAGCGCATGGAGAGGTCGAGTTCCGGGCGCCGGCGCTGCCGCATCATGCCGAAGAAGTCGGCGGCGTAGCGCACCGTACCGGCTGCGGCCACCAGCAGGCAGGCGGCGGTCACCGGCGCCGGCAGGTGCAGGAGCAGGGCCAGGAACGCGCTCCAGAGCCCGGCAGCCAGTAGCCCCAGCACGATGTGGCCCGAGGCGCCCCCGGGCCGGTTGGTCAGCGCGAACATGGGGAACAACTGGTAGGAGACGCCGAAGATCGTCAGCATAAACCAACCGCCCAGGCCGACCAGCACGTGCGCCCCCAGCGGCGAGTAGTCGAGGCTGTTGGGCAGGAAGCCGAACCGCAGGTTGAAGGCCAGAACCAGGCCCCAGATCGCCGTGCCCAGCACGAACGACAGAGCCATCGCCATAAAGCGGCCGGCGACGGTCCACTGTGTGGCAGACCGCATTGCCCTGACGACCAGCAAGGCGAAGACGAGCAGGGCGAGCACCACCAGCGTGCCGCCCGCTGTGATCCACGGCCCCGCGGAGTGGTAGAACCCCCACACCAGTGACCAGCTGCCGGCCAGGTAAGCGGCGCCCTGCAGCAGGGCCCACCGGCCCTCCACCGGACGCCCCAGCAGCATTACCGGGGTGATCTGGTGGAAGGCGCCGACCATCACGCTGGTGGCAAAGCCCAGGGTGAACAGGTGCACGGCCGCCAGCGCCGCGGGGTTGAACCGGAAGGGCCCGAAGATCATGGGCGCCTTGTAGATGATCAGCGCCTGAAGTGCGAGCAGCCCCACAAGCCCGGCGAGCACCATGCCGATGGGCACATAGAGCGGCGGCGACTTGGCAGGATCTATGATCTGGGGCGCGCCCGGGCTGGCCGCGCGCTTCCGGGGCCCGCTCATGGCCGCGGCGCGTAGGTGGCCAGCACGGTGGCCGGCTCGTCGGTGGCCCGCACGCCGAACGGCTCGCCCGGCGGGTAGAACCAGATGGTGCCGGCCCCGGCCTTGACCCACTCGCAACCGGCGACCAGCTCGCAGCGGCCGCTCACCACTTGCAGGCTGACGCTGGATGAACTGGTGGCGGCGGGCACCTCGCCGCCCGGGCACAACTGAAGCAGCATGACCCGCATATCCTGGCAGCTGTGAATCATCTCCACGGAAACCCCGCCGGCCGTCGGCTTCCGGGGCCGGATCAGCTGCACCTGCATGCCCGATCCCTCCTCTTGGTGGTTTCCTCTAGTCTACCCGCGCCCGCGCGGGCGCGCCCGTGCCGCATCGCGCTCGTTCGGTGTGACATCCGTCACCAAAGCGGGAGCGGGCGGCGCATCCACGCCGCCCGCTCGCTCAGTCGCACCGCTCACTCCGTCGCGCCGTTTACTCAGTGGCGCCGCTCCCTCTGTCACGCCATTCACTCTGTCACGCCATTCACTCTGACACGCCGTTCAGTCTGACACGCCGTTCACTCAGTTGCACCGCTCGCCTGTCTGCGGCGCTCACTTATGTTTCGCCCATCCACTCCCGCAACTTGCGCTCATCCTGGATGATCACCGACTCCCCCTGCACCACGATGCACCGGGTGCGCCGGAAGTCCCCCAGCACCCGGGTGACGGTCTCGCGGCTCGTGCCGATCATCCCGGCGATCTCCTGATGGGTCATGCCGAGGGTGATGACGTTGCTGCCCTGCTCCTCCGCCATGCGGAGCAGCAGGTTGGCCAGCCGCCCGTGGGTGTTGTGCACGGCCAGGTCGTGGGCCGTGTCGCGGGCCAGCCGGAGCCGCCGCCCCACCAGACAGAAGGCATTGGAAGCCAGCTTGCGGCTCTCGGGCATGATCCGGACCAGGTCGTCCACCCTGAAGACGATCAGCACCGAGTCCTCGGTGACCTGCGCGGTGGCCGGGTACGGCGCCTTGTCGGCCAGGACCACCAGGCCGACCTCGTGGCCCGGCCCCCAGATCCGGAGCACCTGCTCCTGGCCGTTGGCCGCCAGCCGCGACACCCGGACGCGGCCTTTCTTGATGAAGTAAATGGCCTCACCGGGATCGCCCTCGTTGAACAGGATGGTTCCCTTGCGGTAGTGGCGCTCGCGTGCGATCGCGGCGATCCGGGCCAGCTCCTCGTCCGACAATCCTTCGAAGAGCGCAAGGCTCCGCAGGAAGTCCAGATCGGTCACGCAGGGATCACCTCCTGAGGAAAGGGCCAGATTGACGAAGTACGACAGCGGGCGGACTTTCCCCTTCCACCCGCAATTGCAGCCTCAATCCCCATCCATTATAATCGTTAAGGTGTCTGCAAGAGGAGGGCTTTCCATGGGACTCTCGATCGGCATTGTGGGCCTGCCCAACGTCGGCAAATCGACGTTGTTTAATGCAATTACCCGGGCTGGCGCGGAGGCTGCCAACTACCCATTCTGCACCATTGAACCCAACGTGGGCGTTGTCGAGGTGCCGGACGCCCGCCTGCCCGTGCTGGCGAAGATGTTCAACTCGGCACGCATCGTGCCCACCAACATCAAGTTCATCGACATTGCCGGCATCGTGAAGGGCGCGTCCAAGGGCGAGGGGCTGGGCAACAAGTTCCTGCATCACATCCGCGAGGTCGACGCCATCGCGCATGTGGTGCGCTGCTTCGAGGATCCCAACGTCACCCACGTCAGCGGCCGGGTCGACCCGATCTCCGATATTGAGGTGATCAACCTGGAGCTGATTCTGGCCGACCTGGAGACGGTGGACAGGCGGTACGAGCGCGCCGGAAAGGCGGCGAAGGCCGGCGAAAAGGAGGCCCGGGTGGAGTACGGCCTGCTGACCCGGCTGAAGGAGGCCCTGGAGGCCGGCCGGCCGGCCCGCAGCGTGGCCATCGAAAACGACGAGGAGGCGAAGGTGCTGCGCGAGCTGCACCTCATCACCGCCAAGCCGGTGATGTACATCGCCAACGTGGCGGAGGAGCAAGTGGCAGATCCCTTCGTCGTGCCGGCCGTGGCGCGGGTAAAGGAGCTCGCCGACCGGGAGGGCAGCGAGGTCGTGCCGATCTCCGCCAAGATCGAGGCGGAGCTGGCCGAGATGCCCGACGAGGAGCGGGACGCTTTCCTCGCCGATCTGGGCCTTGCGGAGTCCGGGCTTGACCGGGTCATCAAGCACGGCTACCACCTGCTCAACCTGATCTCGTTCCTCACCGCCGGCGAGACGGAGGCGCGGGCCTGGACCATCCGCCGCGGCACCAAGGCGCCGCAGGCGGCCGGGGAGATCCACTCCGACATGGAGCGGGGGTTCATCCGCGCCGAGGTGGTCTCCTACGAGGACCTGGTCGCCGCCGGCTCCATGGCCGCGGCCCGGGAGGCGGGCAAGGTGCGCCTGGAGGGCAAGGAGTACGTGATGCAGGACGGCGACGTGGTCAACTTCCGCTTTAACGTGTAGGCTTGCTTGGGGCCAGGTGCAGTCACGTCATCGGTGTCGTGCGTGTTTTCATAACGGCGTATAGGAAGGGGCTGCCACGGAGTCAACTCTTGACTCTCTGGGCAGCCCCGATCGCGTTGCCGTCACGAAATCGGCCGCCGGACCGCTCTTCGGCAACGGCCGCCGTTTAGGACTGCTTGGTGGCCTCCAGGTGCAGCTCGATCTTCACCTGCTCACCCACGAGAACGCCGCCCGTCTCCAGCGCCGCGTTCCACGTGAGGCCGAAGTCCTTGCGGTTGATCTTCGCGGTTGCCGAGAAGCCGATGCGCTCGTTGCCCCACGGGTCCTTGCCGGTGCCCTCGAACTCCAGGTCGAAGGTGACCGGCTTGGTGACGCCGCGGATGGTCATGTCGCCGGTCATCTTATAGCCGTCACCGTCCCGCTCCACCTTCGTGCTCTTGAAGGTCAGGGTCGGGTGATTCTCGGCATCGAAGAAGTCGGCCGAACGCAGGTGGTCGTCGCGGGCCGAGTCGGCGGTGTTGATGGATGCGACCGCCACGCTGCCCTCAAAGACGGCGCCGGTGATGTCCTCCGGGTCGACCTCAATGCGGCCCTCCACCTGCGTGAAGCGGCCCTTCACCGTCGCGATCATCATGTGCTTCACCGAAAACTCAGCCAGGCTGTGCGAATTGTCAATTACCCAGACGCTCTTTCCCATAAGCTGTCTCCTCCCCAAAAATTCGGCCGGTGTGCGCCCGTGCCTTTTATATTGTTAGTTGGTGATGAAGGGTAAGTAGGTACGGGTAAGTTGGCGAATCTGGTCGGAGGATTTGCAGGCGGCGCGCAGAAGAACCCGCTGGGGGTTTCGCGACGGCCCGCATTCCTGCCAGGAGAGGAGCACAGAGTTCAATGCGCTACATTCGCTTTGTGACTGACGATGCCGCGCCCCGCTGGGGCCGCCAGGTGGATGAGGTCGTTCACGAACTGGACGGCGCCCCGTACGAGGGCGGCCGGCCCACCGGCCGGACAGTGCCTATGGGATCGGTCCAGCTCCTGGCGCCGGTGGCGCCCTCCAAGATCGTCTGCATCGGCCGCAACTACCACGAGCACGCCGCCGAACTGGGCAACGCCGCCCCGGAGCGCCCCATGTTCTTCCTGAAGGCGCCCTCGGCGCTCATCGGACCCGGTGAGGCGATTCAGGTCCCGGACCGGGAGGCCACCGTCCACTGGGAGGCCGAACTGGCCGTGGTGATCGGGAAGCGGATGAAAAACGTCGCCGAGGAAGAGGCTCTTTCCTATGTATTCGGCTATACCATCGCCAACGACGTATCCAACCGCGACGCGCAGAAGGCGGACGGCGCCTTCGGGTTCGGCCGGGGCAAATCATACGACACCTTCTGCCCCTGCGGGCCGGCCCTGGTGACGGAAGGCATCGATCCGTCCGACGTGCACATCACCCTCACCTGCAACGACGAGGTCCGCCAATCAGACTCCACCCGGCTGATGATCCACCCGGTGCCCAAGCTGCTCAGCTACCTCTCGCAGATCATGACGCTCATGCCCGGCGACATGGTGCTGACCGGCACCCCGAAGGGCGTCGGCGCCATGAAGCCCGGCGACCTCATCGAAATCCACATCCCGGGCATCGGGACCCTCGCCAACCCCGTGATCTGAACCCACGCCCCTCCGGGCCTGATCTCGCACCACCTGGCGTGAGCCCACACCCCTACGGGTCTGAGCTCGCACCACCCCGCGTGAGCCCACACCCCTGCGGCGGGTCGCTCCATAGTATGAGGCAGACCCCCGAGGAAGGTGTGAAGCCGATGTCCCATTTCTATCCACCGCCGATGGGCCGCCCCGCCTGGCATCCCCCTGCCGGCATGCCGCCAGGCCTGACTTGGCAGCTCCCTGCCGGTCCCCCGCCAGGCCCGGCTTGGCAGCCACCCTCTCCGGTCCTGCACCCCTCCGCGCCGCACGGCCTGTACGTATCGCCTGGCTGGGGTCCAGCCCCCGAACCGGTCGTGGTGGAATGGATGGCGGTCATCGAGCCCGCCCTGAACAGCGTGGTGCCTGCCATCCAAGGCCTCCTGCAGATCTCCGGGATGCTCCTTCGGGAGCTGCCCATCGCCATCGACCTGCCGGGACCCGAGCCCGCTGAGGCCCACCCGGCGGAACCCTCGTCGATGAGATCCGGGCTCGGCCACGCGGGGATGTTCGGCCCCGCCGAGCCCAGGGCGGAAGTGCTCGACGTGGCAGAGCAATCCGGCGCGTCGGAGGCCGGCACCGCCGAAGCCGACGCAGGTGAAGCCGGTGAAGAGCGCGCCTGAACGTGTGACTGCAAGGCACAGCCGAGGGCCTGCCCCTGGACGGGCGGGCCCTCGGCCTTTCCGCGGCACCGCCGGGGCCGTGAGCATGTTTCTGTTTGCCCTATTCGCTCTGTTCGCAGTGGCTGTTGCTGCCGGGGGACCGCCCTCACCTGTCCGATCTTATCGGTTATGATCGCAGAGAGTGTTAGTGGTGGGACACCATCGTTCTGCGAAAACTGACGCTCCCAAGATCCCGCCGGGCTGGGAGCAACAAGTCGCGTGTGAACCCGCGCTGCAAACGGATCGATAGCAGCACGTGCAGCCACATCTGCTTTTTTGGCTCGTCACTTCCCCGAGGCGACGTAGTGCCGGCGCGTCAGTGCCCACCCACGGGCAACAGCCGTGAGTCTGCGAGTTCCGCGGACCTCAGTACGTGGGACCGTACGTGGGGCGTTATACGGGATTACGCAGGAGGACGCGGCCATCCACCGGCGCGATGTTGGCGCCGTCCGGATACTCCACGATCCTCACGATGTCCCGGAACCAAGCCAGGTAACGGTCCAGATATTTCGTGGCGACGCCCCGGAACCGGCGGAGCCACCAGGTCGGTAGATTGGGGAACCGGATCGGGCCGACGCTCGCCTCGCCCCCGGCACCGGTCTCCCCGGCATCGGGCTCGCCGGCATCGGTCTCCCCGGCACCGGGCTCCCCGGTACCGGTCCGCCGGGCATGGGCCTCCCCCAACTCTGGCCCGTGCAGCGCATCCCCGGCCTGCGCTTCCCTGGTCTGAGCTTCCTCGGCCTCCACTACCCCAGCCAGCGCTTCCCCGGCCCACGCTTCCCCGGCCCACGCTTCCCCAGGTTGCGCTTCCGTGGCGGTGAATTTCCTCACAGCGGCGAACCCATCGCAGTGTGCATATCCCAACATCGCGCAGGCTTTTTCGTACTCCTTCCCGCCGAAGGCGAACACGCGAGAACCCGGCCGGACCATCCCGGAAAGACCCGGGCCGATCAGTTCCGGGGTGCGCCTGCCCTGCCCCAAGATGCCCAACTCGTATCCGCTGTCGGTCTCGGCCACCATGACGTTCACCGGCCTGCCGTCGATCAGCAACTGGAACCGGTTGCGGCCGGCAGGGGCCAGGCCAGGGCGGGTGGGCCCTCCCGGGCCAATTCCCCTGCGCACAATGTTCCAGTAACCCCAACTGCCGGGGCCGTTGGTGGTCCTGCTGCCCTTTTCGGAGTACTTTACGTGAAAGGTCTCAACCCTGACGTCGCCGCTCAGCTTCTCACGTGGCCGAGCGCCCAGAACCGCCAGCGCGCGGTGACGCCAGTGGAAGGCCGTGGACAGGGCGATGCCCAGGCGGGATGCGACCTGGCGCAGCGGCAGGCTGTGTGCCAGCAGCTCGATCATCTCGCGCCACTGCTCCTGCTTGCGGATGCGATACGCCGGGGTGCCCGTGTTGGGACTGAAGGTGCGCCGGCAGATCTTACAGAGATACCGCTGCACCCGCTGCCCGGAGGCCATGCGGAAACTGCCGTGCCTGACCACATGGTCTCCCCCGCACGCAGGGCAACGCCTCTGCTCCGTCGGGGCTGCGCCATGGACCTCCACCGGACCCGTGACCGAAGCCGTCCCCTGATTCGCATCCCCGCGTGTGGCGGGCTTCACGGTTACGGGCCCCTTGCATGCTTCAGGCGTACCGGCGGGCGCCTCTATGAAGCCATCCTGCGCACTGAAGGGCGGCGGGGGAAGCTGCGCTGCGCCAGTGCCGGACAGGCTGAAGGACTCCGTCGACATGATGGCAGCACCTCTCATGTCTGGATTCTATTACCATTATATCCGAACAGCGGTTCGTCGTCCAGCCCGACGGGTTCATCCACAGGGGTGATTGATTTTGGCAGGCTGAGTCGGCAGCTCTGCTGACAAGTGCGCCGGTGTTACAACGAGAGCGGTGAGGCAGCTTCAGGCGCTGCTCACCGCCCCAACAGTCCACACGAACAGAACAGATACTGACCGCGAGAGGGATGCAAATCGACCCCACCCACAGCCACCACGAACAGACCGGATGCTGGCCGCCAGAGGGGGCACACCGACCCTGCCCACAGCCACGGCCCGCCCCCGAAGGGGCGGGCCGCTGCACGCTACAGAAACTCCACTGTAGGCGAGGCGATCACGCAGTCATAGTGCGTGGGAGCCGGGTTCCGCCCGCCGAAGGCGAGGTTGCCGCCCAGGGCGACGTGGGCTGTGCCCAGCGCCTTCTCCGCCAGGGCGACCCGGCCGCTGGGCGTGATGTGCGGGTTGACCCCCAGGCCCAGTTCGCCCACGGTCCACGCCCACCGATCGTCCCCCAGCCGGCGGCGCAGTTCGGCTGCCGCCTCTCCGCCGGTGGCCTCCATCACCCGGCCGCGCCGGAAGGTGAGCGTGACCGGCTGGTCCAGCGGGATGTCGCCCAGTGCCACGTCCACCACCAGCTGGCCGTCGACGCCTGTCTCGTGCGGGGCCACGTAAGCCTCGCCTGCCGGCAGGTTGCCCACGGCGCCGGCCTCCCTCACCTGCCCCGTGTCGACCAGGACGGGCCTGCCCTCGTAAGAGACCCGCAGGTCGGTGCCGCCGGGGGCAGTCAGCCGCACCCCCGCTGCGGCGCGCATCCGCCCGGCGAGGGCAGATGCACGGGCCGCGACCTCTTCCAGCCCCGGGGAAAGCGCCGCCTCCAGCGTCTCCACCTCCACCTGGGCCAGCGAAACCCACCGGCCGCGCCCGGCCCGGCGGAAGGCATCCATGGCGGCGCGCATCGCCGCGTCCTCTACGGAGAGCCGCAGCTCTGCCCGCAGGGAGATGACCACATCAGCCGCCGCCACCGCGGCTGCGAGCGACCGCGGCACCACCTGCAGCCGGCCGGGCTCGGGCAGCGCATAATGCACCACTTCCCCGGCCTGCATCCTGCGGGCCGCCTCGGTCAGCGCCTCGGCCGCCGGCTGCAGCTGCCGGTCCGCCAGGATCAGCACCCGCTCGCCGGGCCTCAGTCCCAGGCTGTGCCCCAGCACCGTCTCAGTCCACCGGAGAGTCACGTCACTCCCAGCCCTCCGGCTTGAACTTCACGTCGGGCAGGTGGACCGTCACGCCGAAGCGGAGCTCGTCGATGACCTCCGGAGTGACCCGCCCGCTGAGCCGCTCACCAACAGGCTCCGCGGTAATATAGAGGTCGCTGGTGCCCAGCATGAAGTTGAGGATGCCGTCACCCACGCCCTCCGGGATCGCCAGCCCGGCGCCGTGGCCCGTGGGCCAGCCGAAGAGCAGCACGTGCAGCCGCTCCCCCGGATGATACCCCCAGCGGTAAGAGTACTCTTTGGGCTGGGCGGCCAGGACCTGTTTGATCATCAACTCCAGCGGCGGCACCGTGAAGAAGACCAGCTTGCGGCCGTCGGGCCCGATGGCCGTTCCCGCCTCCGTGGGCAGGTAGACCACGGGTTCTGCGAAGCGCTCCTGTCCTTCCACGAATCAACCTTCTTTCCGTGTTCTCCGCACCCCGGTACCTAGGGGGCCAGGAACGTCTCGGGCTCACCCGAGAACCCGGCCAGGTACCCCACCAGCCATACGCCCGCCCACACGACCGCGATGGCCACGGCCACCACCCAACCGGGATTGAGCCGTACCCGCATTCTGCATGCGACCTCCCCTGACGTACGCCTCTCATTATGATTATGACGTAGCGGGGAGCGTCCGGGAATCGGGGGTGCCGCCCGCGCCGGGTGCCAGAACCCCGCCGCCAAGCCGGCGCCGGGCACCGGAGCGCCGCCGCCTCCGGCCCGGCGCTACTGCGCGGAGCCCACCCGGGCCGGCAGGGCCCGCTCCAGGGCCGGAAGCAGGGCCATCAGCAGCAGCCCGCTCAGCACGACCTCAGGCAGCAGGTAGGACCCGTTGTAGATCAGCGAGTAGACCAGAGGGCTCTGGCCCTCGGGCGCGAACTGGCCGAAGAAGACCACCCCCGCGACGGTGTGCGCCACGAACCGCCCGGCGATGGCCAGGCTGCCCAGCCAGGCGGCCGCCCAGCGGGAGTGGCCGCGGGCCAGCCCGGCGAGGCCCAGGGCGCCGAAGGCGATCGGGTAGTCCAGGAGCACCTGCACCGGATGGTAGAAGTACGGGTCAAGCCAGAACTGAATCAGGCCGTTCAGCACACCGGCGGTCACGCCCCAGCCCAGGCCGTGGCGCAGCCCCACCAGCAGGATCGGCACCATGGAACCCAGGGTGACGGAGCCGCCCTGCGGCATCTCCCACACCTTCACGTACGACAGCGCCACCGCGGCGGCGATCATCATCGCGGTTTCCACCAGCCGCCGAAGACGAAGACGGGTATCAGACATTCCGGACACCTCCGCGCACGCTCAGTATTCGCAATCTCGTGGCACGAAAAAACCGCAGCCAAGCGAGCTGCGGCGCAAGTGTCCGCGAGGCTCGCTTCCCTACGCCGGTATTACCCGGATCAGGTTGGAGGGTCCCGGGGTTCACCCCGGTTCTCAGCCGTTGCAACGGCTCCCCTAGCGGCTCTCGGCCAGTATGATGCTACCTTAAGTATACTGCCGACCTCCTCAGGTGGCAATCCCCAAGCATACTCCGGCCCAACGGGTGGCAAGTTAGGATGGCACAGGAAGATCGTCACGGGAGGCTGCACCGGATGGGTAAGCGGACGGGAAAGCGCACGCTGGCAGCGCTCATGCTCGCCGTGCTCCTGTTCCTCTCCTTCCCCTGGAGGGCGGGCGCTCAGACCAGGGCTACCCTGCGCTGGGGCAGCAGGGGCAACGACGTCTGCCTCGCCCAGCGCCGGCTCAAAGCCTGGGGGTACTACCAGGGCGCGGTGGACTGCATCTACGGCCGGCTCACCTATGAGGCCGTCACGCTCTTTCAGCGCCGCAACGGGCTGGCGGCGGACGGCATCGTCGGCCCGGACACCTGGGCGGCCCTGGGCTACTGGGGTGGCCCCCCCACCACGGCGGCGGCCGCCGCTGGAACCCGGGCAGGCGACCGCGACCTGCTGGCCCGGGTCGTGTCGGCCGAGGCCAGGGGCGAACCCTACGAGGGACAGGTGGCCGTGGCCGCGGTCATCCTTAACCGCATGCGGGACTCGCGATTTCCCAACACCCTTGCCGGCGTGGTCTACCAGACCCACGCCTTCGAATCGGTGACCAACGGCACGGTGTACACCCCGCCCACCGAGAGCGCCGTCCGGGCTGCGCAGGACGCCCTGAACGGATGGGACCCCACCGGAGGCGCCCTCTTCTTCTGGAACCCGGCCAAGGCCACCAGCCAGTGGATCTGGTCGCGGCCCATCATCAAACAGATCGGCAACCATGTCTTCGCCAAGTGAGAGGGGCATGCCCATGCGTCGTGTCGTTACCTGGCTGAGCGTCAGCGTGTTCGCCGCACTGGCCGTCGCCGTGTGGTCGGCCTGGACCGCGCACCTGAACGAGCACAACCGGCTGCTGGCCAACGCCCTGGAGGCAGAGCGGCAGCGCAGCTTCGTCGACATGGTCCACCACGTCGAGCAGATTCAGGCCCTGCTGGGCAAGGGGCTGGCCACCGGCAGCGAGCGGCAGAACATGCGCTACATGGCCGACGTCCACCGGCATGCGGCGGCCGCGGTGACCGCCCTCTCCTCCCTCCCGCTCCCTACCGAGGTCTCGTCCACCACCGGTAAGTTCCTGCAGCAGGTGGGCGACTTCTCCTACTCGCTCCTGCGGGACGAGGCCGCCGGCCGGCCGATGACGGAGGCTGAACGGGCTGAGATGGCGCGGCTGCGAGAGGCGTCCACGGCTCTGCGGGAGCAGCTGGGCACCATGCTGACCCACTACAACCGGGGCGGCTTCCGCTGGCACCAGCCCGCGCAGCTCTCCCTGCGCACCCTGTTCCGATTGCCGGAGCGCAACCTGCTGCACCCGGCGGCCGCAGAGGGCGCGGCCATGGCCGCCCTGCTCGACGGCGGCTGGGCCCAGCTGGCCACCAGTGTGGAGCAGATGCCGACCTTCATCTATAACGGCCCGTTCTCGGATCACGTCAGCGAGATGCCGCCGGCCCTGACCGGCCCGCCCGTGACCCGGGAGGAGGCCGGGCAGCGGCTGGCCGCCATCCTGCCGGATTCGTCGGCGTATCGCGTCGTGGACGTGGTGGAGAGCGGCGGCAACCTGCCGGCCTACTCCTTCCGCCTCGCCCCGGCGAACAGCCGCGGTCAGGCCTACACGGCCACCGTGTCCCTCACCCAACGGGGCGGCCACCTGCTGGAGGTGCTGAACGGGCGGGCGCTGGGCAGGCCCGCGCTGGACCTGGAACGGGCCCGCGCCATCGGGCAGGAATACCTGGCCCGGGTGGGCTACGCCGACATGGTGCCTACCTTCGCGCAGATCCAGGATGGCGTCGCCTTCGTCGCCTACGCCTACAGGCAGGGCGACGTGATCATCTATCCCGACCAGGCCAAGGTGAAGGTGGCCCTGGACAACGGCGAGGTGCTGGGGCTGGACGCCCGCCAATTCCTGACCCATCACCGCCACCGCAGCCTGCCACGGCCGCGCCTCACGGCCGAGGAGGCGCGGGGCCGGCTGAACCCCCAACTGGAAGTCAGCCGGGTGCAGCTGGCCCTGATCCCCGACCTTGCGGGTACCGGCGAGGTGCTCACCTACGAGTTCCAGGGCCGGATGGGCGAGGACATCTTCCTGGTCTACGTCAATGCGGAAACGGGAGCGGAGGAGCAGATTCTCCAGCTCATCGAGACTGACGGCGGGACCTTCACGCTGTAAGAGGCGCCGGCGCCCCACGGGCGGTGCGGCAGCGCCCCGCGAACGGAGTGCAGATGCCCCGCTGCCGGCACCCCCGTGCCCTGCGAACCCTGCGGCGCTGCCCCGATCAAGGGGCAGCGCCGCAGCCTCAGGGGTTCTTGCGCGACTTGGGGCTGTGCGTCCCGGCCTCAAGCTGCCGAAGGGTCGGATCCTGGTTCAGCCCGAAGGCGGCGATGCCGTGGGGATCAATCCCCAGCTCGGTCGCCACCTCCATGCCCAGCCGGTCAATGGTGAGCCGGCCCATGGCCGGGTTGTCGGGGGCAAGATCGCCGGTGGGCGTCACGCGCGGGTCGGGACTCATGTGTGATCACCTCCCGCGCGTAGTCTCCCCCGGAGTCCCGCCCGGTATCGGGCGGTCGCCCCTCGGCTCAGGTCACGCGCACCCAGCGGGTCTCCTTTCCGGTCTGGGGGCAGGGGCCGAAAGCGTCGCCTTCGTTGTAATACTGCTTGACGCCGGCGGTGCAGCTGTACGTACCCGGAACCTTGCACCGCTCGCCGGTGCAGCCCTGTGGCTGATCGCTCATGCGCATGCACCTCCCGCACCTAGTCTGCCCCTGAAAGCCGGCGGGATATCGGCGTGGTCAATAGGTATTCATAGTTCTTATACTTGAGCCTTGAAAAAGTCAGGTTTTCTTCTAGCAAACCCTGTTGACTCGGAGCAAACTCCTGTGGTAAAGTTTAATCACAACAAACGATGTTTACCAGCCTTACATAGAGGTCTCGTGATGAGGGGAGGCTTTTTCAGAATGGCTGTATCCAACGCAGCACTGTCTGAGGTGCCGGTCGCCCGGATGCCCGATCAGCGGCCGCAGCCTGTTGCCGTACCCACCGACGAAGAGTTGGTTGCCGCCTACCTGGAGGGGGATCAGGAGGCGTTTGAGGAGATCGTCCGGCGTTACGAGGACCGGCTGTACCGCCTGTCCTACCGGATGCTGGGGAACCATCACGATGCGCTGGACGCCGTCCAGGAGATCCTGGTCAAGCTGATGGCCGCCCTGCCCAAGTTCGAGGGGCGCTCCCGCTTCGGCACCTGGGTCTACCGGCTGGCCGCCAACACGTGCCTGGATATCCGGCGCAAGCGGGGTCGGACCGCCGCCGAGTCGCTGGAGGCAACCCTGGAGTTCTCGCCGGCGGCCTCGCTGGCCATCCTGGACGACGAGCCCGCCGACAACCCCGACCTCTACCTGGAGCAGCAGTACCGGGAGAACGTGGTGCGAGCCGCACTCGACAAGCTGCCCGAGAACCAGCGGCGGCTCCTGGAGCTGCGCGACCTCGAGGACTTCACCAACAGCCAGGTGGCAGATATGCTGGGCATTGAGGTGGGCGCGCTGAAGGCCAGGCTCCACCGGGCCCGCCAGGCCCTGAAGCGGGTGCTGGACGCCGGTGTCTACGTGCCCGGGTACACCTCCCCGGCTGCCACCGACCTGGCCTGATCTACCGAGGGGGTGCTTTGATGTCCCTGGGCCACCGCATCCGACAGACGCGCACGCAGAAGGGCATCACCCTCCAGGAGCTCTCGGAGCGCAGCGGCCTGTCCAAGGGCTTCATCTGCCAGCTGGAGAATGACAAGGCCTCGCCCTCGCTGCAGGCCCTCGACCGGCTGTCGGCCGGGCTCGGGGTACCGGTGGCGCTGCTGCTCATCTCCCAGGAAGAGCGGGCGCACGTGGTGCGGGCCAATGCGCGGCAGGGATACTCCATGGGCAGCGACGGGCTGAGCGTGCAGCTGCTCTCGGCCCCGGGCCGCAACCTCAAGATGATGCTGCTGGAGCTGGCGCCGGGCGCCGCCACCGGCGGCGAGAACCACGCCCACGAAGGCGAGGAGTGCCACCTGGTGCTGCAGGGTACGGTGTTGTACCAGCAGGGGGATGAGGAGCTGGTCCTGAACGAGGGAGACTCGCTGCACTGGAACGGCTACATCCCG
Organism: Bacillota bacterium; assembly: GCA_023623185.1. Classification (GTDB taxonomy): domain Bacteria; phylum Bacillota; class Sulfobacillia; order Symbiobacteriales; family Symbiobacteriaceae; genus Symbiobacterium. Next base: position 23,270 of record JAMNXV010000153.1, read on the forward strand.
CACCGGGTGCAGAATTGCAGCGACAGGCCGGCGCGGATCCTCTGCGTCACCACCGGCGCCATGGAGCACATGCTGGAGAGCGAGTGCGACGAGCTGTCGTAGGCCTTTCGGGCCAGGAGCAGTAGGCTCCTGGCCTTATTTCGCGCTATTTCGATTGCAGAAGCCGGACGGGCATGTTACGATTTCCACAAAGGATGGCAGGACCTGTGCCGCGCTGCGGTGCGGGTCTTGTGTCGTCTTGGAAAAGTTTCCTTAGGGCAACTTTCTTGCGTCCATGAAACCCCGCCCGGCCGGGAAAGAACGGAGGTGCGCGGCGGTGGATCCCACACCCTCTCCGCAGGCGCAGAGTCAGAAGGGGGCCTGGCTGAGCATTGCCACCTACTGCCTGCTCGCCGCCGCCAAGCTGACCGTCGGCTGGCTGTCGGGCTCGCAGGCCATCGCCGCCGACGGCGTGAACAACGCCACCGACGTGTTGGGCTCAGTCGCCGTCCTGCTGGGGCTGAAGATCGCGCAGCGGCCGGCCGACGACGAGCATCGCTACGGCCACGAGCGCGCCGAGGGCGTCGCCTCGCTGGTGGTGGCGACCATTATGGGAATCGCCAGCCTGGAAGTCGGCCGCGGGGCGGTTCTCTCGCTGATCGCGTCCGACCGTGCGGCGCCTGCTGCCTGGTCGCTCTGGGTGGCCCTGGGCTCCGCCGGGGTCCTGCTGGCCATCTACGCCTACAACCTGCGGCTGGCCCGCCGCTGTCGCAGCACAGCCCTGGAAGCCGCGGCCTACGACCACCTTTCCGACGTCTTCATCAGCCTGGGCGCCGCGGCCGGCATCGCCGGCAGCCACCTGGGCTGGCACTGGGCCGACCCGCTGGCGGGGCTGGCGGTCGCGGCCCTGATTGCCCGGACGGCCTGGTCCATCGGCTCCGAGGCCGCGCACATGCTGATGGACGGCTTCGCCGATCAGAAACGCATCGACGCCCTCCACGAGGTCGTCATGGGCGTCGCCGGCGTCACGGGGGTGCAGCGCCTGCGCGCCCGCCTGCTGGGGAGCCGGGTGCACGTGGACGTGACCGTGCTGGTGCCCTGCCACCTGAGCATCGTGGAGGCCCACGCCGTGGCCGACCGGGTGGAAGCCGCCTTGATCCAGCTGGACGACGTGCGGGAGGTGCACGTCCACGTGGAGCCGGACGTCGCCGCGCAGGCCAGGTGAACCTGCGAAGGAGGAATAGTGGATAGATGATCAGGGCCGACCCCTCACCGGGGGTCGGCCCTGAATCGACCTACAGCGCCGCCCGCGCCGCCTCCAGCGCCGCGTCGTAGTTGGGCTCCTGCCCGGCCGCCGGCACGTACTCCACGTGGACGATGCGGTCGTTCCGGTCGACGACGAAGACCGCCCGGGAGCAGAGCGCCCACTCCTTGATGTAGGTCCCGTACGCCTTGCTGAAGGCGTGGTCGCGGTAGTCCGAGAGCGTGATCACCCGGTCGACGCCGGCGCTGCCGCACCACCGCTTCTGGGCGAAGGGCAGGTCCGCCGAGATGGTGAGGACGACGGCGTCCTCGCCGAGGCCGGCGGCCGCCTCGTTGAACTTGCGGGTCTGGGTGTCGCAGACGCCGGTATCCAGCGACGGGACGGACGAGATAATGCGCACCTTGCCGGCGAAGGACCGCGAATCCACCGTAGACAGATCGTTGCCCACCGCGGTGAAAGCCGGGGCCTGATCGCCCACCTTCAGCTCCGGACCGACCAGGGTCACCTCACCCTTGAACTGAAAAGCACCAGCACGCTCCAAGGCGGTTCCCTCCAAATTTACGTTTTTCGTTGCCTATGTTTACGACGCACGCAGCAGACGAGCCGTAACGGATTCACACGCCGGTGTCAATACCTTGAAGTGGTCATCCTTTATCATTATACTGGTTTTACTTGAAATGCCACGACAAATCATGACCGGCGTTCTTGGTGGGGGAAAGGGGCTACTTCTTGATGAAATGGACGGTCCAACGCCGCCTGTTCGCACTGTCCGTGCTATTGATCGCGCTTGCCGGACTCGTCGCCGCCGCGGCGAACTGGGGACTGCAGAACGTTCAGACCGCCAGCGCGGAGAAGGAGGCAGCTCTGGCCCGGATGCTGAAGGCCCAGCAGCTGGAGCGCGACCTCGCCGAACTCGCCTATGCCGCGTCGGCCTATACCGCGACCGCACAGGCCGATCACAGGGCCGAGTATCTGAAGATCGAGGACCGGGTCGCCGCGGGGCTGCAGGAGCTTGCGGAAGCGGCAGGGAACGAGCGGGAGTCTGAGCTGGTCGGTGTCGTTCAGAGGCGCTTCAACGAGTTCACGGGTTTCGTGGGCCGGGTAATCGACCGCGAGCGCTTCAGTGAGGCGGAGATCAGGTGGATGGCCCGGTCGCTCCAGAACGAGCGGAGCAGCATCAGCCTCGCGCTGGACAGCCTGGTGGCCCACCTCCAGGAGCAGGTGGACACGACGACGGTCGCCGCGGAGGACGCGGTGGAGCTCACCCGCATGCTCACTACCGGCACGACGGGGCTCGCCGTGCTGTCGGGCTTCGCGATCTCCTACCTGATCGCCCGGAACATCACCCGCCCGGTGCAGGCCCTGGCCCGGGCGGCCCAGCGCCTGGCCGCCGGAGATCTCAGCCAGGACGTCACCGCCGGGCTGGCCGGGCTGAAGGGGCGGGACGAACTGGCGGAGATGGCCCGGAGTTTCCACCAGATGGTCGGCTACCTGCGGGGCCTGGTGGTGGGTATGCAGGGCACCGTGCAGGCGGGACTGCAGGTTTCGGGAGACCTCGCCTCCACGGCAGATCAGGCCGCGGCCTCCACCCAGGATGCGGCCCGCGCGGTGAGCGTGGTGGCCGAGGGCACGTCGCAGCAGGCCGCATCCGCCCGCGAGATCAACACGATGCTGGAGGAGCTGCGCCATTCCGTGCAGCAGATCGCGGCAGGGGCCAATCGCTCCTCAGCCGACCTGGATAACGCCTCCGCGCTACTGCACAGGGCTGCGCAGGACCTGACCCGCATGACCGAGCAGACCGACCTGGTCGCCAGGGGGGCCCAAGAGGCGGCGCGGATGGCCGAGGAAGGCACCAGCGCCGTGGACGAAATGGTGCAGGGCATGATGCGCATTCAGCATGTGGTGGGCGAGTCGGCATCCCGCATGAACGAGCTGGAGGAAGCCTCTGCCCAGATCGGACAGATCACCGCCGTCATCTCGGAGATTGCGGATCAGACCAACCTGCTGGCCCTGAACGCCGCCATCGAGGCGGCCCGGGCGGGCGAGCACGGGCGCGGTTTCGCGGTAGTCGCCGACGAGGTCAGGCAGCTTGCGGAACGTTCCGCCTCCTCGGCCCGCGAGATCAGCGAGCTGATCGCCCGGATCCAGACCCGCACCGCCCAGGTCGTGGAGTCGATGGCCGTGGGCTCCGCGGAGGTGGAGCAGGGCAGCCAGCTGGCGGCGCGGTCTGGCGCCCGGCTGGAGCAGATCCTGCAGACGGTCACCCGGGCCGCCGAGGATGTCAGCCAGGTCGCCGAAGCGGCCCGCACGCTGCAGCGGCAGGTGGACGAGGCCATGCACGCCTTCGAGGGCGTCGCCGCCGTGACGGCGGAGAACAACGCGGCCACGGAGGAGATGGCCGCGAGCACAGAGCGGGCGCTCACCTCGATCGGTTCTATTGTGGATGCGGCACAGCAGAACGCCGCAGCGGCGGAGCAGGTCTCGGCGGCCATCGAGGAGTTGACCGCGATCGCCGACGGGGTGGCCAGCCACGCGCAGA
>JAMNXV010000002.1 GCA_023623185.1 Bacillota bacterium
GTCGGGTTGGGCACGATGAAGGCGCTGATCCCCCGGTGCCCCTGCCCGGGCTGGGTGACGGCGGTGCACACGATGTAGCCGCAGTAGTGGGCGTTGGTGATGAAGATCTTGGCGCCGTTCAGCACCCACCCGTCGCCGTCCCGGACCGCCGTGGTCTTGGTGGCGGCCGAGTCGGACCCGGCGCCGGGCTCCGTCAGCCCGAAGGAGGCCAGGTACTCGCCCCGCGCCGCTCCCGGCAGCCAGCGCTTTTTCTGATCCTCGGTGCCGAAGTAGTAGACCGGCCCCATGCCGATGGAGCAGTGCGCGGCCAGGGTGATACCCAGCGACCCGTCCACCCGGCTGATCTCCTCCACCGCCAGGGCGTAGGCCACCGTGTCTCCTCCCGTCCCCCCGTACTCCTCCGGGAAGGGGATGCCCATCAGCCCCAGTTCGCCCATCTTGCGGACCAGTTCCAGCGGAAAGCGCCCCGTCTTGTCCCGCTCCGCTGCGCCGGGGGCCACCTCGCCCTCGGCGAACTCGCGCGCCAGGTTGCGAATCAGCTGCTGCTCCTGGCTCAGGTCGAAGTTCAGGCTCATCCCACCGCCCCTTCCTTCCCCACTTTGATGGCCACGCCAGAACCGTTTACCTAGTGTTTACTGTTCGCTTATTCGCACTCCCCTGAAGAGATTCCTGCCGCATGTGACAAAATACGCGCCGTCGGCTGAAAAACGTCACATCACATGACCGGAGGCCGGTCCGCATAAGGTCTTTGGGAAGTGAGTAAACGGGAGGGAATCGCCTTGGCAGTCATTCAGGCAGCCGGCCTGGCCGTCGCCAGGCTGACGGAACTGAGACCGGCCCGGTCCCACCGCTACCATGACGGCAAGCCGATGGAGGGGTTCTGCCTCATCACCTCGGACTCGGGTTTCAGCAGGGTCACGCTCCATGTGGAGAATGGACAGACCCTGACCGACCGCTCGGGCCACGGCGGCTTCTATTATGAAGGCTGGCTGGTAGGCCCCGGCGGCGTGGTGAGCCTGGGCGCGTTCAACGTCGGTCCGGATGGCCGCGGCAGCGCCACCCGCGTCGTGGCGGCCTCGCAGGCGCAGCCCGGACGGGCGGAACTGGTGCGGGTCACCGCGGAACCCTTCGGCGGGAGCAGGGACGGCGCCATCGCGGTGCTCGAAGGCAAGCTGATCTGGCTCGACACCGCGGCCGGTGTTGCAGGCATCGCCTCCCACGGCGGCGCACCGCTGGCGCCGACCCCTGAGCCGAGGCCGGTGGCGCCGGGGGATCCAGCCGCCGGGGCGGCCGGCCAGCAGCAGGCAGACGGCGCAGGTGGCGCAGGCCGGTCTTCGGAGGCCGCCGGCGACCCGGGCCCACACTACGGGGGTAGCGCCGTGAGCAGTCCCGCCGCCCCATTCGGAGCCGCCACGGGCACCCCGGCCGCCCAGTTCGGGGGTGGCGCGGTCGGTGTTCTGGCGCAGCCGGCGGGCGGCCCTGCAACCAGCGATCCAGACGTACACCCGCGCAGCGCTTCGGGCGAGCCCCAGGCGGAGTCCGCCAGCAACGCCGGCGGGGATCAGGCCCGGGCACACGGCAACAGCGCGGCCGTCGACCAGGCAGGGCTTCCGGGCAGCACCACAGCGGTTGATCCAGAGGGGCAGTCCGACAGCAGCGCTGTGGCGGATCCGGCAGGGCAGTCCGACAGCAGCGCTGTGGCGGATCCGGCAGGGCCCTCTGACAGCAGCGCCGCAGTCGACGCCCCCGCCCCTTCCGCCGGCCCCGTGGGCGTGCTGCCCGAGTCGGCCGGCCGTGCTGCCGCCGGCGGCTCCGCCGATCTCGGGGAGGCAGTCGCAGACACCTCTGCCCAGCCCCCGGCGGCCCCGACCCAGCCGGCGCCGCGCCACGTCAACCCGCTGGCCGTGCAGGTCCAGCTCGAGCAGCGCCACCCGATGACGCCGCGCGCCACTGGGACGGCGACGATCAACCTGCGCCGGGGCCACCTCACGCTCACCCTGCGCGGTCTGCCCAGCCCGACGGCGCTCGGCCGCGACCGCAAGAGCGGACGGCCCTTCAACGCCTACCGCGTCTGGCTGATCAACCAGAAGAACCAGATGCGCACGCCGGCGGGCTACTGCGAGCGGGTCTGGGGCGAAAACTTCCGCTTCGAGGCGGAAGGGCTACCGCTCAACCGCTGCGACACCATCCTCATCACCGCCGAGGACCGCTCCGTGGCCACCTCCGTCGGCCATCCGGCGCCGCAGGTGCTCATCGGCTCTTACGATCCCAGGCTGTAATTGTCACTGGAAGTCACTGCCCGCAGGGGAAAGGCATGTCAGCCTTGAATCACCCCACGGGGTGATTTCTTGATGAGACGATGCCTGCCCATCCTGCTGATGCTGATGCTGCTCGCCGGCTGCGGCGGCGGGAGCCCGGCTCCCGAAGAACAGACGCCGCAGGGGTCCGCCGGCCAGCCCCCGGCGCCGCCTGCCTCCAATCCTGAACCCGATCCCGCTCCTGAACCGGAGCCCGAACCGGAACCGGTTCCGCCCACCTTGACCCGCGACCCGGTTTACCCGCTGGCGCCGTCGCCCAACGCCCTGTGGGCCGGCCCCGTATCCGTCGTGGTCGAGAACTCGCCCAGCGCAAGGCCACAGGCCGGGCTGGCCGAGGCGGATCTGGTGGTCGAAACGCTGACCGAGGCCGAGATCACCCGCTTCTTCGCGCTCTACTGGTCTGCTCCAGCCGGGAAGATCGGCCCCGTGCGCAGCGCCCGCCAGGGGTTCGTCGACATGGCCGACGCCTACAATACCCCCTTCGCCCACTCCGGCGGCAGCGCCGAGGCCCTGGCCATGCTCCAGGCTGCGTGGGGGCCGCGCAACCTGGACGAGATCTACACCGCAGGGGGCTACTTCTACCGCACCGCTGACCGCGAGCCCCCGCACAACCTCTACACCAACACCGACCTGCTCGGGCAGGCGATCGTCGACCGCGGCATCCAGATGACGACCGTGCCCACCACGGAGCGGTCCGCGGCCGTCCCGACCGTCGGCGAGCATACGGTGGTCGATATCGACTGGCACCGGCTGAACCACGCCCGCTGGGTGTGGGAGGAGGGCCGCTACGTCCGCTACACCGACGGCGCGCTCCACGTGGACGAGGACGGCAGCCCGCTCACGGCGGCCAATCTGCTCTTCCTGGAGGTGGGCGGCGTCAACCGGGGCATCGAACTCGGCTGGACCCTCTACCTCTGGGACGGCGGCCCCGCGACGGTGCTGGTGGCCGGCCACAGGTACGAAGGCACCTGGCGGCTGGAGCCCGGCGGGTTCGTCCTCTACCCGCCGGAGGGGGGCGAGCTGCCGCTGCTGGCCCCGGGACCCACCTGGGCGCACCTGATCACCGCTGAATCGGACTTCACCATCGAGTAGGGGCCATCATCCCCCGCCGCCGGCGTATACTCCTGTGACGCGACCTGGCGGACGGAGGGATGGAGCCCATGCCGCGACTGAGACCCTTCCGGCCGGAAGACCTGACCGCCATCCTGGAGCGTGCGGTCAGCGGACTGCCCGGCACGATCGGCGTGTATGTGACCGACCTGATGACCGGCCGCTCGGCCGGCATCAACCCGATGGCCGAGTTCTACGCCGCGAGCACCATCAAGGTGCCCATCGCCATGGCCGTCCTCTGGCTGGCTGACCGGGGGCGGCTCAGCCTGGACCAGACCATCGCCTATCGGCCCGAAGACTACGAGGCGGGCACCGGCATCCTGCAGGCGACGATCCGCCCCGGCGACGAGGTGACGATTAGGCGCCTGCTGGAGCTGATGATCACCGTCTCCGACAACATCGCCCGCAACATGCTGGAGCGCTTCATCGGCAGCGGGACCATCCGCAACTACATGCTGTCGCTGGGCGTGGCGCCGGCGTACGACCCGCTGAAGACCCCTGTCACGCCGTACGGCATGAACCAGGTGCTCATCGCCCTGGACACGGGCCGCTCCGGCCTCTCGCCGGCGTCGACCCGCATGCTGCTGCGGTGGATGGAAGAGGCGGTCTTCCGGCAGCGCATCCCCCGCTACCTGCCCGAGACCGCCGTGGTGGCGACCAAGATCGGCAGCCGGGAGGACGAGTTCCACGACGTCGGGCTCGTCTACGCGCCGGATCGCTCCTTCGCCATCTCGGTGTTTACCAAGGGGCTCCTGGAGGCGCAGGCCGAGGAGGCCATCGCCCGCATCGCCGAGGCCGTGTACTGGTACATGGATTCGCTCACCCGGCCGGGCTAGCCGGAGTTGTTGTCAGGGCTGGCGGTTACACCGCCAGCCCTGACAGCATCACGCCGATGGCACGGCTCCAGATGGGCCAGAACTGTTCGATCGGCAGCGGGTTCACCCCGCGCCCCACCTCGATGGTGAAGCCGGGCCGGCGCCAGTCCTGAATGAACCAGTCCTTGTACCCGGCCCAGCTCTGCAGGTAGCGCACCGGCCGGTAGCCGGTGATGTCCGCGAACAGGTTCGTGATCTGCTCGGACTCGGGCGGCTCGAGCCCCTCGTAGCCCCAGTAGATCTCCTCCCCCTGGCTGTGCCAGGCGATGACCAGCCGGAAGTCGTGGGCGCGGGTGAACTCCGCCAGGGCGATCGCCTCGGGCTCGGTCAGCGGGCCGCTGCCGGAGTAGTTGCGGGGAGCCGGGCTTCGCGGCCCCCGGGCGGCCTCCCGCTCCCAGTCGGCCGGGAACTGGTTGTTTAGATCCACGCCCCGGGCGTTGGCCGCCCAGGTGCGGAAGTTGGTGGAGCCTCCGTTGGCCTGGATGAGCAAGTCGTAGTAGGGATTGTCGCGTGTAACCCCTTCCTGCGAGATTTCCACGCCGTCCGGGTTGGCCATGGGCACAATGTAGAGAGAGGTCTGCTCCCACAGGGCAGGCACGTCGAAGTTCCCGATGCGCTCGCCCCGCTCCCGGGCCCGGGCGTACACCTCGATGAACTTCATCATCAGCACGGCGGTGAGCCACTCCTCACCGTGGATCGCCGCGTTGTAGTGAACCTCCTTCGGCCCGGCGCCCAGCCGCACCACCGGGATCTCCCGCCCCAGCACGCTCTTCCCGATGGAGCCGACCTCGATGAAGGGGTAGCGCTGCTGCAGGCGCGCAAGGTCGGCCATCATCTCGTCGTAGCCGTAGTCCTCCCGGGGCACGACGATCTCCTGCCCGCCGCCGGCGGCCGCCGGGAGGGTGAGCCGCTGCCCGATGCGCAGCTGGTAGGGGTCAACGCCGGGATTGGCCTGCCGCAGCGCGGCCACGGTGGTGCCGAAGGTCTGCGCGATGGCCCAGAGCGTATCGCCGGGCTGTACGATGTACTGCTGCGGGGGCCGGGGCGGGAGGTACAGCACCATCCCCGGCCGGATGACGTTCGGATTCTCGACCTGGGGGTTTGCGGCCGCCAGCGCCTCGACGCTGATGTGGTGGCGCTGCGCGATGCGGTAGAAGGTATCGCCCGGCTGGACGACGTACTGCCCGCCGCCGGGCACCGTCAGCCACTGGCCCACGTAGATCAGGTTCGGATTGCGGATCTGCGGGTTCGCCGCGAGCAGCTGCGGCAGGCTCACGCCGAGGCGCGCGGCGATGGCCCAGAGGGTGTCGCCGGGCTGGACCACGTAGGACACAATCCACCCCCTCCTTTCCGATGTCGCTTAGATACTATGCGACCGGTAGGCAGGGGGTCCCAGCGCGGCCCGGTGTGAGTAAAGTTTTCGTGGGTACAACACATTTTTTCTCCTGAAATAGCAGGACGAGAGATGTGCCCTTCCAAAGTGTTGAGATTGGCAATACCAACACGAGGAGGGTCATCT
>JAMNXV010000206.1 GCA_023623185.1 Bacillota bacterium
CGTGGCCAGGTGTCGATATAGCCGGGTATCGGTGGTTCTGGGAAGGCTTCGGCAGACTGGCGTGCCTGGGCGCTGGTAACAATGTGCACTTTCGTAGAGTACAGGCGGCATGCGGGATACAGCGGTCGCGACGGCGGGAAGGCTTGTGGGACGAGGACTGGGGGAAAGTGCACATTCGCTCCAGTGGCGGTTGTCCCAGGGGTGAAGCGGGGTTGGTGGCCGGTTTCGGTGCAACCGAGCGCGAGTCTGTGGGGGAAGGCCGCGGCGGACTGACTTGACTTGGCGCTGGCAACAAAGTGCACTTTCGTAGAGTACTGTCGGCATGAGGGATGCGGATGTCGCGACGTCGGGAAGGCTTGTGGGACGAGGACTTGAGGAAAGCGCACATTCGTTCCGGAGGAGATTACCCCGGGATGTGCGGTCGGGGTTGGTGGCAGGTGTCGGCGCAACTCAGCGCGAGTGTGTGGGGGAAAGCCGCGGTGGACTGATTTGACTTGGCGCTGGTAACAATGTGCACTTTCGTAGAGTACAGGCGGCATGAGGGATGTGGATGTCGCGGCGTCGGGAAGGCCCGTGGGACAAGGACTTGAGGAAAGTGCACGTTAGTTCCAGTGATCGTTGCCCCGTGCGGTGAGGCGGGGATTGGGGTAGGTATCAGCATTACTGGCAAACCTGTTTCCGGGGAACGGCCTGGTGAGGCGCCCGCACTCGGCTCTGCCGACCTCGCCTGGATTGTGCTGGAGTCTGCGGAAGGTGTAAACTTCTAGTTGACTTTATCCCGCTATCAGGGTAAAATACGAACGTCGTTGATTCCGGCGTAGCTCAGCGGTAGAGCGTCCGGCTGTTAACCGGAGGGTCGTAGGTTCGAATCCTACCGCCGGAGCCAGTTGCGTACAGGCGGGATTCCCGCCTGTTTTTGTCTGCCTGCCGGGCTGCTCTTGTGAAACGCCGCCGTGTCGCGTAAAATGCTGTATGCGGGCCCTTAGCTCAGCGGTCAGAGCTGCCGGCTCATAACCGGTTGGTCGTAGGTTCGAATCCTACAGGGCCCACCAAATTTATTATCGACAGGCCCTCCATCCGCCGGATGGAGGGCCGCTCTGCATGTGCGCCCGGCCGGGCGAAACGGTGTGGGACGGGAACCCCGGGTTGGACGGTGGCCCGAGCCGGCACCAGTGGAGCAGGACCGGGAGCGAGAACGAGTGTAGCCGGGGCGCTGCAGAGCCGAGAACGAGTGGAGCGAGAGGAGCCTCAGTGAGAGCGACTGGAGCGGGATGCGGGCGGAGGGTCAACAGGTGGAGAGAGTGTGGGTGGAGGGCGTGGGTGGAGAGTGAGTGGAGAGTGAGTGGAGAGTGGGTGGAGTGTGGGTGGAGAGAATAGGTGGAGAGAGTGGGTAGGGAGAGTGGGTAGGGAGGGTGGAGGGCGAGAGGGGGACGAGAGAATGGGTGGTGCGAGATCGGGTGGAGCGAGGGCGACTCGAGCGAGAGCAAGTGACAAGGATGAGGCGTGCTCCGCAAGGCTGGATTAGAGACTATAAATATCATATACTTAATGACATAAGGCATTCTGAGTCCGACGCTCTGTCAGGCTTCCATCGAGCCGGGCAGGGCTCGTCCGTTCTTGGGCCGATTATCGCAGATCATTTGGAGGAATAAAGTACAAATGCAACAAGCGCAAGAGGTCAACCTCGGTTCCGGCAGCGTGGGCAGACTGCTGCTCTCGCTGTCGGTACCGGCCATCACCGCACAGGTCATCAACGCACTCTACAACATCGTCGACCGCATCTACATCGGCCACCTGCCAGAAGTGGGTCCGCAGGCCCTGACGGGCGTTGGCGTCACGATGCCCGTCATCATGACCGTGGCCGCGTTTGCTGCCCTGGTCGGCATGGGCGGAGCCCCCGGGCTTCCATCGCGCTGGGCCAGCGGGACAAGGCGCGGGCGGAGGAGATCCTGGGCAACTGCGCCGCCGCGCTGGGGGCGATCGCCCTCATCGTCACCGCCGTCCTGCTCCTGTACGGGCGGCCCATCCTCATGCTGTTCGGCGCCAGCCAGAACACCATCGGTTTCGCCCTGGATTACCTGAACATCTACGCGCTTGGCACCCTGTTCGTCCAGCTGGCCCTGGGGCTTAACGCCTTTATCACCGCGCAGGGTTACGCCAAGGTCAGCATGTACACCGTGCTGATTGGGGCGGTGCTGAACATCGTTTTGGACCCCATCTTCATGTTCGTGCTGGGCATGGGGGTGAAGGGGGCAGCGATCGCCACCGTGATCTCCCAGGGCGTCTCCGCCCTCTGGGTGGTGCGCTTCCTCACTTCGAAGAGAAGCTTCCTCCGGATTCGACGCCGCTGGCTGAGGCTCCGGCCGCAGGTCATCCTTCCCTGTCTCGCGCTAGGCTTCTCCCCCTTCGTGATCCAGTTTACCGAGGGCGTCATCACGGTCACCTTCAACACCGCCCTCCTGAGGTACGGCGGCGACCTCGCCGTGGGCGGCATGACCATCCTCGCCAGCGTCATGCAGTTCGCACTGCTGCCACTGATCGGCCTGACCCAGGGCGCCCAGCCGATCGTCAGCTACAACCTGGGGGCCGTGAAGCCCGATCGGGTGCGTGAGGCGGTGCGCCTCCTGCTCACCGTGTCCTTCATCTACACGGCGGTCCTGTGGACGATCTGCATGTTCGCGCCGCGGCTGCTGATCACGCTCTTTACCAAGGACCCTGCGCTGACGGCGTTCACCGAGCGCGCGCTCAGGGTCTACATGTTCGGCACTCTACCCTTCGGGTTGCAGATCGCGTGCCAGCAGGTGTTCATCGCGCTGGGCAACGCCCGCATCTCGTCGTTTCTCGCGCTCCTGCGCAAGGTGTTCCTGCTGATTCCGCTGATCTTCATCCTCCCGCAGTTCATGGCCGACCGCGTCTTCGCCGTCTTCCTGGCCGAGCCAGTGGCCGACCTGATCGCTGTGGTCCTGACGACGGCGACCTTCGCCGTTGACTTCCGCCGGGCGCTCCACGGGATGGAGGAGCAGGTGCAGCCAGGCAGAGCGCGGGCGGCGTGAGGAGGGAACCCGCCGCCGGCAGTAGAACGATTCAGAGCAGAGGCTGAAGGCGCGGCACAGCGACCTTCAGATCGGCTGCATCGGGCCGGACGGGCGGCTTCCGGATTGGCTGTAGCGGGCCGAGCGGCGGCTTCCGGATCAGCCGCAGCGGGCCGGACGGCGGCTTCTGGATGGGCCGTAGCGGAGGAGGGTGCGCGGGAGATCGGCGTGTAGGAGGTGCCTTATGAACACCGAACGCGAACTGCTGGAGCCTGTTCTGCTCTGTGACCCCGGCGGCCGGCTCAACCCCGACGCGGTGGGCTGGTCCCGCAGGCCCCTGCACCAGTGCAACCTCAGGGGACACTGGCTGCGCAAGAAACGCTGGAATTACTGGGCCATCACCACCGAGACGCACCTGTTCTCCATGACTGTGACCGATCTGGACTACGCCGGGCTCGGCTTTGCCTACTTCCTGGACTTCGAGACCCGGGAGTTCACCGAGCAGACCGTGCTTCATCCCCTTGGCCGGGGGCTGACCCTCCCCGAGGGCGTGGAGGGGGAGGTGCGTTTCACCGATCGCAGGATGAACATGCTCATGGCCGACGACGGGTCGACCATCCGGCTCACCGCGGAGAGCCCGGACTTCGGCGGGGTGGCGATGCAGGCCGATTTCACCGTTACTCGCCCGGCGGGGCAGGAGTCGGTGAACGTGGTCATTCCCTGGAGCACCACCCGGTTCCAGTTCACCTCCAAGCAGGAGGCCTTGCCGGCCAAGGGCGAGGTGCGGCTGGGGGAGCGGCGCATCGCCTTCGACGGCTTCGCCTGCCTGGACTTCGGGCGCGGCGTCTGGCCCTACCGGGGCTTCTGGAACTGGGCCGCCGCCTCAGGGGTGCAGGGCGGCCGCACGGTGGGGCTCAACCTGGGCGGCGGCTGGACCGACGGAACCGGAATGAACGAGAACGGTTTCGTGGTGGACGGCCGGGTCACGAAGGTGCACGACGACCTGCGGTTCGAGTACGACCCCGCCAATTTCATGCGTCCCTGGCGCATACGCACCCGGGAGACCGACCAGGTTGACCTGACGTTTGAACCGTTCTTCGAGCGGGTGGCGCGCACCGAGGCGGTGATTGTGCGGTCCGAGGTGCACCAGATGATCGGCCGCTTCAGCGGCACGGTGGTGACCGAGGACGGCGAGCGCATCGCCATCGAGCGGATGGTGGGCTGGGCCGAGGAGCACCGCGCGCGCTGGTAGACCGGCGGTGCGGGTCCGCACCCGCCAGCGGACCTCCAGGCGGGTCTGCTTCTTCACCCGGGGCACGGCGACAATGTGATACGGCTGGGTCACCGCCTGCGTGACGGTTTCCCCCGGGCCTGGCCGGAGCTCCAGGGCCGTGACCCTCAGGCTCTCCCCCTGAAGCGCCGCATCGGTGATGTAGAGGCTGTAGCCGCCGGTGGGCCGCTCGCCGGCGAACAGCGCCACCACGGAGGCGCGGCCGAAGTCCACCGGGGGCAGGGCCGGGGCCGGGTCGAAGCGGCTGGCGTGGCGGCGCCAGAGGGCCTCCCACTCGGCCAGGCTCGTGATCAGCGCGGCCTCCTGTGCGGTGATGCCGCTGTGGCTGCCCCGGGCCAGGGTCGTGAACTCGCCGGTGGCGGTGGGCGTCCCGCAGGCCGTCAGCAGGGTGAGCGCGGTTAGCAGGGCCAGCCGGGCGAGCCTGGCCAGCGGGGCCGAGAGCCGGGCCGACGGTCGAACTGCGGGCTGGGCCGAGAGCCGGGCCGACGGCCTGACTGCCGACTGGGCCGGCCGCCGTCTGAGGGGCTTCACCGATCTGTGCACAGCTTGGCCTCCCTCGGTTTTTTGCTCAGCTTTCCCGAAGTTCAGGGCGTCGAACCGGGGGGCCGGGCGAATCCTAACCCAGCGATCGGAGGGCTGCCATCAATATGTTCCAGCTATCCCCCCGCCTGGCCGCCGTGGCCCGTTACGTGCCGGCCGGCCGGACCTTTGCCGACATCGGCACGGATCACGCCTACCTGCCGGTCCATCTCGTGCAGACCGGTCGGGTGCCGCGCGCCGTCGCCGGGGATGTGCTGCCCGGCCCCCTGAAGGCCGCACAGGCCACCGTCGCCGCAGCCGGCCTGGCCGACCGCATCGACGTGCGGCTGGGATCGGGCCTGACGGTGCTGGAGCCGGGCGAGGCGCCGTGCGTTGCCATCTGCGGCATGGGCGGGCCCCTGATCGCGCGCATTCTGGCGGAGGGGCCGCTGACGGGCGTGGAGCGGTTGGTCCTGCAGCCCATGGGCGGGGAGGCTCAGCTGCGCCGCTGGTTGGCAGAGAACGGATGGCGCCTGGTGGCCGAGGAGGTCGTCGAGGACGGCGGCCGGCTCTACCTGGTGCTGGTGGCCGAGCCGGGCGAGATGCGCCTCAGCCGGGTGGAGGAGGAGGTAGGGCCGCTCCTGCTCTGGCAGGGCGGCCCGCTGGTCGTGCGGTACGTGGACGAGAAGCTGGAGCTGGCCCGCCGGGCTCTGGCGGGCGCGGCCCGCTCCGGCCGGCCGGAAGCCCGGGCACGTGCGGCGGAGCTGACCGAGCTGGTTGATAAGCTGTCCGAGGCCCGGCGCACCTGCGCGGGCGACGGCGGAGGGAAGTAGTTGACGGTCGCCGTTGCGCGACGCAGGCGAGGGCGCCGGGGTGGGGGACCAGGCGAGGGCACCGGGGCGAGGGACCAGGTGAGGGTAACGGTTGAGGGAAACAAGTGAGAGAAACAGGTGAGAGAAACAGGTGTGAGAAACAGGTGAGGGAAACAGGTGAGGGAAACAGGTGAGGGACCCGGGTAAGGGTGACAACGGAGGGCCTCAGGTGACGGAAACTGGGAGGTGCTGTCGGATGACAACCGTGGGAACGATTGCGGCTTACATCGAGGAGCTGGCGCCGCTTCACTGGGCGGAGTCGTGGGACAACGTCGGCCTGCAGGTCGGGGACCCGGCCGCGGCCGTGCAGCGCGTGCTCGTCGCGCTGGAGCTGACCGATCCGGTGCTGGAGGAGGCCGAGCAGAGGGCCTGCGAGCTGGTGGTGGTGCACCATCCGCCCATCTTCCGGCCGCTGAAGGCCCTGCGCTCCGACAACCGGGCGGCCCGGCGGCTGTTCCGGCTGATCCGCGGGGGCATCGCCCTCTACGCCGCGCACACCAACCTCGACCAGGCCCCGGGGATGACCAACGATACCCTCGCCGCGGCGGCGGGGCTCACCGAGCACGAGGTGATCAAGCAGGTCGGCGAGGAGCGCTACGTGAAGCTGGTCGTCTTCGTACCGCAGGGGCATGAGGACACCGTGCGCGACGCCCTGGCCCGCGCGGGCGCCGGCCACATCGGCAATTACAGCCACTGCACCTTCCAGAGCCCCGGCACCGGCACCTTCCTGCCGCTGGAGGGAACCAACCCCTTCCTCGGGCAGCAGGGGAAGCTGGAGAAGGCGGATGAGCTGCGGCTGGAGACCATCGTGCCGGAGTCCGCCGCGCAGCGCGCGGTGCGGGCGATGATCGCCGCCCATCCTTACGAGGAAGTCGCTTACGACCTGTACCCGCTGGCCAACCCGGGGAAGGTGCGGGGGCACGGCCGCATCGGGCGGCTGGCCCAGCCGGTCAGCCTCACCGACCTGGCCGGGCGGCTCAAGGGCGCCCTGAAGACGGAGGCGGTGCGCATCGTGGGCGACCCCGCCCGAATGATCACCACCGTGGCGGTGGGGGCCGGCGCAGGCGCGGACCTGATCCGCCCCGCGGCCGCCCGCGGCGCGGACGTCCTGGTCACCGGGGACGTGAAGTACCACGACGCGCAGGACGCGCTCGACCTCGGGCTGGCCGTCATCGATGTCGGCCACTACCACTCGGAGGCCGGGGCCATGGGATCCCTGGCTGCCTACCTGCGGGAGCGGCTGGCGGCCGACGGCCACGCGGTTGAGGTAATGGAAGCCGAGGCCGGCCGCGACCCATTCCAGTTCGTGTAGGAGGAAGGCATGGCCGAAACCATCCTGAAGCTCGATGACGTGGTTGTGCTGCGCCGCACCGACCCCACCGGACCCTTCGGCCTGTGGGGCGCGAGGCCGGTGCGCGCGGTGGACGGCGTCAGCCTCTCCATCGCCCGGGGGGAGACCCTGGGGCTGATGGGCGGCTCGGGCGCGGGGAAGACGACGCTCGCGGAGGCGGCCACCCTGCGCCGGCCCGTGGACCGGGGGTCCGTCTCCGTCCAGGGGCGAGACGTCCGCCGTCTGGACCGCCGGCAGGCGCGCCGCCGGCTGCAGATGGTGCGGCAGGACCCGCGGGAGTCGCTGGTGATGGAGCAGACCGTGCGGGCGCAGCTTGGCCACCTCATCCGCATCCACAACCTGCCCGACGGCGAGGCCCGCATCCGGCGGGCGCTGGAGCAGGTGGGGCTGCCCCCGGCGGAGTTCCTGGAGCGGACCCCGCGCGAGATGTCCGGCGGCCAGCAGCAGCGGCTGGCCATCGCGCGCGCCCTCGTCCTCAACCCGCTGCTGGTGGCCCTGGACGAACCCGTTGCCGGCGTCGACCCCCAGCTGCAGCAGGAGCTCCTCCGGCTGCTGGCCAGGGTCCAGCAGGAGCGGGGCACCGCCTACCTGCTGATCTCCCAGGACGTGCGGGTGATCAGCCGCCTGGCCCACCGGATCGGCGTGATGCACCTGGGCCGGCTCTGCGAGATCGGCCCCGCCGAGCAGGTGCTGCTCGAACCCCGGCATCCCTTCAGCCGCCGCTTCCTCAGCCGGGAGGAGGGGCCCCTGCCGCCGGACGAGGACACCGCCGGGCGGGTTTTCTCCGGCTGCCCCTGGGCCGATCACTGCCCTGCGGCGGTCGAGAAATGTACGAAAGAAAGGCCGGTGGCGCGGGAGATTGCTCCCGGCCACCTGGCCGCCTGCCATGTCCTTTAGCGCCCTCATTCAGCAGGGCTCACGGTTCGAAGCGAATCCGGATCTGCACGATCTCCGAACGGGACCCGACGCGGATCGGCGGCCCCCAGGTGCCCCACCCCTGGGAGACGACGAACTGGGTGCCGCCCTTTTCCAGGTACCCCCAGTCCACCTCGAAGATGCGCGCGGTGAGCAGCCGGCCCGGCCACACCTGCCCCCGGTGGGTGTGGCCGGAGACCTGCAGGTCGACGCCCGCGGCCACCGCCTCGTGCAGCCGGTCGGGTTGGTGGTCCAGCAGCAGGATCGGCCGCGAGCGGTCGATGCCCTGCAGGACGGCATGCAGCGGGGCCGGCCGGCGCGAGCGGTCGTTGCGCCCCACCACGTAGAAGGCGTCGTCCACCGCCACCCACTCGTCCACCAGGAGGTGTATGCCCGCCTCCGCCATGGCCGCCCTGAACTTCGGGAGGTCCTCGGCGCCGGCGTCGTGGTTTCCCAGGACGCTGTACACCCCCAGCGGCGCGTGCAGCCCGCGCAGCGCCGCGGCCATGTCCCGCGCCAGGAAGGGGCGGAAGTCGTCGTCGATGATGTCGCCGGCCAGCAGCACCATGTCCGGTTCGAGCCGGTTGACGTCTGCGACCAGCCTCTCCAGCCGGTCCCTGCCGATGATCAGGCCCAGGTGGGTGTCGGAGACCAGCACGACGTTCAGCTCCCGGTAAGGGCCGGCGGGCTTCGGGATGGTCACCTCGTGGCGGGTGATCACGGGCGAGCGCGCGGCCCAGGCGCCGTAGAGCAGCACGGCGGCGAACGCGACGAGGACGGCGGCCCCCGTGCCCTTCACCAGATTGACCTCAGGGAGCACACCCGGAGCCACCAGACGTACGCCGCGGGCCACCAGCCGCACCAGATCAATCAGGAGCAGCGTCGGAAACAGGTACACGTAGGTGGCCATCCACCAGGCTCCGATCCGGGCCAGCCACTCAGAGGCCCAGAGCGGCAGCCACGCCGCGGCCGCGCGTGCAAGCGGGAAGGCCGCGGCCAGGAGCGTGATGGCGACCCAGTACGGCGCCGCCGGAAGCGGCCGGGGCAGTACGGCCGCCAGCCACTGCGCGCCGCGCAGTCCGATGTAGAAGCCGATTCCTCCGTACACTGCGAAAAACAGAGCGACGAACAGGTATAGATACATCGTTCCACTCCCGACTCATCCGCTTGCCGTTTCCCGGTTGTCCTCGGCCAGCGCGGCCTGCAGCGCCGCCAGGTCGCGCGCGTAGCCTTCCATGCGCTGCTGCACCTCGGCCAGCACGGCGGGGTCGCGGGTAAAGCGCGCCGTCTGCGCGGGCACCCCTTCCACGTAGGCGATCAGCCGCTCCAGATCCGACCGCAGCCGCGCGCGGTCGCAGGGGCGACCGTTCCGCACGCGGGCGAGGAGCGCTTCCGACTCGTGCTGCCAGGTCTGGATAGCCTTGCCGGTCCTGGCACGGAAGCCCGACCGGGCCAGCGGGCGCACGAAGGGCGGCAGCCGCTGGAAGTCTGCGGCGATCTCGTCCAGGATGGCCTTCAGCCGCTCCAGGCCCTCGCCGACCTCGGCGGCCAGCGACTGCGTGAGGCCGACCAGCCCCTGCTTGGAGGCCCTGTAGGCGCTGAGGCCCGGCATGGCGTCGGTGGAGACCATGTTCACCAGGGTGCCCTTTTCCGCCGCCCGCAGCTGCGCCAGGAACGCCCGGGTGACGAGGAACGCCCCCCGGAGGTTGACGGCGACGACCCGGTCCCAGAGCGCCGTGCTCATCTGCTCCACGGGCGCGACCGGGCAGAGGATCGCGTTGTTGACGACGATGGAGGCAGCGTCCAACTCCGCGCGCACCGCACGGCTGAGGTGCGCCACCGCGGCCTCGTCGGCGACGTCGGCCCGGAAGAACCGGGCAACCCCGCCTGCCGCCCGGATCTGTTCGGCCGCCTGCTCACCCGCATCCGCCGTGTCGACCACGGCCACCTGCGCGCCCAGGGCCGCCAGCGCGACGGCGGCCGCGCGGCCGATCCCGCGCGATGCGCCGGTCACCACCGCGACGCGGCCGGCCAGCTCCCCGGGCACCGCCCCCACGGCGTCCAGGAGTTGCTGCATCCGAATTCCCTCCCATGGCGGAAAGGATTCGCCCGTCTGCTCCGCAATCCCTTTGTTGCAGGGAGATCGTTCCGGCGGCCGCGGATGCGGACATGCTATGGAAGTGGAGGACGTTTTCACGGTCTGCCCGGTAAGGGGGAGGTGAACGCCATGGTCTACCTGGGCATCGACGTCGGGGGCACGGGCATCAAGGGGGCCATCGTGGATGGGGAAGGCCGCATCCTGCACCGGGCCGAGACGCCCACCCGCGCCGCGGAAGGGAGAGAGGCGGTGCTCGGGCGGATTCGGCAGCTGGGCCGGTCGCTGCTGGAGCGGGCGGAGACCCCGGTGGCGGCCTGTGGGGTCGGGTCGCCGGGGCGCATCGACCACCGCCGGGGGCACGTGATCTTCGCGAGCGGAAACCTGCCGGGCTGGAGCGGCACGGACCTGGGGGCGGAGTTGCACCGCGCCTTTGGCGTGCCCGTCGTCGTGGACAACGACGTGAACGCCGCCTCGATGGGCGAGGCCTGGATCGGCGCCGCCCGGGGCGCATCGGATTTTCTCATGCTGACGCTCGGGACCGGCGTGGGCGGCGCCCTCACCGTGCACGGCCGGCTCTTCCGCGGCGCGCGCTGGGGCGCGGGTGAGGTGGGGCACATGGCGCTCTACCCCGGCGGCGAGCCCTGCCCGTGCGGCGGCAGGGGCTGCGCGGAGCGGTATGTGTCGTCCAAGGCGCTCACCCGCCGGGCCAACGAGGGGCTCACCGGGTGGCGGCCGTTTCGCGGCATCCGCGACGTGATCCGCGCCGCGGAGCAGGGCTCCGGCGACCGGCAGCGCGCCGCCCGCCTGGGGGTGGAGCGGTGGACGGATGACCTGGCGCTCTTCCTCATGAACTTGCAGATGGCCTTCGATCCGCAGATGATCGTGGTCGGGGGCGGCATCACGCGGCTGGGCTACTGGTGGGACCGGCTGGTGCAGACCGCCGCGCGGGAGTGCCGGGAGCGGTCGATGTCCATCCGCATCAAGCAGGCGAAGCTGGGGCCGATGGCCGGCGTGGTGGGCGCCGCCCGCCTGGCCATGCTCAGTCGGAGGGGGTAGCCCCCAGCCGGCGGAGGCGGCCCGCAGCCAGGGGAGCCATCCCCCAGTCGGCGGAGGCGGCC
Organism: Bacillota bacterium; assembly: GCA_023623185.1. Classification (GTDB taxonomy): domain Bacteria; phylum Bacillota; class Sulfobacillia; order Symbiobacteriales; family Symbiobacteriaceae; genus Symbiobacterium. The sequence continues at coordinate 11,197 of JAMNXV010000206.1, forward strand.
CGCAGCCAGGGGAGCTATCCCCCAGCCGCCGGCGGCTTCGGCTGCCCGGACTGCCCCTGCGTGGCCGCGCCGCGGCTGTCGCGCCCGCCCTTCAGCCGCTCCCAGAGCGTACGGTAGACCTGCTCCGTCTCGGCGATGGGCCGCAGGGCGACCCCGCGCTCCCGCTTGGCCGAGCGGATGACGTGCTGCACCTCGGCCTGCGCCTGCTGCAGGGCCGACCGGGCGAGGTCCAGCTCTTCGAGGGTCCGGGCCTCCCGCATCATCTGCCGCGCGGTCTCCACGCGACTCAGGGCCGCCTTCATCAGGGCGTGGTGGTCGGGCGTACGGAAAGTGGGCTCCGGAGACCGGAAGCCAAGCAGTCCAAGTGCCCTTTGCAGCACGGGAACCCCCCCAATTCACGGTTCACCTGGGGCGTGCGCCCCTGTTAGTTATTACGCAGGAAACCAGTAATTGGTTTTCTTTGCGCAGCCCCATTTTGCGCGAAAGTCCGCAACCGCTTTTTCACGCCTGTGGTCTGCGGTTCGGTCGGCTGGTATCCTTCATCTGTGGGGACGGCCGGAAGAAGTGGTACGTGGCTGCAGGCATCGGGCGGGGAACCGGGGAAGACGGTATAGATGGGTTGCTCTTAGCTCACCGAAAAGGAAGGGAACAGTCGTGGAGATCAACCGGCTTGTGACAGAGGGAAGGCTGCAGGAGTCGCTGGAGATCGATCAGCTGTCCACCCTGGAGATGGTGCGGATCATCAACGAGCAGGACAAGCAGGTGGCCCAGGCCGTGGAGAAGGAGCTGCCCAACATCGCGCGCGCCGTCGACCTCATCGCCGAGCGCCTGCAGGCCGGCGGCCGTCTCTTCTATGTAGGCGCAGGCACCAGCGGCAGGCTCGGCATTCTCGACGCCTCCGAGATCCCGCCGACCTACGGCGCTCCCCCTGACCTGGTGCAGGGCGTGATCGCCGGCGGCAGGGAGGCGGTCTTCGTGCCGGTGGAGGGCGCCGAGGACTCCCGGGAGCGGGGCGCAGGGGACATTGCCGAACGGGTGCGGGCCGGCGACGTCGTGGTGGGCATCGCCGCGAGCGGGCGCACCCCGTACACGGTGGCGGCGGTGGAAGAGGCCCGGCGCCTGGGGTGCGCGACCGTGGCCGTAACCAACAACCCGGGCTCCGCCCTGGCCGCCGCGGCAGACGTTGCCATCGCGCCCGTGGTGGGGCCCGAGGTGATCATGGGCTCGACCCGCATGAAGGCGGGCACCGCGCAGAAAATGGTGTTGAACATGCTCTCCACCGGCGCGATGATCAGGCTGGGAAAGGTTTACTCCAATCTGATGGTTGACATGCAGGCTTCCAACGAGAAGCTCCGGCAGCGGGCCGTCCGCATGGTGGTCCTGGCCACGGGACGGGACGAGCAGGAGGCCGCCCGGGCGCTGGCGGCGGCCGGCGGCTCGGTGAAGCAGGCCATCGTGGCCCTTCTGGCCGGGGTGGACACGGCGGCTGCGCAGGAGGCCCTGGAGCGCACAGGCGGTTTTGTGCGGCAGGCCATCGCGCTGGCGCAGCGCAAGTAAGCGGGAAGCCGCAACGAAGGAGAGGTGTCTGCATGAAGCGGTGGTTCAAGGCCCCGCTCATCCTTCCGGACCGGGTGGTGGAAGAGGGTCTGCTGGCGTACGAGGACGGCAGGATCACCGACGTGTGGGATCTGGCCGACCCGGCCGCGCCGCCCGTTCCCGCCGGGGCCGAGGTGGTGGAGCGGGGCTACCTGGCCCCGGGCTACCTGGACATCCACGTGCACGGCGGCGGGGGCGCCGATTTCATGGATGCCGACCCCGAAGCCGTGGTGGCCATCACGACCACCCACGTGAGGCACGGGACCGTCGGGCTGCTGGCGACCACCCTCACGGCGCCGGAGGAGGAGATCATCCGGGCCATTCGCGCGGCCCGGAAGGCCCCCCGGCGGGGCGCGCGGGTGCTGGGCTTTCACGTTGAGGGGCCGTTCATCAACGTGAAGCACAAGGGAGCGCAGAACCCGGAGTACGTGCGGCCGGCCTCAATCGAGGAGATCGACCGCTGGATGGCCGAGGGCGGGCCCGGGGACCGGTGGCACGTGACGCTGGCCCCGGAGACGGAAGGCGCCCTGGAGGCCATCCGGCATCTGGTCAGCCGCGGCGCCACGGTCAGCGCGGGGCACACCGACGCGACGTACGAACAACTCAGGGCGGCCGCGGAGGCCGGTCTGTCGCACGCCACCCACCTGTACAACGGTATGCGGGGGCTGCACCACCGTGAGCCGGGCACAGTGGGCGGCGCCATCACCCTCCCCGGCATGACGGTGGAGCTGATCGCCGACGGCGTGCACGTGCACCCGGCCTCGATGCAGGTGGCCATCCGGACCCGGGGGCCCGCGCACGTGCTGCTGGTGACCGACGCCATGATGGCGGCGGGCATGGGCGACGGCGAGTTCAAGCTGGGCGAGTTCCCGGTAATCGTGAAGGGCGGGGAGGCACGCCTGCACGGCGGCTCCCTGGCGGGGTCGGTGCTGACGATGGACCGTGCCGTGCAGAACATCGTCCGCCTGGTGGGGCTCGACCTGCCGACCGCGGTGGCCATGGCGTCGCTCAACCCGGCCCGCCTCATGGGGCTGGCCGAACGCAAGGGCTCCCTGGCCGTGGGCAAGGATGCCGATCTCCTGATTCTCGACGAGGATCTGAACGTGAAAACCACAATCATAGGCGGTGAGGTCGTTTATGAAGGCAGGTAGCAGGTATCCGCTGCAGGTCGAGGTCTTGCCGGACTACGCCGCGCTTTCCGAGCGGGCGGCGGCGATCGTGATCGAACTCCTGGAGGAGAAGCCCGACGCCGTGTTGGGGCTCCCGACGGGTGGAACCCCGGTGGGCTTTTACGACGCGCTGGTGGCCAGCGGGGTGTCGCTCGCCCGGGCCCGGACGTTCAACCTCGATGAGTACCTGGGGCTTCCCCGCACGCATCCCGAGAGCTACTATTCCTTCATGAAGCGGATGCTGTACGACCGGACCGACCTCCGCCCGGAGAACTGCCACATCCCCGACGGCAACGCCCCCGACCCCGAGGCCGAGTGCCGCCGTTACGAGGAGGCGATCCGCGCCGCCGGCGGGCTGGACATCGTGCTCCTGGGCGTGGGCCACAACGGCCACATCGGCTTCAACGAGCCCGGGTCGCCCTGGGACGGGCGCACCCGCGTGGTGGAGCTGGCCGAGCGGACCCGCGAGGCCAATGCGCGCTTCTTCAGCAGCATCGATGAGGTGCCCCGTCGCGCGATCACGATGGGCATCGGCACCATTTTGGAGGCCCGGCGTCTGCTGCTGCTCGCCAGCGGCTCCGGGAAGGCGCTGATCGTGCAGCGGCTGGTGGAGGGCGAGCCCACGGAGGAGGTGCCGGCGACCGCCCTGCACTTCCACCCGGACGCGACGGTGTTGCTGGATACTGAGGCCGCCTCGCTGCTGAAGCGGTAGGGGCCGACTGAGGGGTTCAGATGGCAAATGGAGAAGGGGCCGTTCCGGCAGTGCGCGCGACTGCCGGGACGGCCCCTTTGAAACTGGCGCAAACTGGGCATCCTATAGGGGAGTACTGCCGGGGGAGGCAAGGACTTCCATGGAGATTCTGCGCAACCTGTACCGGCGGCGGCTGCGCACCGGCCTGACCGTGCTGGGCATCGCGGTGGGCATTCTGGCCTTCACGGTCATGGGCGCCATGGCCGAGAAGTTCAACCGGCTGATCGCCGGGGGAGAGGCCTACTTCGCCAACCGCATCGCCGTGCACTCCACCGGCGGCGCCCTGCGCCTGAACCTGCTGGGCCCTGAGGAGATCGAGGTGATGAAGCGCACCCCGGGGGTGCGCCACGTGGAGACGCACATCATGATGGCCCTGGATGAGACTGCGGGGTTCGAGCTGGCGCCGCGCTTCCTGGTGGGTATCGACCTGCCCAACTTTGCCCGGGCCCAGCTCATCGGCGACGAGGCGGCCCAGCTCCGCCTCGCCCGGGGCGGCTGGTGGCGGCCGGGGGAGCGGCAGGTGGCGGTGCTGGGCAGCGCAGTCGCCCACAAGATGAAGCTGGACGTGGGCGACACCCTGCACGCGCGCGGCCGCGACTTCCGGGTGGTGGGCGTGCTGCAGGAGACGCTCTCCCTGCCCGATGGGTGGGCCCTGATCCCGGAGGAGGATGCGCGGGAGATCCTGTTCGACGGCTCGGCCCTGCTCCGGGAGATGGGGCTGGATGGCGCCTGGACCAACGCCTACGCCCTGATCGAGCCCGGGCTGGGCGAGGCGCTCACCGACCAGCTCGCGCACAGCCTGCGCAGGGGCTACCTGCTGCACTCGCCGGAGCAGCTGGCCAAGGCCGCGGGGACCGCGTCGAGCCTGCTCAACACGGCCATTCTGGGGTCGGGCGCCATCGCGGTGATCGTCGGGTCGCTGGCGGTCATCAACACGATGTTCTTCGCCGTGGGTGAGCGCACCCGCGAGATCGGCATCAAGAAGGCCATCGGCGCCGGGCGGTGGGCCATCCTCCGGGAGTTCCTGGCCGAGTCGGTCCTGATCGGCCTCATGGGCGGGCTGCTGGGCCTCGGCGCCGCCGCGGGGCTGATCGCGGCGCTGAACGGGTACGCGGCGCAGGAGGGCACGCCGGTCTTCCTGTTGACGCCGCGCCTGGCCGCGGGGGCCCTGGGGTTTGCGACGCTGCTTGGGGGCCTGGCCGGCGCATGGCCCGCCTGGCGGGCGGCCAACCTGGACCCGGTGGAGGCCCTGCGGGCGATCTGAGGCGAGCGGATGGCACGAGAACGAGCGGGAGGCATGGAGGGAGAGCCGTGAGCGCACAGCCGCTGTTGGAGGCCGAGGGCCTGGTGAAGGAGTACCCCATGGGCGTGCGGGCCCTGGACGGCGCGAGCCTGACCGTGGGGCGGGGCGAGATCGTGGGGATCATGGGGCGGTCAGGCAGCGGCAAGTCCACGCTGCTGCACATCCTGGGCTGCCTGGACCGGCCCGACGCCGGCCGGGTCTGCATTGACGGCATCGAGGTGACCCGCCTGCCGGATTCGGCCCTGCCTGCGATCCGGCTCCGCCGGCTCGGCTTCGTGTTTCAGGCCCACAATCTGGTACCCAGCCTGACCGCCCTGGAGAACGTGGCCCTGCCCCTCCGGTACCTGCGCCCGCGCCCCGCCAACCCCTATGCGCAGGCGAAGGCAATGCTGGAGGCGGTGGGCCTGGGCGACCGGCTGCACCACCTGCCGGGCCAGCTTTCCGGGGGGCAGCAGCAGCGGGTGGCCATCGCCCGGGCCCTGGTGAACAGCCCGGCCCTGGTGCTGGCCGACGAGCCCACGGGCGCGCTGGATTCGCAGAGCGCCCGGGCGCTGCTGCGCCTGATGCGCCGCCTCTGCCAGGAGCGGGGGCAGACCTTCGTGGTGGTGACCCACGACCCGGTGGTGGGGCAGGTGTGCGACCGCATCTACCACATGGAGGACGGCAGGGTGCTGAGCACGGCGGCGGGTTGAGCGGAAGCAATGCCGACAGCGAAAATAACAGAATATTATGTACAGAGGGAAGCGGTACGAAGTATGCTCATGGGGAAAGGAGGGGATCCCCATGCGCAGGATCGTACCGCTGCTCCTCATCTGCTCTCTTCTGTTCCTGTCGGCCATGGCGCCGCCCGCACAGGCGGCTGCTGCCGGCGCTCAGCCGGCTGCGCCCGCGGAAAGCCCGCCTGAACCCGTGCCCGCCGGTTCCGCGGAACTCGCGGGGCCGGGTGGTCGGGTGCTCTCCGCGGGCGACTGGTACATCGGCGCGACGCCGCCCAACGTGGACCCGGCGAAACCGGTGCTGGTGTTCGTGCACGGCAAGGGCGGCTCCGCCGCAACCTGGTGGCAGCCGACCGTCTACCACGGCACCAACGACATGTACGACTACGCCTACAACCATGGTTACCGCACGGCCTTCGTGGATCTGCACCCGGAGGGCACAATGTGGGACAACGGGCAGCTCCTGAGCGGCCTGCTGGATCAGATTACGGCCTACTTCGGCGTGAACAAGGTCGTCGTCGTCGCGCACTCCAAGGGCGGCGTGGATGCCAACGCCGCATCGGTCCACTACGGCGCGGCCCCGAAGATCAGCCGGGTGATCACCCTGGGCACGCCACACCGGGGAACGCCGCTGGCCGACCTGGCCTACTCCTCCTGGGCCTCGTGGCTGGCCGAGCTGCTGGGCCAGCGGACCGAGGCCACCTACGTCATGCAGACCGCATACATGGAGTATTTCCGCTCGATCACCGACGGGCAGGACCCCGGGGTCTCGTACGCCACCGTGTCCGGGTACAAGTGCGGCCCCCTCTTCACCGCCCTGTGGCTGGGCTGCGTCTACATCGCCGGCGAGGATGACGGCGTGGTGCCCGTGTGGTCTGCCGAGAAGCCGGGGGCGCCCCACCTGCGCACCGGGTACTGGGACCACGACGAAATCCGGATGGGCAGCAGGGTGTGGAGCACCATCGCCCCGCAGCTCACCCTTTCCGGGCAGGCCGTCGCGCCCGAGGGGCACGGGGTCTCCCCTGACGGGCGCCGCGTTTCCGTCCGGCAGCAGCCTGCGGGCAACCTGATCCTCCGCGGCGGAGAGGCCGCCGCCGAACCGGGCGCGGACGCCTTCCCGGTGGAGCGGGGCGTGAAGGCGGCGACGTTCTACGTGCTCGCCTCCCACCCCGACCTGGAGGTCAGCCTGGTCTCGCCTGACGGTGACGTCTACCCGGTGAAGTTCACCACCCGGGTGGCGGAGGGCGAGGTGTTTGCCGGCGCGTGGCTGGCCGGCGTGGAGGTGACGGCGCCGGCTGCCGGCGAGTGGCAGCTGGTGACGGGCGGACAGGACGGCGCCGCCTACCTGATGATCGCCGCCCTGGAAGGCGGGGTAGCCGTCGCCCTGGACCGGGGCAGCCGGCCTTCCTCGCCCGGGGCCGCCCGCACCCTGAGCGTGTCCGTGCAGGGCGCGGCGGTGGCGGAGAGCCGGGCCACGGCCCGACTGAGCGGGCGGGACGGCGTCCTGGCCGGTGAGATCGGCTTCAGCGCCGGAGCGGGCGCCCATGAGGCCTCCGTGCCCGTGCCTCAGGAACCGGGCGTATACACGGTGACGGTCACGGTGACCGGAAAGCTCCGCGACGGCTCGGCCTTCGAGCGGACGGTGGTGAGCAGCTTCGCTGCGTTCGCGGAGGCGGACTGAGGGCGAACGGAGCGGCGTCGGGTCCGCGGTGGCAGACGGCGCGGCGCTCAGGTGCGCCGCGCCGTCTGCACCAGGTGCCGCACCGCCGCAGGCACCTCGTCCAGGTGGTGCACGATGGCATCGGGGATGCAGTCCCGGAGCTCGCACGGCGGGTAGTCGTGCCACTTGCGGTCGATCTCGAATCGCTCCGCGAGCCACCGGCCGCCCGCGGCGGGCCGCTCCCAGGGGGGCAGTGCGGCCAGCTCCGGCGGCATGGGGGTGTAGCCCGGCGCGCGGGGCTGCACCACGTAGATGGACAGCCAGCCGGCGGCCCGGGCCCCGGCGATGTCGTGGGGCAGCACGTCGCCCACGTGGATGAAGGGCGGGCTGCCGTACGCCTCGGCCGCGTGGTAGATGGCCGGCTGGGGCTTGGCGGCGCCGGCGGCGTCCGGGGTGACCAGGGCCGTGAAGCGGGGCAGGAGGCCAAGCGCCCGCTGGACCGGCTCCTGGTAGCAGCGGAACCCGTTGGTGATCGAGATCAGCGTGTGGCCTTCGGCCTTCAGCTGGTCGAGGCACCGCTCGGAGCCGGGGTAGGCCCAGATCAGGCCTTCGATGCGGCAGAACTCCTCCACAAGCCCGGCCACGGGAATCCGCTGCGGGTAGCCGACCTCCCGGGCCACGGTGTTCACGATATCGTCCCAGTCGTGGCAGCCCACCATGTCCCCGGCAGCAGCCCGGGCGCGGTGCAGGGCGATGAGGCGTCCCAGAAGGGCCTTGTCCGGCTCGGGCTCGCTGACGTACGGTGCAAGGGTTCGGCAGATGTGGCCGAACACCCCGTGGGGCTTTCCGATGTAGAAGGGATTGCGCTGCAGCACACCATCCAGGTCGAAGGAAACGAGGGCCATTGCACCACCTCATGCCTGTGTTCGCCGGAAAACGGCTCCGGCCTGAGCCAGATAGCGGAAGATTTGCGGGGAGGGATGGCCTGCCGGCCTGCCGAACCCAGTGGGTGATCACATCCCGCCTTGGGCGCAGAGGACGGTGACCGCTGTTGCAGAACCCATCCCAACCCGCCGCCCGGCTCCTGCTGGAGGGGCTGACCCCCGAGCAGGCCCGGGCGGTGACACATGCCAACGGCCCGCTCATGGTCGTCGCCGGACCCGGCAGCGGGAAGACGACCGTGATCGCGCGGCGAATCGGCTATCTTATCACCGCGGGCGGGGTCGAGCCGCGGTCGCTCCTGGTGCTCACCTTCACCAAGGCGGCGGCCGACGCGCTGAAGGCCCGTGCGGCCGAGGCCGCCGGGCCGGAGGCGGCCAGGGGGGCCTTCTTCGGCACGTTCCACGGTCTGGCCTACCGCATGCTGCGCCACGCCCTGGGCGGCGGCCCACTGCGCATGCTCGCGGAGGACCAGCAGTTTCGCCTCATCCGCCAGCTCATGCGGACCACGGGGCTGAACACCGACGACGAGGCGGTGCAGGAGGTTCTGACCGACCTGAGCCGGCTGCGGGCCGTTCCCGACGCGCCGGCGTCGTTTCAGCCGCGGGCCCTGGCGGCCCCGGATTTCGACAGGCTGCTCCGGCTCTACGCCGAGGCGAAGGCCGAGCAGGGCCTCCGGGACTTCGACGATCTGCTGCACGAGGCCCTGGCCCTCCTGCGCGACCGCCCGGAGGTGCTGGCCGCCTACCGGAGACGTTTCACCCACATCCTCGTCGACGAGTTTCAGGACACCAACCCGATTCAGTTCGAACTGGTGCGCCTCCTGGCCGAGCCAGCGCGCAACCTCTGCGTGGTCGGCGACGAGGATCAGGCGATCTACAGCTGGCGCGGGGCCTCGCCGGAATTCTTGCTTGACTTTCCCAGGCACTACCCCGAGGCGGTGCAGGTGACCCTGGCGGTGAATCACCGCTGCCCGCCGCCCATCGTCGAGGCGGCCAACCGGCTGGTGGCGCACAACGTCAAACGACTGGGCAAGGTGATCCGCCCGGCCCGGCGGTCGGGCCGGCCGGTGAAGCTGCTGGCCCCGGCCGACACCCTGGCCGAGGCCGAGGAGATTGCCCGGCTGGTGCGCAGGTCGGAAGCGCCGTTCTCCGACTGGGCGGTGATCTACCGCACCAATCAGCAGGCGCACGTCCTGGCCGAGGTGCTGAGCCGGGAGGGCATTCCCTACCGGGCCCTCGGGGGCCTGCCGAACCTCTACCGGCGATGGCCCGTGCAGGATGTGCTGGCCTACCTGCGGGCCGCCGCGGGCGACCGGATGGCGATCGCGCCGGTCCTCAACCGACCCAACCGCTACCTGGCCCGCGCCGTCATCGAGGAAGCGGAGCGCATCGCCGCCAGGACCGGCGGCGACCTGCTGGACGCCATCGGGCACACGGGGCTCCTGCGCACCTGGCAGCTGCGCCCGGTGGAGGAGCTTCAGGATCACCTGCGCGCGCTCAGCCGCATGGCGGCGCCCGACGCCATCGGCTACGTCCGCACGGTCATCGGGTACGACGACTACCTGCGGGAGTACGCCGGCCGGGCGGGAGGCAGCCCCGATGAGCTGCTGGGCCTCCTGGCGGAGGTGGAGCGCACCGCGCCGCGGCTCATGCTGACCGCCTACCTGGGCCACGTCGAGACCTTCTCGGCCGAGGCGGACCGGAAGGTCCCCGAGGGGGCCCCGGCCGTCACCCTGGTGACCTGCCACCGCGCGAAGGGGCTGGAGTTTCCCCGGGTGGTGGTGGCGGGCGTCATCGACCGCCTCCTGCCGCACCGGTCCAATGCCGATGCGGAGGAGGAGCGCCGGCTGATGTACGTGGCCGTCACCCGTGCCAGCGAGCAACTCTGGGTCAGCGTGCCCCGCTCCTACGAGGGGCGTGAGTGCAGGCCGTCCCCGTTTGTGGCAGAGTTGCTGGGAGCCGCCGCCGCGAAGGCCGCGGACGCCGGCTCCTGAGATGAATTCTATCGCTTCCAGTCCACGTGCCTGTCGCCCTCGCCGGACGCCTGGTTGGCGGCGCGGGCGGCCACGAACAGCAGATCCGAGAGCCGGTTCAGGTACTGGAGCTGCGCAGGATCCACCGGCTCCTGCTGCATCAGGGAAACCATCAGCCGCTCCGCACGGCGCACCACGGTGCGGGCCATGTGCAGCGCCGCTGCCGGGCGACAACCCCCGGGAAGCACGAACCCCTTCAGCGGGGTGAGCCTGGCCTCCAGCCGGTCGATATCGGCCTCCAGCCGGGCCACCGACTCCTCCGTGATGCGGGGCTGTTCACCCCGGTCCTGGTTGGGCGGCGTCGCCAGGTCCGCACCCAGGTGGAAAAGCTCGTTCTGCACCCGCATGAGAATCGCGCGGATCGCTGCGTAGGGGATTCCGTCCATCATCGCCACGGCCATGCCCAGATGGGCATTCGCCTCGTCCACGGTGCCGTAGACCTCAACCCGCAGGGCGTTCTTCGGTATCCGCTCGCCCCAGCGCAGGCTCGTGTCGCCCTTGTCGCCGGTGCGCGTGTAGATCTTCATGGTCTCACCTCCGTCACCAGTCTACCACGTTGATGGAGGATTTCGCAGTGATTTGGTTAACATGAAGTTATCCATCTTCGAAGGAGGTGTCGCACCGTGACCCGCGAAGAGGCCTGGAAGCTGGTGAACGAATACGTGAAGAGCCCGCGGCTCCTGAACCACCTGCTGGCCGTGGAGGCCTGCATGCGCTACTTCGCCGAACTCTACGGTGAGGACCCCGAAACCTGGGGCGTGATCGGCCTCCTGCACGACTTCGACTACGAGCGCTACCCCAACTCTCCCGACCACCCGCTTCAGGGGGAGCGGATCCTGGCCGAACTCGGGGTGCCGGAGGACATCCGCCACACGATCTGCTCGCACGCCGACGCCGTGGCGGACCGCTACCCGCGCCGGTCGCTGCGGGACAAGGTGCTCTACGCGGTGGACGAGCTCTCGGGCCTCGTGGTGGCCACGGCCCTGGTGCGGCCGTCAAAGTCCATCCATGACGTGGACGTGCGGGCGGTCCGCAAGAAGATGAAGGACAAGCGGTTTGCGGCGGGGGTGGACCGGGAGTGCGTCCTGCGCGGCGTCCAGGAGCTGGGCGTGGACCTGGACGAGCACATCGGGCACGTCATCGCCGCCCTGCAGCGCGCGGCAGAGCCGCTGGGGCTGGCTGGAACCGCGCCGGAGGGCCGCTGAACGGCGTCATGCCAGCCAGGGGGCGGGGCGTATCCTTCTTCGTGAAGGCCGATCGCGAAGGAGGAGAGGACCGTGCGTCACGTGAACGCGCTCTGCCTGAAGCTGGCTGCGTACATCCTGATTTTCACGCTCGCCCTGCCCGTGCAGGGGCACAAGGCCTTTTCCCAGTCGCTGATGATGGCGGCCGTTCACACCCTCGTGCTCTGGCTGGGCGACCTGACGGTGCTCCCGCGGTTTGGCCGCACGTCGGCGCTGGCGACCGACGCCGCCGCGCTGCTCCTGGGTTCGCTGCTCATGCTGCGGGCGATGGGCGCCGCCCTGCGGTTTGGGGGGCTGCTGGGAGCGGTGGGCCTGGCCGTGCTCTTTGAAGCTTGGTTTCACTACCACTTGACGGAAAACCGCCTGCTGGAAGGGTGAATGTCGGCGGATTCGACAGGTATTCGACAAGTGATGCGGAAAATACAAGACTATGACTTGCCAGCATCCGTCTGAATAGAAAGGATGTATGATACTTGCGGCTGGAGGAGTTCACATACCTGCCCCTCGATGTGAGGGAGAAGGCGCTGCGCTACCTGGCCAACATGATGGGTGAGCCCCACCGGCCCCTCGACCAGCTCGCGTCGGACCTCGAGGGGGCGCTCGACCGTGCTGCCAGCGAGGGGCTGTTCTCCTACCTGCGGGGGGAGCAGCCGGTGGAAGACCGCGCCCAGGCCGACGCCGTCCTCTTCCCGACCGGCCACACGACGCCGACGGGCGAGGAGATCTCGGCCAAGTGCATCCTCAACAAGAATCCGAACCGGCAGCCTTGGTTCGGCCTGTTCTTCCAGGCGGCCCGCCGGGATGGGTTCGTCATCGGCGACCTCTATTTCCGCACGTGGAACGACGGCGCGCGCTTCCTGGAGGAGCTCGCGTCCCTGGCCATTCCCGAGCGGTGGAGCTACAGCCAGTACCAGTCAAAGCAGCAGCACCCGATCCTGAAATCGTACGTGGAGAAGACGTACGAGCGGCTGAAACAGCTGGGGCGCATCTTGCGGGAGGAGAACAAACTGCTTTTCAACACGGGGCTCATCAACGTATATTTCAAAGAAATCTACGTGCTGGGCGAGGCGGATCCGGAGTATCCGCAGCGGGTGATCAACGCCCGCCCCGTGCTGGAGAACGACCGTGCGTTGCTGGAAATCTTCAAGAATCAGAAACCCCAGATGGCCACGTTCTTTGACAAGATCACCGATGTGATCTTCGACCCCGATCTGGAGATCAACACCGACGATATCCACATCATTGATGACAACTTTGACCGCATTCCGGCCCAGTACCGGGATCGGAAAAAGAGCGAGATCTTCGCCCTGTTCCAGGCGGCGATCGAGTTCGCACGCATCATGGCCAGGCGGAATTACAAGTTGGTGGTGCCGCAGTATTACATGGGACAGATTCAGTTCCTGATGCCCATCTATCTCTCGGGCGAGTTCAGCGGGGCGCCCGACTTCGCCCTGGTGCTGCAGAAGATGGGCGATGTGTACCGGGGCAACACGATCCTCACGCTCGACATGGCGTACCAGAACGCACGGCTCATCGCCAAGCCCGACACCACCTGGCTCAGCCCCGAAAAGTTCTAGCGCGGTGCATAAAGGGCCCCTCCGGGAGCGGAGGGGCCTTTCGCATGCCGGGGCAGGCCTGGCAAGCAGGAACCAGTGGGGGCGGAAGCTAATATACATTCTTGCATAGAATAACCGCCGGATGCGTGTGAAAGGAGGCACACCAATGACCCAGACGACGCGCCACATACGGCTGGTGACCGAGATTCCCGGCCCGCGCTCCCGTGAGCTCATGGCCCGAAAGGAGCGGGTGGTTGCGAATGCCCTCTCCATCCACGTGCCCGTGGCGATTCAGGAAGGCCGCGGGGCGCTGGTGACCGACGTGGACGGCAACGTGTTCATCGACCTGGCCGGCGGGCTGGGCTGCATGAACGTGGGTCACTCCCATCCCAAGGTGGTCGGGGCGATTCGGGAGAGCGCGGCGCGGTTTACCCATACCGACTTCTCGGTGATCATGTACGAGTCGTACATCCGGCTGGCCGAACGGCTGGCCGCGCTGGCGCCTGGCGATTTCCCCAAGAAGGCCTGCTTTTTCAACTCCGGCGCCGAGGCGGTGGAGAACGCCGTGAAGATCGCCCGCAAGTACACGGGCCGCCGGGCGATCCTCACCCTGGAGGGCGCCTTCCACGGGCGGACGAACCTGGCCATGGCCCTCACGTCCAAGGTCAAGCCCTACAAGGAGGGGTTCGGCCCCTTCGCCCCCGAGATCTACCGGGTGCCTGCGCCATATACCTACCGGCGGCCGGCCGGGATGAGCGAGGCGGAGTACGTGCGCTTCTGCGCCGACGCCCTGGAGCGGGCGCTCACCACGCAGGTGGCGCCGGAGGAGGTCGCGGCCATCATCCTGGAGCCGGTGCAGGGCGAGGGCGGCTTCGTCCCGCTGCACCCCGACTTCCTGGCGCGGGTGAGCCAGCTGGCGAAGCGGCACGGCTTCCTGGTCATCGCCGACGAGATTCAGTCCGGCTTCGGACGCACCGGCACCTTCTTCGCCTGTGAGCAGCTGGGCCTGGTGCCCGACCTGATCTGCGTGGGCAAGTCGCTGGCCGCGGGCATGCCGCTCTCCGGCGTGATCGGCCGGGCCGAGGTCATCGACGCCCCGGGCGACTCCACCATCGGGGGCACCTACGTGGGCAACCCCGTGGCCTGCGCCGCGGCCAACGCGGTGCTCGACGTGATCGAGGAGGAGGGGCTCGTCAGCCGGGCCCGGGAGATCGGCGACCTGATGCGGCGCCGCTTCCAGGACCTGGCCGTGCAGCTCGAGAGCATCCCCGGCTCCCGGCTGCAGATCGGGGAGATCCGCGGTCTGGGCGCGATGGTCGGCGTGGAGCTGGTGACCGACCGGGCCACCCGGGAGCCGGCCACCGCCGAGGCGGGCGAAGTGGTGACACGGGCGGGCCGGCGGGGGGTCGTCGCCGTGAAGTGCGGCATCTACGGCAACACCCTGCGCATGCTGGTTCCGCTGGTGATCACCGATGAGCAGCTGAACGAGGCGCTCGACGTGCTCGCGCAGATCTGCGCGGAGATTGCCAGGGGCGAGTGAAGGAGCAAGCGAGAAGCCATCGAGACCCGAGGCGTACCTGCCCTCCGTCTCGATGGCTTCTTTCCATTGCGCCGTGCTCATTCCTCTGCCCGGGCGACCAGTGAACAGAGCTCGCCGACGGTCTCCACATCGATCAGGAGTTCCTCAGAAAGCTCCACCCCGAACTCGCTCTCCAGCGCCTCGACCAGGGCCTCCATGCTGGTTTCGTACTCCTCGGCGAGGGCGGTGAGGGTGGTGGAGTGGCCGATGGTACGATCGCCCACCTGCTCCCGGATGAGCTTCAGCGCTT
>JAMNXV010000212.1 GCA_023623185.1 Bacillota bacterium
CGGCCGGCCGGTGATGGCGGCGATCAGCCGGATGGCCTTCCGAATGGTGACCGCGCTGCCGCCGCCCACGTTGATGGGCACGCCGACCACGGGGTTGAGGGCGGCCCGCTGGGTTGCCATCACCGCGTCGCCCACGTAGGTGAAGTCCCGGAGCTGGCTGCCGTCGCCGTAGATCTGAATCGGCGCGCCGGTGAGCGCGGCGGTCAGCCAGCGGCTGAAGGCCATGTCCGGGCGCTGGCGGGGACCGTAGACGGTGAAGTAGCGCAGGGCCACCCAGGGGATGCCCGCCGTGCGGCCGTACAGCTCGCAGAGCTGCTCGGCCGCCAGCTTCGTGAGCCCGTAGGGCGAGACCGGCAGGGTAGGCCCGTCCTCCCGCGCCGGCATCGGCGCGTCGCCGTACACCGACGAGGTGGACGCCAGGACGAACTTCTTCAGGGGCTGCTCCCGCAGGGCCTCCAGGAGCCGCTGGGTCGTCTGCAGGTTGCCCTTCAGGTACGCGGGAAACTGGCTCCAGCTCTCCCGCACGCCGGGCTGCCCCGCCAGGTGCACCACGTACTCGACGCCGTCCAGGAGCGGGGCCAGGTCCATCTTCAGAAGGTCTCCCTGCACATCGGCCCCCGGACGGCGGTCCACCCCCACCACGTCATGTCCGGCGGCACGGAGCGACTCCACCAGGTGCGATCCGATGAACCCCGCCGCGCCGGTCACGAGAAAGCGCGCCACAGCTCACCCCTCCAGTGCCGCCAGGAGCTCGGCCGCCACCCGGGCCCAGCCGAACCGGGCCTCCGCCACCCGGCGGTTCTCCTCGCCCATCTGCCGCCGCAGCTGCGGATCGTCCAGCAGCGTCCGGATGGCGGCCGCGAACGCCTCAGGCCGGTGGTGCTGCCGCACCAGCAGCCCGTTCCGCCCCTCCGCCACCACCTCGGCGTTGCCGCCCCGGTCGGTGGTCACGATGGGCAGCCCGCAGGCCATCGCCTCGTAGTGCACCCGGGCCAGCGGCTCCTCCCACTGCGATGCGCAGACGAAGATGTCCGCCATCCGGAAGAACGCGTCCACCTCCGCGTAGGGCACGTAGCCCACCATCCGCACGGCGTCCCCCAGCTCGGCGGCCTGCTCCGCCACCGCCTCCACGTAGTCGTCCGCATCGTTCCGCCCGTACCAGCGGGATCCCACCTGCACCAGCACCGCCTCGGGGTGGGTCCGCGCCACCTGCGCCATCGCCTCCAGGAGGACGTGGACGCCCTTCTTGGGCGAGAGCCGGCTCACCGAGAGGATGACCGGCCGTCCCAGAATGCCGAGCGCCGCCCGGAGCGCCTCGGAACGGGGGCCCGGCCCCGGGCGGAAGCGCTCCAGGTCGACGCCGGAGTAGATGGTGCGGAACTTGTCGGCGAACTCGGGGTAATACGCAACCGCGGTGCGCCGGATGAAGTCGCTGATCGTCAGCACGCCCTCCAGCAGGCCCAGGATGCGCCGGGCCCGCCCCGGGTGGAGCCGGTGCGGGGCGAGCATGGCGTTGTGCAGTGAAAGGAACAGCCTGGCGCCGGGGGCGGCCCGCGCGATGCGCTCCACGAAGGCGGGGCGGTTGAAGACCTCCACCACGTCCCACCGCTCCGCCGCCAGGAAGGCCGCCGCCCGTTCCGCGTAGGCATCAGGGCCGCCCTCTGCCGCCACCCGCACGAAGCGCACGCCGCCCGCCTCTTCCTCGGGGGGCAGCGCCGGGTCGGACCGGCCCACGACTGTGACGGCGTGCCGGGCCGCCAGGAAGGGCAGCACGCCGTCGATATAGGTCTGAATCGCCCCGCCCCGGACCGGGGGAACCGGCAGCTTCTCCGTGCAGACCAGGGCGATGCGCATGCTCACTGCCGCTCCCACAGGGCGCGGATCTCGGCCGCCACACGGTCCCAGCCGAAGTGGGCCTCGGCCAGGGCCCGGCCCCGCCGGCTCATCCAGCCCCGCAACTCGGCGTCCCCCAGCACCCGGAGGATCGCCCCGGCGAAGGCCCCGGGCTTCTCCGGCTCCTCCACCACCAGACCGTTGCCCTGCCCCCGCACCACCTCGGGGTTCCCGCCCCGGGCTGTGGTGATGATGGGCAGCCCTGCGGCCATGGCCTCGTAGTGCACCCGGGCCAGCGGCTCCTCCCACTGGGAGGCGCAGATGAAGAGGTCGCCGGCGGCGAACCACTCGTGCACCCGGTCGGCCGGCACGTACCCGGTGGTGTGCACGTTGATCGGCGCCCGGGCCGCCAGAGCCCGCACGTACGCCACGTAGTCGCTGATGCGGTCCTCGCCGTACCACTTGCTGCCCACCAGCACCAGGCTGGCCTCCGGGTACCGCCGGGCGATGGGCCCCATCGCCCGCACCAGCACGTCGGCGCCCTTCTTCGGCGAGAGCCTCCCCACGTAGAGCAGCACCGGGCCGCGCCCGAGGCCGTGCTCCGCCCGGAGCCGCTGCCGGATCTGCCGGGCCTCCGGCGTCCAGATGGGCAGGAACCGGTCCAGGTCCACCCCGGAGTACACGGTGCGCCACTTGCCCCGCGCCTCGGGGTACAGGGCCTCCACCCCCCGGCCGATGAAGTCGCTGACGGTGACGATGCCCTCGACCGCAGCCATGGCCTCCCGGGCCTCCTCGGGGGCGATCTTGTCTTCCCGGAACATCTCATTGTGGAGGCTGAGGATGAGCCGGCTCCCGGGGAGGGCGCGCTTCACCGGCAGGACCAGCCGCGGCCGGTTGAAAAGGTGGACGAGGTCGAAGCTCCGCCCCGTCCGGCGCAGCAGGTTCACCACCCGCTCCAGGTACTGCGGGAAGGGACCGCCCGGCACGCGCCAGTACTCCACGCCGCCCCGGACCTCCCTCTCGGGCAGTTCGGGGTCGGTCACGCCCAGCACCGTCACCTGGTGGTCGCGCGCAAGGCGCGGCGCCACGGCGTGGATATAGGTCTGAATGGCCCCGCCCCGCACCGGCGGCACGGGCAGCTTCTCGGTGCAGATCATCAGGCTGCGCACGGCACCGGTCACCTCCTCCGCCTGAGGCCCAGCTCCCGCAGGGCCTGCTGCTTGCGTTCATCGGTGATGAGCAGCCGCTCCAGGGCGGCCACCATGGCGCCGTCCAGCATGTTGGGGTCGTAGAGCACGTCCTTGACCAGCTTGTAGAACTCGTTGGGCAGATACATGTCGATCAGCATCACCTGCATGGCCTCGGGCTCGATGGGATGCACCTCGTGGTAGGCGTCGATCATCGCCTTCATCCAGGTGATGTCCCAGTCGCCCCGGTCGTCCATAGTGCCGGTGATCAGCTTCCTGAGGTCGCGGAAGGCCAGGTCGAAGGCCACCCCGTCCAGGTCGATCACCCAGATGCGGCCGTCGGGCCCCACCTGTCCGTTGGACCAGCCGTAGTCCTGGTGGGCAAGTCCCCAGGCCTGGTCTCCCCGGGCGATGAGCTGCCGGTAGGCCGATGCCTCCAGCATCCGGATCGCCTCGTCGGCCTGCTCCTTGAACCGGGGCAGCACCTCCAGCAGCACCGGGCTGGCAGGCAGGTCGTGATAGGCCCGGGCCAGGTGTTCGAACCAGTCCAGCTTGGTGCGCAGCTTCTGGTAGACCCGGGGCCAGCGGTGCAGCCGGCTGGCATTGACCGCGCCCGGCGGCGGCTCGTAACCCAGCGACCGCCGGTGGAACTCGGCCAGGCCGCCGCAGAGCATGGCGGCGCCGTCCGGCGTGTCCTTCGGCGCCTGGTGCAGCCCCTCAATCCACTCCGCGACGATGAACATGCGGCCTCCCACCACGGTGTAGAGCAGCCCGTCGCGGGCGGGCACCAGGGGCGCAACCCGGGCCTTCCGCTTGACGAGATACTCCTGCGCGCCGATGGAGAAGAGGTTCCGTTCGAAGGGCCGGTGCAGCAGCTTCAGGGCACGGGGGCCCCGGTTGGTCTCGATCCGCCAGATGGCGCCCCAGCCCTTCTCCGGCTTTGTGGCGGCCAGGGTCCAGCCGGTCACCTTCATGTCCCAGGCCTCGGCCGCCTTCTCGGCGAGGGCCATAATCTCGGGGGGCACCGTGAGGTCGGGGTAGGACTCCGCCTCCTCCTCCTCAATCGCGGGAGCCCAGCGGCGGAGAAACGCACCCTGCCACTCTTCCGCACTGCGGCGGGCTGCCGCGCTGCCGCGCGCTACCGGGCTGCGGCTGGCTGCAGCGCTACCGCGCACTGCCGCGCTGCGGCTGGGTGCCGCGCTGCGGCCGCGGGCGGCGGGGCGTTCTGCATGAAGCACGTCTTCCAGGGGCTCGTCGCTTCCGCCGGAGCCGATGATCTGCACACTGCCCGAGGCAGGCACGTAGACGCCGGCGCCCGCAGGAACGTAGATGATCACGGGGCTGTTCTTCACCGGGTCACCTCCCAGACTCTCCGCGGTCGCGGCGGAATCGCCAGATGGGCGTCATCGCCCACCACCAGCGTCGCGTGGTCCGCCGCCCGCGACGATACGGACGCGCCGGCGCCCACCACCGAATCGGCCAGGCAGAGACCCGGCCCCTTCAGCCGGGAGCCGGGGAGCAGAACGGAGTTCCACACTCGCACGCCTTCGAGGTTAGCGCCCTCCCCCACGCTGGTGGACGGGCCGACCTCGCTGTCGGTCAGCCGGCAATCGGCGCCGATGACCAGCGGTCCCCGCAGCCGGACCCGGCGCAGCACCGTGCGCGGGCCGACCGCGACGCTCCCGGCGATGTCCACGTCCTCCAGCACAGCGGTCGGGTCCACGCCGGGGTTCAGCGCGTCCAGGAGACGGGCGTTGGCCTCGAGCAGCCCGGATGCGCTTCCGGCGTCCACCCACCACTCGGTCAGCTCGTGGCCGAGCACAGGGCGGCCGTCCGCAACCAGCCGCGCGATCGCGTCCGTAATCTCCAGCTCGCCGCGGGCCGAAGGGGCGAGGTCCGCGATCGCGTCATGAACCGAAGGGGTGAAGAGATAGATGCCCGCGATGGCCAGGTCAGACGGCGGGTCCGCCGGCTTCTCCACCACCGCGGTCACCCGGCGTCCCTTCAGCACCGCCACGCCGAACGCCCGCGGGTCGGCCACTTTCCGCAGGGTGAGCAGGGCCGCGGGGGCCTCTGTTTGGAACAGGCGTAGGGCAGGGCTCAGGTCGTCGCTGGTCAGGTTGTCGCCCAGGTAGAGGAGAAAGGGCTCATCTGCCAGAAAGGGGCGCGCCGCCGCCACCGCATGGGCGATGCCTCCGGGCTCGGCCTGCAGGATGACGTTGACCCGCTGCGGAGACCACCGCCGCACGCTCTCGGCCAGCTCCTGCTGGCCGGGGCCGACGACCACCCCGATCTCATCGAATCCGTGCCTTTCCAGGTAGGCGAAGATGTGCTGCCAGATGGGACGCCCGGCAACGGGAAGTGATGCCTTCGCCCAGGTGTGGGTCAGGGGCCGCAACCGTGTGCCGCGGCCGGCGCAGAGAACCAGGGCCTTCACATCCATCCCTGCCTTTCTCCTTCCACCGTATGCAGCAGGGCCGGGCGAGGTTTACGTAACAGCGTGGGGCGTGGGGCCCGCGGCCTGAGGCCGCGGGCCCGGTGCCTTTATGTGGCGTTGAGTCCGCCCCCCAGCCTGCAGTAGATGGCGCCCTGTACGGCCGCACAGTTGCATACAGCAGGCGCACCGGCCCAACCCCGGCGGGCTGCTCGGCCGTGGCCAACGTGGGAACCGCAAGTTTTCCGCTTCGGCGTCGGGGCCAAAGCGAAAAACCG
>JAMNXV010000077.1 GCA_023623185.1 Bacillota bacterium
CTTCCATAAATAAGGCTCACCTCCCGAGACCCAGTCTGCCAGACGAAGATCACAGGCCTGGCCGGCGAAGGTCAACGGGAGATAAAGAATACGTAAACAAAGGTGGTGTGCCCGCTCATGCAGCCGCAGATCCTCGTGGCCGACGACGAACCCGAGCTGATTGAGATCCTCACCGACTACCTGGAGGCCGAGGGGTACGCTGTGACCGGCGTGGAGACCGGCGAGGAGGCCGTGGCCCGGGTGCGGGACGGCGCCTACGACTGCGTCGTGCTGGACGTGATGCTGCCGGGCATGAGCGGCTTCGAGGTCTGCCGGGCGATTCGGGCCGTCAGCGACGTGCCGATCCTCTTTCTCAGCGCCCGGGGCGAGGACGCCGACAAGATCCGCGGCCTGGGCCTCGGCGGCGACGATTACGTGACCAAGCCCTTCAGCCCGCCGGAGGTGGTCGCGCGGGTGAAGGCCCTCCTGCGCCGCTACCGCCCGACCTCCGGCCGGTGGCAGTTCGGGCCGCTGACCATCGACCCGAAGGCGTACCGGGTCTGGCGGGACGGCCGGGAGGTAGAGATGACCGCGAAGGAGCTGGAGGTCTTGATCTTCCTGGCCGCTCACCCAGGCCAGGTCTTCAGCCGGGAGCAGATCTACGACCGGGTGTGGGGCGACTACGGCGACCCCCGCACGGTCACGGTGCACATCGGCAGGATTAGGGAGAAGATCGAGCCGGACCCCGCCCGGCCGCAGTTCATCCAGACCGTGCGGGGCCTGGGCTACCGGTTCGCGGGGGTGGCGCGATGACCCGCCGCTACAGCCTGCGCGCACTGGCCCTGACCGCGGTGCTGGCCGCCCTGCTCCTGCCCCTGCTGGCCCTGGGGGGCGGGCTGGTCGGCACGGTGGCCCTGAACCTCAGCACCATCAGTCTCGCGGCGGGGGAGGTGGAGGAGGCCGAGCGGGCGGTCGCCCGGCTGGTGACGGACCGGTGGGAGGAGCTGGAAGATCCCGGGTTCGCCGCGGCGCTGGCGGCCCTGGACGCCAGGTGGTCCTTCGCCCTGGAGGTGCGTGACCTCGACGACCGGGTGCGCTACGCCAGCCCGTCGGTGGAGGACGGCGTCCTGGTGGGCAGCGGCCTGCGCGTGGAGCCGAGCCAGCGGGTGAGGCTCCTCTACCGGGAGGGGGAGCCGGTGGGCCTGATGGTGCTCTGGGTCTGGCCCGAGGCAGCGCTCTCGGGGATGAGCGCGGCGGCCAGGGTGGGCTTCGGCCTGGCCATGGCCACGCTGCTCGGCCTGCTGGTGGGGGTGCTGGCCTGGACCGGCCGGGCCGTGCTGCGCCCGCTGAAGGCGCTGGAGGCGGCCACAGCGGCGGTGGCGGAGGGCGACCTGGACTTTGCGCTGCCCCGCTCGCGGGTGCGGGAGCTGGATGCCCTGGGACAGGCCTTCGCCGCGATGCGAGACCGGCTGCAGGCCGCCCTTGAGCGGCAGGCGGCCCTGCAGGAGGAGCGCCGGCAGCTCATCGCGGCCATCGGCCACGACCTGCGCACGCCGCTCTCCTCGGTGCGCGCCTTTGCCGAGGGGCTGCGTGACGGCCTCGCCCGGGAGCCCGAGAAGGCGGCGCACTACGCCGAGGTGATCCTCCGGAAGACCGCGGAGGTGGAGCGGTTGGTGGAGGACCTGTTCCAGTTCTCCCGGCTGGAGCTGCCCGAGGCCAGGGCGGCCCTGCGGCCTGTGGACCTGGCCGAGTTCCTGCGGGCCACCCTGGCGGCATTCGCCCCCCAGGCGGAGCAGAAGGGGGTGGCCCTGTCGGCGGAGGGGCCCGACCTCATGACCCACGTTGACCCGGACCTGCTGGGTCGCGCCATCGACAACCTCGTCGCCAACGCCCTGCGCCACACGCCCCCCGGCGGGCAGATTCGCCTGACCTGGAGCCGGGCAGGCGAAGCGGTTGCCATCGCCGTGGCCGACACCGGCGAGGGCATTCCGCCGGAGCAGCTGCCGCACCTCTTCACCCCGCTGCACCGGGCCGACCGGTCCCGCTCGCGCCGGAACGGCGGCGCCGGGCTGGGGCTGGCCATCGCGGCCCGCGTTGCGGCGCTTCACGGCGGGCGCATCACCTGCGAGAGCCGGGTGGGGGAGGGGAGCACGTTCACGATTTGGCTGCCTGCGGATCCCGCTGTGTGATCGAACGCTGGTGTTCAGGTAGAAGGCAAGCGAAAAGGGGGTGCCCATGCCGGCATCCCCTTATGACTGTGCATGGCAACGGATGTTGCAGATGGTTACCCAATGTGTGCAATATTCCCGCAGCGGGGTAGTCTGTTTGGACCACCAGTACCCAAGATGCATAGACGCGCGGGAAGGACTGGCCTACCCTCGTAAGCGGGAGCGTAGGTGGAGTGGCTGCGCTCCGTTCCTCACCGTGCTGGGCGGCCTCAGGACCAACGAGTACATGCAGGTGTGCGACGAGAACGACCAGCCCATTCCGGGTCTGTTCAACGTCGGGTCCATGGTGGGCGACTACTACGCCAACATGTACACCTTCCAGCTGGCCGGCAACAACCTGGGCGCCAACTGCCTCACGTTCGGCTACCTGACGGGCAAGGCCCTGGCCGAGGGAACGATCTAGGCCCATCTCACCCGGAGTTGACTGCGCCACCCCCTTTCGCGGGGGTCGCGCTTTTCTCGGGCGCCGTGGCGCCGCATCCCCTGCGCCGCAGCCCGAAGCAGGATCCCGTCCTCCCCACATGGAACCGTTCCCTGCGGTTGGACTGCCTTCGGGCAGCATAGGCTACGCACGGGAAGGGGGTAACCGGCATCGCAGCACTGGACATTCAGGAGCGGGTTTCCCTGCGCGGCTACTCGACGATGCGCCTGGGGGGTCCGGCTGCCTACCTGGCGCACGTGCACAGCCCCGCCGATGTCGTGGAGGGGGTGGCATGGGCCGAGGCCCGGAACCTGCCGGTGATCATGGTGGGCGGGGGCAGCAACATCATCTGGCGGGATGAGGGCTTCGCGGGCCTGGTGCTGGTCAACCGGATCCCGGGATTTGAGCTGGCGGAGGAGGGCGGCCAGGTGCGCCTCACTGTGGGGGCCGGCGAGAACTGGGATTCGGTGGTGGCGCGCTCGGTGGCGGCGGGGGCCGCGGGCATCGAGCGGCTCAGCCTGATCCCCGGCACCGCCGGGGCCACGCCGGTCCAGAACGTGGGGGCCTACGGGCAGGAGGTCGCCGACGCGCTGGTCTCGGTGGAGGCCTACGACCGGAAGGCCAGGCGCTTCGTGCGCATTCCCGCGGCGGAGTGCGGGTTCGGCTACCGCCGGTCCCGCTTCAACCAGGCGGACCGGGGGCGTTTCTTCATCACCGCGCTGACGCTCCGGCTGGTGCGGGAGCAGCCCCGGGGGCCATTCTACCCCTCGCTGGCCCGATACCTGGCGGAGCGCGGCCTCAGCCGGCCCACCCTGCAGCAGGTGCGGGATGCGGTCATCGCCATCCGGCGTGCCAGGCTGCCCGACCCGGCGCAGGTCGCGAACAGCGGGTCGTTCTTCCGCAACCCGATCGTCTCGGACCGGCACGCCGCGGAACTGCTGGGCCGGTACCCCGACATGCCGCACTGGCCCGTTCCCGGGGGCGGGGTGAAGCTGGCGGCCGGCTGGCTGATCGACCAGGCGGGCTTTCGGGGCGTTACGGACGCCGAGACCGGCATGGGAACCTGGCCGGCCCAGGCGCTGGTGCTGGTGAACCGGGCAGCGGGCAGCACCGCCGACCTGCTGCGGTTCCGGCAGAAGGTGCAGGACGAGGTGCTGCGGCGCTTCGGCGTGCTGCTGGAGCAGGAGCCGGAGCTGCTGCCGTGAAGGGTCTTGGCAGGGTGAACAAGTGCGGGTTGTGTGACGCATTAGTCTATCTGTCTCTCCCAAATGGAGAGGGCAGCATGAGGCTTTGTTTCACCTGCAGAGTTGCCGGGGTCCACAAACTAACGAGTAGGTACTATGGTGAAACGGCGAACAAACCACTGCCTTGGAATTAAGCAACTTTCTTCACGGACTTCATGGGATTTGCCCTGTACAGTTGAGGCTAAGTACTTCGACGCTTCCGCTACGTAAAGCCAACTGCCTTGCTTGCCAGACAGAGTGTGCGGTGGGAGCGTCGCGAAAGGAGCGCTTCACATGAAGTCCCGGGAGAAGCAGACCAGCGGTACCTCCAGGCGGGAGTTCTTGAGAGACGCCGGTCTGCTCGGCGTGACCCTGGCCGGCGGCGGCATCCTGGCAGCGTGCGGAAGCCCCGAAGTTGTAAGTGAGACCCCACCCGCGTCCCAGACCCCTGAGCCCTCCGCCGGGGCAACTGGGCCGGACGTGATGACGGCTGACCTCGCGTCGAAGAAGTGGAGCTTCGAGATTCCCCCCGATCCGATCCCGGACAGCGAGATCGCGAACACGGTGGAGGCCGACGTCATCGTGGTCGGCGGCGGCATCTCGGGTCTGGTGACGGCCAACTCCGCGGCGGAGCACGGCGCCAAGGTTGTGCTGATCGCCGCCAGCTCTGGTCCCATCTTCCGCGGCGGTTCGTTCCACGCGCCGTGGAGCAAGGCGATGGAGGCCGCCGGGCTCGAACGGTACGATGTGGACCGGTTCTTCCGGCGGGAGTTCTCCAACGCCTCCTACAACGTCGACCAGGACAAGTGGTACAAGTTCTACAACAACGCCGAGACGGCCATCAACTGGCTCATCGACAAGATGGAGGCCGTCGGCTACCGGGTGGGGTTCGAGAAGGGCAACTGGGATCCCGATTTCGGCCCGATGCACACGCCGGCGGGTTCGCATGGCTTTTACAGCTCCGATGAAACCCCCGTGTGGAGCATTCCCGGCCTGAGCGCCGAGGCCGTGGCGAAGCGGCTGGCGGTCACCGCGGAGGAGAGCGGCGTCCAGATTTTCTGGAAGACCGTGGCCAAGCAGCTGGTGCGCGAGAACAACAATACCGGCCGGGTGACCGCCGTGATCGCCCAGGGCGAGGACGGCAAGTACACCAAGTACGTGGGCCACAAGGCCATCGTCCTGGCCACCGGCGACTTCTCCGCCAACAGGGAAATGATGGCCAAGTACTGCCCGTGGGCCATGCCGCTGCTGGACGACACCGGCTCCCAGGGTTATGACACCACCTTCAAGTTCGGCGGCCTGTACCCGGGCGACGGGCACAAGATGGGCCTGTGGGTGGGCGCCGCGTGGCAGAAGACCTACCCGAACGCGCCGATGATCCAGGGCTCCTGGGTGGCGGCCAACCAGCCGTATGGCTCGCACCGCGGCCTGGTGGTCAACAAGCTGGGCCACCGGTACGCGAACGAGGACATGAACGGCCCGCTGGCGGCCATTCAGCAGATCCGCCAGCCCGACATGGCCGCGTACTGCATCTGGAGCCACATCTACGCCGAGAAGGGCGGGCCCTGGTTCCGCTTCGGGATGGACGAGCGGGACGAGCCCATTCCGCCGGAGGCCATCAAGGAGGAGTGGGAGCAGGCCGTGGCCGACGGCGAGATGGTCAAGGGGAACACCGTCGAGGAGGTCATCCAGAAGCTGGGCCTGCCGCTGGAGACGACGCTCGCCACGGTGCGCCGGTACAACGAGCTGTGCCACAAGGGCTACGACGAGGACTACCACAAGCGGCCGGAGCTGCTGGTGCCCATCGAGGAGGGGCCCATCTACGGCGCCTTCATGTCGGGTCTCACCTTCCTCACCGTCTG
>JAMNXV010000052.1 GCA_023623185.1 Bacillota bacterium
GACGCCAGGAAGACCACCGGCCCGACGAGCTCGCTGAGGTCGCCGATGCGCCGCATGGGCGTGCGGGCCAGGATCTCGGCCACGTACTGCTCATCCTGCAGCAGCTGCTCGGTCAGCGGCGTGCGGAAGTACCAGGGGCCGACGGCGTTCACCGTCACGCCGTACCGGGCCCATTCCATCGCCAGGATGCGGGTCATGTGAAGGAGCCCCGCCTTGCTGGCGCCGTAGGCGACCCCCGTGCGCAGAGCCACCGCGCCGCCCACGGAAGCGACGTTGATGATCCGGCCGTAGCCCCGCTCGCACATGTGCCGGCCTACCGTCTGGGCGACCAGGAAGGGACCCTTCAAGTTGGTCTCCACCACCCGGTCCCAGTCATCCTCCGCGACCTCCAGGGCCGGCTTGCGGATGTTGATACCCGCGTTGTTCACCAGGATGTCGATCTTGCCGAACCGCTCGAGGACCGCCTCCACCGCCGCCGTCACCTGCTGCTGGCAGGTCACGTCCGCCGTCACCGCCAGCGCGCGGCGGCCCTTTGCCCGGATCTCTTCGGCAGCGGTCTCCACCTCGCATGCGGTCCGCGCCAGGCAGACCACATCTGCCCCGGCATCCGCCAGGCCCAGGGCCAGGGCCCGGCCGATGCCGCGCCCCGCGCCGGTGACCAGCGCCACCCGGCCTTGCAGTGAGAACATCTGCACCGTTAGCTCCATCCTTTCGCCGTGGGAGTTTTCTCCCGAACCATTCGCTGCCAGCCCGGGGCTTCCCCTGCCATGGGCGGATCGGTGCACCACTGTTGGACTTTCGCGGGTTGAACTTTCGCGCCCAGATGCACCCTCCTGTCCCGCACCATATCGTCTGTTCGCACTTGCTGTTGGCTGCTCCGTTCAGCCTGGGGGTGCTAATCGGTCCACTGCCCACGGCGTCCCCCGTTCTCCCGCGCCGGCCACCAGCAACAGCCAATCCGAACAGAACGCAATGCGGCGGAGCCCCGTTCCCGCCCCCCTGCGACACCAACATACCTTAACCATTCGCGCCCCAACGGTTGTTTCCGCGACCATCGCAGCCAGAACCAAGCCACCCACCGACGTCCCCGCTCTCCCGCTCCGTCCCCCAGCAAGACCCTGCGGGCGCCCGCACACGCGAGCGCCCGCACTTGCATCCCGTCGGCGGCAGGGCCGCCAAACCCCGTTCACACCACCGGCGAACCCCACGCCGCGAAGTCCTCCCGGTGGCTCAGCAGCAGCACCTGCCGCTCCTCAGCCAGCCTGGCCAGCGCCCCCCGGATGTGCGCCAGCCGCTCCTCGTCGCAGTTGAGGAACGGGTCGTCGAAGACGAAGGGCAGGCGCACCTCCTCGGCGATCAGGTCGCCGATGGCCAGCCGCAGGGCAAGGTAGAGCTGGTCCTGCGCGCCCTTGCTGAGCTGGGGCGGCGTGAGCACCACCCCGTCGGGCTCGACCACGCTCACGGTGAACTCGTCGCTCAGCCGCACCCGGCGCCCGCTGCGCCCGGTGAGGCCCGCCCAGTACTCGGTCGCGGCGGCCTCCAGCCGCTCCCGGTAGGTCGTCCGGTAGATCCGCACCGCCTCCCCCAGCTCCTGGTAGGCGATCCCGAGCGCCCGGACCTTCCGCACCAGCTTCTGCTCCTCCTCACGCATCTCCGCCAGCCGCATCTCGGCCTCGGCCAGGTTGATGGTCTCCCGGCCCAGGTCCTGGAGCTGGTCCCGCAGGGCGCGGCGCTGGGCCTCCAGCTGCTCCAGGCGCGTCTCGGTGCGCTGCTGCTCCTCCCGCAGCTCCTGAATCCGGCCCTGCACCGCCAGCGGGTCGTCCGCCTCATCCGCCGGGGGCAGACCGGGGTGCTCGCGCACCAGCGCCTCCAGCCGCTCGACGGTGCGCCGCCACTCCAGTTCCGCGTCGGTCAGCCGGCCGTCCAGGTCGTCCAGGTCGGACGCTCCCGAAGCGGTGAGGATGCCGCCCAGCTCTTTCTCCCCCTCCTGCACCTGGCGCAGGGCCTGCTCCCGGGCCCGCCACCGCTCCAGCGCAGCCCGGGGGTCGCCTCCGGCCGCAGACAGCGCCGGCTCCAGCAAGCGGCGCAGGGCCTCCGCCTGCTCAGCCAGGGCCGACTGCTGCTCGGCGACCTGCCGCTCCCGCTCCTGCAGCGTCTTTGCCGCCGCCCGGTCCCGCTCGGCCTGGGCGCGCACCGCGTCCGCCGCGGCCACCCGGGCCTCCAGCTCGTCCGGGTCCGCCTGCTCATCGAAGGGGGCCACCTGCGCCCGCAAGGCTGAGACCTCCTGCTTCAGCCGCTCGACCCGGGAGCGCCCGTCCGGCCCGGCCTCCTCAATGCGCCGGCGCTCTGCCCGCACCTCGGCGAGGCGCTGGTCGTCAGCCGACCACTCGCTGGCTTCGGCGATGACCCGCTCCCACCAGGACGGCGTCGCGGCCCTGAGCCACCGAACCAGCTCCGCCAGCCGCGCAGGCGGATCCTCCGGCGACAGTCCCGCACGGTCCGCGAGCCGCGCCAGCTTCGCCAGCTCGGCCCAGCGGCCGGGCGCGGCGGAAAGCGCCAGCTCCTCCACCTGGTCGGCGGGCACCCCCCACTCCGCCTGGCAGAGCTCGTCCAGGTCCGCCCGGTCCCGCTCCAGGTCCCGCTGCAGCGTCTCCCACTCGGCCAGGGCGGCGGCCGGGTCGGCGAAGCGCTCCGTGAAGGGCCGGAGCCGCTCCGCCAGCTGGTCCAGCTCCCGCCGGGCCCGTTCGGCCGCCTCCCGCAGCGCCGCCTTCTCCGGGGAGCCGGTGAGGGTGCGGCGCTCATCCTCCAGCGCCGCCGAGCGCCGGCGCCAGTCCTCCCACTGCTGCACCAGCAGGTTCAGCCTGAGCGGCGGCTCCGCCGAGAGCGGGCCCAGGTGGAGGGCCGCGATCTGCGCGGCCAGCTCCCGCTGCCGCCGCTCCAGGGCCCGGGCCTCCTCGGCCGCCGCGCCGCCCGCCATCCGGCCGCCCAGGAAGTAGCCCAGGCCTCCGCCCAGCAGCGCGAGAACCGCCGCGGCCGCCATGGCAGCACCGGGCAGCGCTGTTCCACCCGCCGGGGACCCGGGCAGCAGCGCGCTCCCCGCCAGCCAGCCGAGGCCGAAGCCCAGCAGCAGGCCGACGGTCGCGCCGAGGCCCTGTATCCGCTTCCACTCCGCCTTCGCCGCCTCTCGGACCGCGGCGAGCCGCTCCTGCACCTGGTCTGTCTGCTGCAGGAGGGCCGCCTTCTCCCTGGCGGCGGCGATCACGGCTTCATCCAGGCCGGCGACGTCGGCGTAGTCCTGCCGGAGCCGCTCCGCCTCCGCCTCCAGCCTGCGCAGCTGCCGGTCGAGGTCCTCGGCCCGGGCCGCCGCCACCTCCGCGTGCCGCCTCGCGTCGGCCTCCAGCACGTGGAAGCGGCGCACCCGCTCCAGCACCTCCGGGGGCTGCCCGGCGAAGACCGCGTACCGCTGCAGGGCCGCCCCGGCCTGCTCCACCTTCTCCCGCAGCCGCTCGTACCGCTCCCACCGGTGCAGGGCCTCGTCCTTCGCCGTGCGCAGGCGGCGCACCGCCTCGCCGGCCGGCCGGCCCAGTTCACCCCAGTCCGGCCCCGCCAAGAGCCGCTCCGTCAGCCGGGCCTCCTCGGCGGCCAGGTCCGCCAGCAGCTCCTCCAGCCGCTTCAGCTCGGCCAGCCTGGCCCGCAGCTCCCGCACGTCCCGGGGGAGCGCGGCGCGCCCGGCCACGTCGCCGAACTCCGACTGCAGCCGGGCCTCGGCCTCCTCCGCCGCCCGCTCGCTCTCCCTGCGCTGCCGCTCCAGGTCGGCGGCCTCCCCGGCCCGCTGGGCCAGGTCCTCCTCCAGCCCGATCAGCTCCTGCAGGCGGTCCCCTGTATCGGCAGGCAGCGCCGCCAGCTCGGGCCACTCCCGGGCCAGGCGGCCCCGCAGCTCGTCCACCTGCCTGGCGGCGTCGCGGGCGCTCTCCAGCGCCCGGCGCAGGCTGCCCACCTGCCGCCGGTGCTGCCGCCGCCGCTCAGCCAGCCGCTGCCACTCCTGCAGGGCGTCCAGCACCTTCCTCCGCTGGCCGGCCTCCCGGCGCGCCTCCTCGTACTCCGCCTCCACCTCCTGCAGGTGCCCGGCGGACCGGTGGTAGAGGTCCACGGCCGACCGGGCCTGCTCAATCTGGGCCGCGAGCGCCCGGATCTTCCCCTGCAGCTCCTCCAGTTCCCGGTCCTTCCGCATGTTCGTGGGGAAGCCGTACTCGGCCGGGTAGCGGGTCCACTTCGCGGCCTCCTCCGCCAGCCTGGACAGGGCCTGCTGCGGCCGCCCGCCACCCGCGCCGGCCAGGAGCTCCTGCACCGAGTGGTCCACCTGCTCCATCTCGGGAAGCGGCTGGGTCACGCAGAAGATGGCCGCCAGCAGCTCCCGGGAGGTGAGGCCCACCAGCCCGGTGATCAGCTGCTCGTACTGCTCCCTGCCGGTCCGCGCCCCGGGGTTGTGCGTGCCCCGGTAGATGCGCTCGGGACCCTCCGGCCCGTGCCGGGTCACGACCACCTGGTGGCGCTCGAAGTCGCGCCAGACGTGGTAGCGCAGGCCATCGGCGGCGGTGAACTCCACCTCCCCCTCAAAGCCGGGGGCCCGCCCCAGGTGGCGGTAGCGGGTCTGCCCGAAGTCTGAGGGCGAGCCGCCGGTGGGCAGCCCGTAGAGCGTGGCCATCAGCCCGGCCACCAGGGTGGACTTGCCGGACTCATTCGGGGCCACCAGCACGCCGAAGTCGGCGGGGAATGTGTAGGTCGTCTTTTCCGCGTAGGGCCCGAAGCCCGTGAGCGACACCGAATGCCAGATCACCCCTGCCACGGTCGGTCACCTCCTCAGCATAGCCTGCACGCCCCGGCGCAGGGCCTCCTCCAGGACGGCCCGCTCGCCCTCGTCCTGCTCCTCGTCCAGCCGCCGGCGCATGCGCCGGATGAACTCGCCCAGGATGGTCCGCTCCCCCGCCCACCGGTCCAGCAGCTCCGGGGAGAGGGAATCGGTCTCGTCGACGACCTCCAGGTAGAAGAACCGGTGGGCGCAGGCAGCCGCGATGGCCTCCGGGTCCAGCAGCTCCGGGGCGGTGCCGGTCAGGCGCACCCGGACGACGGCATCGGCGCCGGCCAGTCCGGGGATAACCTCGCGGTCGGCCAGACCGGCGATGACCTCCCGGTCAGCCAGGGCAGCGACCGCCTCGGCCACCTGCGCCGCATCCGCCATGGCGGAGACGTCCAGGTCGAGCACCACCACGGGCTGCACCCCGGCCGGGACCCGCTCCAGGGTCACGCCGCCCGGCTCCAGCGCGGCGATGGTGAACTGCCCGGTTCCCGGATCGTCGAACCCCTTCCCCTCCACCGCGCCGGGGTACACGGCCAGGCCCCGCCCCATGCGCACCTCGCCGGGCTTGTGGATGTGGCCCAGGGCGATGTAGTGGTAGCCCGCCTGCCCGAGCGCCGCGGGGTCCAGCGGCAGCGACCGCTCCCCCAGCGAG
>JAMNXV010000177.1 GCA_023623185.1 Bacillota bacterium
CAGTGCGAGCGAGGTAGTTGAACCCCGAAGGGTAACCAGATGAGCCAGAGATACCCCCCCGGTGGCTCATCCGTTCACCATCTCAACCGAGTGCGGCGGCTCCTCCGAACGCCCATGGTGAGCCAATGAGCCAGGACCCCGGAACGGGGTGGCTCATTTCCTCACCACGAGCCGGGTCGGGCCCGGGAGACAGCGTAAGGGCTACCCGGTCAGCACAAGCTGCCCGGATAGCCCCTTCTGCGAGGATCCCCCACCGCCCGGACCGCCTACAGCAGCCCCACCCACTGCCAGTAGGTGGCGGCGAACAGCAGGATCATCAGGTAGCCGATGACGGTCAGCGGCACGCCGGTCCGCATCAGGTCCTTCGCCGTGAACGTGCCCGTGCCGTAGGCCAGCATGTTCTGCGGCGCGTTCACCGGCAGGATGAAGCCGAAGCTGACCACGAACTGCTGAATCAGCACCATCGCCAGCGGCGAGACGTCGGGCCGGTTCATCGACGTCATCATGGCGATGATCACGGGGATCAGGGTCGAGCTGAGGCTGGTGGCGCTGGCGAAGCCGAAGTGGATGACGATGTTGAAGATCGAGAGCAGGGCGATCATGGCCAGGACCGGCATCATCTTCAGTCCGGTGGCGCCGATGAAGGCGTCAGCCAGCCAGGAGGCGGCGTTGGTCCGGAGCAGCGTGGTGCCCAGCGAGATGCCCACGGCAAACATCACGATGGTTCCCCAGGGCACCTTCTCCTCCGCCTGCTTCCAGTTCATCACGCCGATGCCCGGCGTCAGCATGACCGCGACCGCCGCCAGGGTGGTGGTCGTGGTGTCCAGCGGGTGCAGCACGCCCTCGGTCGCCCAAAGGAAGAGCAGCGAGGCGGCGATGATGATCAGACGCTTCTCCGCCGGGGTGACGGGGCCCAGCGTCGCGAGCTGCTCCCGGATCATCTGCTGCCCATTGGGGATCTCCTCCACCTCCGGCGGCAGCACCCGGAGCATGATGAAGTAAAGGATGACGGTCATGATGAGGGCCCAGGGGCCCGCGTAGAGCAGCCACTGCCCCCAGGTCACGGAGATGCCGAAGGTCTCCTCCATGAAGCCGATGGCCACCATGTTCTGGGCAGCGGCGGTCTTCACGCCGATGTTCCAGATGGAGGCCGTCTGCACGGTCGCGATCATGAGGAGCGCTGCCAGGCGCGAGTTCTTCTCCATGCCGAACGCGGCCACCATGCCCAGCATGATCGGGACGATGGCGCCCACGCGGGCGGTGGTCGACGGGACGAAGAAGGCCAGCACGATGCCCACCAGAATCGATCCCACCAGGACCGCACGGGTCCGGGAGCCGACCCTGGAGAGGATCAAGAGGGCGATGCGCCGGTCGAGCCCGGTGACCTGCATGGCCACCGCCAGGAAGAGGGCGCCGGCCACCAGCATCGCCGCGGAGTTGCTGAAGCCGCCCAGGGCCCAACCCAGGGCCGCCTTGGTGCCCAGCAGGCTGCCCGGGGCGTCCGGGTTGGGCGCGAGGCCGAGCAGCAGCGAGATCAGGCCGATGATCAGCGCCGCGCTCACCGGGTAAGAGACCGCCTCGGTCACCCACAGGATGACGGCGAAGGCGAGAATGGCCAGCGCGCGCTGCCCGATGACGGGGAGCGAGGCGGGGGTGGGCAGGAGCAGGATGCCCACCATGACCAGCGTCGCCACGACCAGCGGGATCCACTTCCGATCGAACTGCAGGGATACGGGTCTTGCCGGTGCGGGTCGGGTTACCTCCATGTGTCCTTCCCTCCGATCCAAGAAGATTCCCCTGTCGGTGCACCTTCTTGGCTCCGGCCTGCCCGGCAACCTATTTTTGATTCATTCCCCGCGCTGTTCCCATTCGAACTGTTTGTCCCATAAATTTCGCATCCCGAGCCAGGTCACGCCCCCGGGATCACTCCCCCCTCCTCCGGTAGCGCAACTCGGGCCGGCCCACCGACCCGTAGCGCGGCTCCACGTCGATCTCCCCCGTGCTCGCCAGGTAGCGCAGGTAGCGGTGCGCGGTGGAGCGGCTGACCCCGGCGCTTCGGGCCAGTTGCTCGCTGGTCAGCCCCTGCGGGTGCTGGTCGAAAACCTGGCGGATGCGCTGCAGCGTCACCGCGTCGACGCCCTTGGGCAGGTCCAGTTCTGCCGACCCGGCCTGCGGCCGGCCGAGCAGCCGGTCGATCTCGTCCTGACTCACCTCCGCCTGGTCCTCCCGCTCCAGCTCCGCCAGCCGCTTCTGGTAGGCCTTCAGCGACTCGATCAGCCGGTCGACCCGGAAGGGCTTCAGCAGGTAGTCCACAGCCCCCGCCCGCAGGGCCTCGCGCACCGTGTCGGGCTCACGGGCGGCCGAGATTACGATGACGTCGGTGCCGAGCCCGGCCGCGCGGATGCGGCGGAGCACCTCCAGGCCGGGCACGTCCGGCAGGTAGATGTCCAGCACCACCAGCTTCGGCCGGTCCTCCAGCACCCGCTCGATCGCCTCCCGGCCGGTGTGGGCGACGCCGATCACGGCGAAGCCCGGCACCCGCTCCACCACCCGCCGGTGCACCATGGCCACGGTGCGGTCGTCCTCCACCACCAACACCGAGATCACGCTTCCACCTCCATCGGAATCATCACGCAGAAGCAGCTCGGATCCTGCTCGACGGTGATCTGCCCGCCCGCCTGCCGCACCAGCAGGTGCACCAGGGCCAGGCCGAAGCCCCGGCGGCCGCCCTCCCGGGTCGAGTAGCCGTCCTGGAAGATCCGGCTGCGCCGCTCCGGCGACACGCCGGGGCCGCCGTCCGTCACCGCGATGACCGCGGTGGGGCCCGTGTCGTTCAGGTACAGCCGGACCCAGCGGTCCGGCTCCGGCAGATCGGCCACCGCCTCGATGGCGTTGTCCAGCAGGTTGCCCACCACCGTCACCAGCATCTCCACCCCGAGCTCGGCCCGCGCCCGCTCCAGCCGGCTTTCCGGGTCCAGGTCCAGCCGCACGTGCAGCTCGGCGGCGCGGTGGTACTTGCCCAGGATGATCGCCTGGATCATCGGCTCCGAGATGGTGCGCACCAGCTGGTCCAGCAGGTCCTGCTCCTGCCCCTGCACCCGCATGATCAGCTCCAGGGCCTCGTCCAGGGCCCCCAGTTCGATCAGCCCGGCCACGGCGTGCAGCCGGTTGCGGAACTCATGCGCCTGAGCCCGCAGGGCGTCGCTGTACCGGCGGACGGCGGTCAGCTCGCCGGCCAGCTGCTGGAGCTCCGTCCGGTCGCGGAACGAGGCGACGGCCCCCATCGGCTGCCCCCGGTGGCGCAGGGGCATCTGGTTGACCACCACCACCCGGTCGTTCACGATGATCTCCCGGTCGAAGATCGCCTCGCCGCTGGCGAGAATCTCCGTGAGGCGGGCGGGCAGGACCTCGCCCATCGGCCGGCCCACCGCGTCCGCCGGCAGGCCGAGGATCGCGCTGGCCTCGTCGTTGATCACCGTCAGCCGGCCTTCGCCGTCCACGGCCACGATCCCCTCCCGCACCGCCTGCAGGATGGCCGTGCGCGACTCCAGCAGGGCCGCGATCTGCCTCGGCTCCAGCCCGAACATCTGCGCCTTGGTGTGGCGGGCCAGCAGCACGGCACCGACCACCCCGATCACCAGCCCCACCACCGCCGCCCACGCCACCCGCTGAACGACGCTGCGGATCCAGAGGTCGACGGCCTCCAGCTGAAAGCCAACGGAGACCAGGCCCACCAGCTCGCCGCCGGGCCGGAACACCGGCGCCACGCCCGCCAGGGCCGGCGTGCGCCCCTCCTGCACCCGCGCGTAGAACGCCCGCCCCTCCATCAGGGCGGGACCGTAGTCCAGGCCGACCGTCGCCTTTCCCAGTTCGGTGGGGTCGCTGGCCGCGTAGCGGCGCCCCGCCCGGTCCATCACGATGACGAAATCGGCCCCTGTGGCCTGCCGGATCCGGTCCGCCAACGGGGCGATGGCGGCCACCGGGTCATCGCTGGCGAACCCGGCCTGCAGGGCGGGGCTCACGGCGAACGTCCTGGCGATGTCCCGGGCGCGGGAGCCCATCTCCTGCTCCAGGGTCTGCGCGACCAGGTACATCACCGGCACGGCAGTGGCGGCCAGCACCACCAGGACCAGCAGGGCCGCCAGCAGGATGTTCTGGGTCTGCAGGGACCCGCGCCACAGGGGAGGCTTCTCTGGAGCACCCCATCGCCGCATCACAGCATCCCAGCGCCTCATGGCAGAATCCCAGGGCCTCATGGCAGAATCCCAGCGCCTCATTGCAGCACCCCGGCCTCCTTCAGGAAGCGGGCCGCGCCGGGATGCGGCTCGATGACCCCGGTCAGGCCCCGCATCGCCTCCTCCAGGCGGAGCTCCGCGGCGGGGTGGGCGGCCGCCAGCTGCGACGGGTCGCGGTAGAGCGCCTGCATCAGCCGGTAGACCAGGTCCTCGGGCAGGTCCGCACGGACCACCAGCACGTTGGCGACGGCCACGGTGCCCACCGACTTCTCCTGGTTGGGGTACGTGCCCGGCGGGATGACGAAGGGCTCATACCAGGGGTAGCGCTTCATGACCGCCGGGGCGTCCACAGGCAGCAGCTTCACCTCGCCCGACTCGAGCATGCGCACGACAGAAGGCGTCAGCAGCCCACCGGGAATCATGGCGCCGTCCACCTCTCCGGAAATGAGCGCGTCGGCGGCCTCATCGTAGTCGTAGTAGAACAGCCGGGTGTCGGTGAGCTTCACGTCGTAGAGCGACAGGATCTCCGCGGAATTGATCTCGGCCGCGCTCTCCCGGGGCCCGGGGATGTACCGTTTCCCGGCGATGTCGGCGGGGTAGTCGATGCCCGCTTCCTTGCGTACGACGAGGTGCATCACGTTGGGGTAGAGGTAGGTCATGCCCCTGAGCACGCGCTTCGTCTCGGCGCCGGTCACGGGGTTCACCAGCGCGTTGTAGAGCACTCCCGCCTGCACGAAGGCCAGTTCGGCCTTCCCTTCCTCGAGCAGCCGGATGTTCTCAGGCCCGCCCCCGGTGACCAGCACCTCGGGCGTGAGCTCAGGCAGCGCGTCGGCGAAGAGCTCGGCCATGCCCTTTCCCACGGGGTAGTACACCCCGGCCGTGGTCGCCGTGGCGATGCGCAACCTGCCGTCTTCCGCAGGATTCGGCGGTGTCTGCCGGGCCGCGCCGCACCCGCGGAGGGCCGCGGCCAGCAGCAGGACGCCGGCTGACAGCAGGACACAGGCTGTCAGCAGGAAGGCGACCCGTCTTCTGCGCACGTCGCCCCCCCTTTCCATGTCGCACTATCGAAGATTTCGGTCTTTGAAAGAAACTTCCCTTCTTAATTCTGGCGCGGATCCCACATCGGGGGGCTGCATCGTGACAACCTGCGGTTGGCGCGCCCGCTGAGATGAGCAAACGCGCAAAAAACCACCGCAGCGCGTGCGGTGGTTTTTCTTACTCTCGCGCCCAATCTTCCAGCATCGCCTTCACCGAACGGGACATCTCGATGCTGAAGTCCGAATCCCACTTCCGACGGCGGAAGGCGTCGATCCAGCGGGCCAGCTCCGGCCCCTCCAGGCCGCCCCGCGCGGCGATCATCGCGTACATATCCCGCGGCCGATAGCGGTTCTCGTGCACGATGTCCTCCACCCGGAAGCGGGGCGGCTTCCGCCGCCGCTTCTGCTGCTCTGTCGGATAGCCGAAGCAGAGCAGCGTCACCGGCGCCACGTACCTGGGCAGCCCCAGGAGTTCCTTGTGGATCTCGTAGCGCTCCATGATGTCGCCGATGTAGCAGGAACCCAGGCCCAGGGCCTCCGCCGCCACCACGGTGTTCTGCGCGGCGATCAGGGCGTCGCAGCAGGCCAGCAGGAAGTCGCCGTAGGAGGGCCGGCGGGTCGAGGGGTCCGCCTCCGCGAACACGCCGTACCACCGGCTGTAGTCCGCGCAGAAGACGAGCACCATCGGCGCCGTTGCGATGAAGGGCTGATTGTCGCAGGTCTCGGCGAGGGTCGCCTTCAGGTCGGGGTCCGTCACCTCGATGATGGAGTAGAGCGCCATGTTGCCGGCCGAAGGGGCCTGGAGCGCCGCTTCCAGCACGGCCTGCCGCACCTCGGGCTCGATGGGGCGGTCGGCGTACGCCCGCACCGACTTGCGGCTGTGGAGGGACTGCAGGATCGGGTTCAAGACTTCTCCCCCCCAAAATACAGCGAAAGGCGGTGCCCTGCACCGCGCTGACGCCGGCCCGCCTGGCGGGCCGGTCTCGCTCTTGTCGCTGGAGGTGGGTGTGGGATTCGAACCCACGAATAACGGTTTTGCAGACCGCCGCGTTACCACTTCGCCAACCCACCGGTTCTGGTGCGAGG
Organism: Bacillota bacterium; assembly: GCA_023623185.1. Taxonomy (GTDB): domain Bacteria; phylum Bacillota; class Sulfobacillia; order Symbiobacteriales; family Symbiobacteriaceae; genus Symbiobacterium. The sequence goes on from JAMNXV010000177.1 coordinate 6,359, forward strand.
GCCGGGATTCGAACCCGGGACCTCACGGTTATCAGCCGTGTGCTCTGGCCAACTGAGCTACCCTCGCATCAGGCCCCGCAGCTGTGCGGGGCCGGATCTCATCCGCAGGTTCTTATCATACCGGATTTCCGGTCATATTACAACCCCGTAATTTTCGCCAACCATAACTTTCGACAGCGTTACGCCGCCTGCCGCTGTGTCCCGGCGCGCGGGCGCAGCGAGAGCGAGACCCCGGCGTAGAGCAGCAGGATGCCGGCGGTCTGCGTGAAGGCAAAGATCTGCGAGAACTCCAGCAGCCCGGCAGATGCCCCGCCGCTGGCGAACATGAAGACGCCGCCGGCGATGAGCAGCGCAAAGGCCGCCCGGGTGCGCACGAAGGAGATGATGGCCGTGATCAGGATGATCAGCGAACCGCCGATGTTCTGCAGCAGGAAGGGCAGCTTGATGGCCGCCGTGGGCGCCGACCGGAAGGCCTCGCTGGCTACCACCGCCGGCCCGGTGCCGGCCGTGAGCAGGGTCGCCGCCAGCACCCAGGCGCTGGTCAGGGCCGCAGCCGCCAGGACGACCTGACCGAACCGCTGCGACATCAGGTACGCGCTGCCCACGCTGAGGAACGCCACGCAGCCGCTGGCCGTGGCCCAGTACAGCCACCAGAGCGCCGCAGGCACCCGCCCGGTCAGCTCGTAGAACAGCTCTGGGAATGCCGCGCAGGCGATCAGGATCAGGCCGACCCCGTACCAGAGCGAGTGGGGCCGCGGCCGCCTGCGGTAGTGCACCAGCAGCCGCCCGCCCAAGAGCAGCGACAGCACCACCAGGACCGAGTTGGCAACGGTCATCATCTGTCTGACTCCCCTCTCCCCCGAGCATTTCTGATCCTTATGTTTTGCATGTTAGCTTCCCGTGGGAGCGGTGTCAAACCGGCCCACCCGGTATTTCCATCCGGCGTACCGGGCGGCGGCACTAGGATCGCCACCCGATCTGCAGGGCAGAAGATAAGCCCCCGACCCGGTGCGGGCGGGGGCCTGTGCGCTGTCTGCGTTTCAGTTGGCCTTGTTGATGCGGGCCGGACCCGGGTCATCGATCCCGAAGTACGCCGCGAACACGGCCCGGGCCGGCGGGGCCACCCACGACCCGTGGGCGCCGCCCTCCACGAAGACCGCCACTGCGATCTGCGGGTCATCGATGGGGGCAAACGCCACGGTGATGGCGTCGGAGTACGACTTGCCCGTCTCCGCCGAGCCGGTCTTCACGGCCACCGGGATCGGGAAGTCCTGGAACACCCAGTAGGCGGTGCCCAGCGGGTGCGAGCCGCCCTTGCGCATGCCCTCGAAGGTCTGGCGCCAGGCCTCGTCGGTGGCCTCCACCACCGACGCGACCACCGGCTCCCGCCGCTCGATCACCTCGCCGGCGCTGCTGCGGATCTCCTGCACCAGGTAGGGCTCGTAACGCACGCCCCGGTTGGCGATGGTGGCCGTGTACACCGCCAGCTGCAGCGGCGAGACCAGCACGTCGCCCTGGCCGATGGCCACCGAGTACACATGGCCCGGCTGCCACCGGTCGCCGTACGACGCCTGGGTGGGCAGAAGCCCGGCGTGCTCGAACGGCAGGTCGATGCCGGTCTTCTGGCCGAAGCCGAACTGGGTCAGGTACTCGGCGAGCCCGTCGATGCCGAGCCGGTGGCCGATCTCGTAGAAATACGGGTTGCACGACTGCGCCAGCGCCATGTCCAGGGCCAGGTGCCCTTGGTCCACCGGGTACCAGTTCTTCCGGGTGGGATCCCGGAAGTAGGTGGTGCTGCAGTGCACCGTCTCGTACGGGCCGATCACGCCGGTGCTGACGCCGGCGAGGCCCACGCCCATCTTGTAGGTGCTGCCCGGCGCGAACCCCTGAATCGACCAGTTGATGAGGGGCGAGCCGGGAATATTCACGTTCTCTTCATATTCCTGCGCGGAGAGGCCCACCGTCATCGCCTTGATGAACAGGTTCGGGTCGTAGCTCGGGGTCTGGGCCATGGCCAGCACCGCGCCGGTCTTCACGTCGAGGGCCACCAGCGAGGCCCGGATGGGCTGCGCCTCCGGGTCGTTCTGGGCCTTGATCCACTCCAGGTTGGCCACCAGGGCCTCCTCGGCCACCCGCTGCAGATCAAGGTCGAGGGTGAGCGTCAGGTCGTGCCCCGGCTCGGGGTCGATCTCCTCCACCATACCCAGCGGCCGCCCCGCGGGGTCGACCGCCTTCACCCGCTTGCCGTGCCTGGCCTGCAGGACGGCCTCGTAAGACAGCTCGATGCCGTCCTTGCCGACCACGGAGTCCGGGTGATACCCCTCGAAGGCCTCGCTCTCCAGCTGCTCCTCCGAGATCGGCTGCACGTACCCGATGACGTTGCCGGCCACCTTGCCGTTGGGATACCGCCGCACCGACTGCGTGACGATGGCCACGCCGGGGAACTCGCCCTGCCGCTCGATGAACTCGGCGACTGTGGACTGCGAGAGGCCCGTCTTGATCACCAGGTCCTCGGCCTGGCGGCCCCACTTCTGGTGCAGCCGCACCCGCTCCATGACGTACTCGCTGATCTCCTCGGCCAGGGCGGCGTCGCCGTCCGCCAGCAACTTGCTCAGCTCCGGCAGGATTTCGGCCACATGCTCGGGATCCTGATCATACAATAGGGCAGCATAGACCGGCTCGCTGGTCGCCAGCGGCCGGCCGTTGCGATCGAAAACCGCCCCTCTGGGGCCGAAGCTGGGCAGCTCAACGTAGTTCTGGGTGACAGCCCGGCTCGTCCAGGCTGCCGCCTCCACGACCGTCAGACGGTAGAGCCGGGCGCCCATCAGACCGATCGTCAGAACCATGGCCCCCAGCAGAATGAGCACACGCTTCTGCTCGCTGCGCATCTCCACCGCCTCCCTGATGGATCAGGGCAGCCACCCCCACGGGTCCACCGGCTCGCCCCAGACGAGGACCGTGAAGTGGAGGTGCGGCCCTGTCGAATTGCCCGTGCTTCCGGAGTAACCCACGAGTTCGCCCGCCTCCACCCACTGGCCCTCCCAGACGGCCACCTCGCTCAGGTGCGCGTACATCGTCATGATGCCGTCGCCGTGGTCCACCTTCACGGCGTAGCCGTACCCGCCCAGCCATCCGGCGGTGGTGACGGTGCCGGACGCCACCGCGGCCACCGGCGTGCCGGTGGGCGCGTTGATGTCGATCCCGTCGTGCAGGTGCCAGACCCCCGTGACGGGATGGGTCCGCCAGCCGAACCAGTCGGTGACCGAGTCGTAGACCGGCCAGATGGAGAAGCTGCCCGTGACCGCGGGCGTGCGGGAGCCCCCGCGGCTGGCCAGCATGGTGCGGCGGGAGGGCGGCGTGCCGCCGGGCACGAAGAGGATGTCGCCCGGCTGCAGGGCGTCGGCGTTCACGTCCGGGTTGGCTGCGACGATCTCGTCGAAGTCGGCGTCGAACGCGTCGGCCACGCCCCACATGGTGTCGCCCTCGACGACGGTGTAGACCAGGGCGTCCATCGCCGGAATCAGGAGCTCCTGCCCGATCTGCAGGATGTCCTCAGAGTGCATGTCGTTTACGTACAGCAGGGTCTCCGTGGAGAGGCCGTGCCGCTGGGCGATCTCCTCGATCGTGTCGCCCGCGACCACCGTATAGGTGGTCACCTTCGGCCTGGGCTGCTCTTCCTCGGGTTCCGAATCGGGCTCCGCCGCCGCGGCGGCAGCCGCCTTGTTCATCACGACAGTCTCGGCGCCCACCGGCAGGATGGGGCCGACAAATTCCTCAGGAGTTTGCTCCGCAGCTGCGTCTTCAGGTTCGGCCTGCTCCGGTGCGGAGGTGGGAACCGCCTGCGGCCGGGCAGCCATCCCGACGCCGCTGACCACCAGCGCAGCCAGGGCAGTGGCAAATACACGACGACGTAATACGGACGAGGGGAGGTGCAAAGAGAAGCCCTCCTTAGACAGGTCATCTCGCGAAAACACTTCTTAATTATAGCGGGTGAACCGGTCGCGCGGTATGGTCTTTCGACCCCATCTGCAACCTAGTTCCGGTGAATCGGCTGCAGATCGGGCCCGACCAGGGCTGTCCCCACCTCTTCGACGACGATGCGGCCCGCCGACGCTTCAGCCAATTCCTGGGTAACGGCGGCCTGGCCGTCCTGCAGTACCCGGAAGTCGATCACGACCTCCTCGCCGAAGTCGATGTTCAGGGTCAGGGCGCCGTGCTGCTGCAGCAGGTACTGCACCTTGCCCAGCAGGGCGTAGTCCACCCGCGCGCGCAGGTCCACGGCGGGAAGCGCCTCGGCCACGCCCGCGGCCTCCACCCCCGCCACAGCCGCCTGGCTGTAGGCCCGCACCAGCCCGCCCGCCCCCAGCAGGATGCCGCCGAAGTAGCGGGTCACGACGATGGCCGTGTCCGACAGCCCCTGCTTCTCCAGCACGTCGAAGATGGGCCGTCCGGCCGTGCCGCTGGGCTCGCCGTCGTCGGACATGCGCTGCACGTTGCCCACGGTGAAGGCGAAGCAGTTGTGCGTCGCCTGGGAATGCTCGGCGCGGATCTCGTTGATAAAGGCCCATGCCGCCTCCTCGGAGGCGACCGGGGCCACGTTGGCGATGAAGCGCGACTTGCGGATGACGATCTCAGCCTGACCGCGTCCGGCCACCGTTCGGTACGACACCACTTCACCCCTCAAGTCAAAACTCGACACCCAACAATTCTAGGAGTGCCCCGCACACACCTGCCTCAGACTAAATAGGCAATGGGAACACCTGCGGAGGGATGCCGGTTGCCCGAATCACATGACGCGTACGACCTGGAGCGGGGCAGCGAGCTGCTCAGGCAGGCGGCCGAGGCCTGCGGACGGCGGCTCACGCCCGAGGAGTACTGGTGGCTGGGCGTGGGGCTCGCAGCCACGACCCTGGCGGAGATGGACGGGAAAGAGTTCGCGGTGCGGCGCATCCAGCAGCTGCTGGACCGGCTGGGTCGCGCCGGCAGCGATGACGACTGGTTCGAACAGTTTCACAACGAACTGGCGCTGCTGGACGCCGAGGGGCTCCTCTGGCCCCTCTACCAGCGGGACGACCATGGGAAGATGGCGCGCACGGATGTGGCGGTGGCCGAGGGGTTCAACGCCGAGGCCGGCTACGTGCTGGCCCTGGCCCACCTCGCCATCGCCCGGGCGGTGAACCACGATGAGCCCGAAGCCATCGCCCCGCTGGCGGAGATCGTCGGCGACCTGGTGGAGGGCAGCCCGGCTACAGACCACCTGCCCCGCGTGCGGGCCGCGCTGGGGTTCGATCAAGAAGAGCCGTGACCGGAAGTCGCGTCACGGCTCAGGCCTGTTTGCAGGCGTACATGCGCTCGTCCGCCCGGTCGAGCAGCTGCTGCCACTCCGACTGCGGCGCGGTGTCAACGCCAATGTCCAGGATCAGCCGGGGTTCGTCCTCCCCCTGCCGGGCGTTCCACTCGGCCACCCGCTGCTGGAGCCGTGCGGCGATCAGCTCCGCCTCCTTCCGGCCGGTATTGGCCAGCACCACCAGGAACTCGTCGCCGCCGTAGCGCACCACCAGGTCGCCGGAGCGCACGCTGCCTGTGATGAGTTCAGCGCACTGCTGCAGCACCCAGTCTCCGGTCAGGTGCCCCCAGCGGTCGTTGATCTCCTTGAACTTGCGGCAGTCGATCAAGAGCACCGAGACCTCGCGCGCCTCCCGGATGGCGTGCTGCGACCACTCGTTCAGGTAGTGCCGGTTGTAGACGCCCGTGAGCGCGTCCCGGCGGGCCAGCCGCTCCTCCAGCTGGGCCCGGGAGATGGCGTCGGAAACGTGCGCCGCCATCAGCTCCAGCAGGTGCAGATCGCTGAGCGCGTACTGGCCCACACCCTGCCGGTCCACCCGCAGCACGCCGTAGAGCCGGCCGTCGGTGATGAGCGGGACCACCAGAATCGACTCGTCCTCCCGCGGCGTGCCGGGCACCTGAACGGAACGGGGATCGCGCGCCGCGTCGTTGGTCAGGATGGACTGGCCGTGCTTCGCGACCCAGCCCGACAGCCCCACGCCCACCTCGACCGTCGTCGTCATGATGGCCTCTTTCTCCTCGGGCGGGAGCGGCGGTTCGCTGTAGAGATAATGCGGGCGGAGCACCTGGGCATCCTCGTCCAGCAGCAGCACCACGCCGGTGCGGCTGCCCGTGGCGCGCACGATGTGGCGCACGGCCGCCTGCACCACGTCCTCCACCCCGTGGGCCTTCAGCACCGGCAGCAGCTCCATCAGCCGCCGCAGGTGATCGGTCTGAATGGCCTGCTCCCGGAAGCGCAGGTAGATGGCGCGGATGATCGCGACCACGCCGACGAGCCCGGAAACGAGGAAGAGCAGGCTGACGGCGTCGGCCCCCAGGACCCACGCCCCGACCAGGGCCATCACCATGATCCAGAGGTGGGCCATCAGATACCATTTCCGGAACCGGCCGGCCACCACCGCGGAGAGCAGCAGGAGAAGCAGCGGCCCGAAGGGCGAGTGCGGGTCGGTCCAGTAGAGCGCGATGGCCAGCCCGTCCAGGGCGAGGAACGCCGCCGGCAGCCAGCGCAGGGTCGTATAGACCCGCCAGAACGCGGTGAAGGTGAGCCCGAAGGCCGCGGCGGCGCCGACTGCCGCGCCCCACCAAACCATGGACCACATCGGCGGGCGGTGGGTGAGAAGCCACCCGACGAAGGCCGCGGCCAGGGCGAACGCCGACAGGACGGCCATCACGACCCGTCCGCTCCAGTGCAGGCCGGTCACCGCACCCACGTCGTGCGGCTGTCTGTGACCCATGCCCTCACCCCCGATCCCGCAGCGGCGCTGTGGCACTTTTGCGCGGGGATTCGCCGCCTCGGGATGATTTTCCTGCTCTCCCCCCGGGGCTCCCAATGTCAAAGGCCCGGCCGCCGGGAAGCGACCGGGCCGTTGTGGTGAATCAGTTTCCGCCGTCTGGGTCAGTTGAGCCGGGTCGGGGGCTGAACGGACCGGGTGGGATGTCATCTCTGAGCAGGGGAACGACCTTGCCGGATCGCCCGCCCCGGTGATTCGGCCGGGGGGTGCGGATCCGCCCGCTCAGGAGCTGCTCGAGACGGTGTACCCGGTAGATCAGGTAAAGCACCGCAGCGAGCAGGAGCAGAACCAGCAGCCGCAGCGTCTCCATCTGCAACGCCTCCCCGCGCCAGACTTCAGGTCGCAATGTCCACCTATTTATATAGACGTTCCGGGTCCCGGTTTCGTTCGCCCGTCCGTCGCTTCAGGATCTGCGGGCCGGACCAGGGCGCTGATCAGGCAGCGGGTGCACTGGCCGGAACAGCCCCGGGGCACCGCCAGGGCCTGGCCGCAGCGCAGGCAGCGGGCCTTGCCGGGGCCGTTTTCGTAACCGCAGCGGGGGCACTTGCCCGCAGGATCGCAGGAGGGCACGGCCATCGTCATCGCCTCCCCACCTACCAGACGAGGATGCGGTGGAACAGCCCGCCCAGCAGGATGGCCAGCACGATGTCAGCCAGCCAGATGGCGGCCCCCTGCCCCTTCCCCCGCTCCTTGAACATGATCATGATCGATGCGATGCACGGGGTGAACAGGGTGATGGTCAGCACGGCCACCATGGTCTGGTGCGCGTCGAGGGCCATGTTGAACAGGCCGGCTGCGCCGAAATCGCGCCGCACGAAGCCCATGATGAACGCCTGCGCGGCGTCCCGCGGCAGGCCCAGCCACCCTTCCGTGATCGGGGCCAGCGCGCCCGACATGGCCGCCAGGGCGCCGGTCTGGTCCAGGATCGAGATCAGCAGGGCGCCGACCACAAAGAAGATCCAGGCTTCGGCGAGGAAGCTCCTGGCCTTCAGGAACGTCTTCTGCAGCACGTTCTTCATGCGGGGCAGCCGGAGCGGCGGCAGGTCGATCAGCAGGTCAGACGACTCGCCGGGCAGAATGCGGTTCAGCACCGCCCCGGCCGCGCCGTAGACCAGCAGCAGCACGCCGATGAAGGTGAACAGGTAGGCCGGCCCCAGGGGCACCAGCATGACGGTGATCACGGCGAGCTGCGCCGAGCAGGGGATGGCCAGCGAGAGCAGGAAGGTGGCGATGGTCCGCTCCCGCTGGGTGCCCATGAGCCGGGTGGTCACGGTGGCCATGGTGACGCAGCCGAAGCCCAGGATCGTCGGGATGATCGCCCGGCCGTTCAGGCCCACCACGGTCATCAGCCGGTCCACCAGCACGGCGACCCGCGGCAGGTAGCCCGAGTCCTCGGCCAGCGCCAGGAACAGGTAGAATCCCAGCACCAGGGGCAGCAGGAGGCCCACCAGATAGGCGACCGTCATAGTCAGCAGGCCGAACTCGCCCACCAGAATCTGCCCAAGGAATGACTCCACCGGTATGAACCGGCCCACCAGATCCGTCATCCAGGGCACGTAGTACTCGCCCATCCAGATCTCCTCGGTCACCGCGACCACGTCCTGGGCCACCCAGACGCCCAGCACCTGGTACATCACCAGGAGAAAGGCGGCCATGAGCACCAGGCCCCCGAGGGGGTGCAGCGCCAACCGGCCCAGCCGCGCGGAGAGGCTGGCCCCGGCCGTGGTCTCCGAGATGACCCGCTCGGCGATCTCGTCCGCCCGCCGCCTGCGGGCCCGGTAAATCTCCTCCTGCAGGCCGGGCCCTTCCCGGCCGATGCGCGTGCACGTCTCCGGGTCGTCCTCCAGCCACAGCACGCCGTCCACCTGCGGCAGGTCCCCAGGCAGCCGGCTCGCCACCTCCGGCGTCGGCCGGCCCCGGCGCGCCCGCTTGATGGCCGCCTTCAGCTCGGCGATCCCCTCGCCCCTGACGGCGACGGTGGGAATCACCTCCACGCCCAGCTCCGCCGAGAGCCGCTCCACATCGATCGCGAGCCCGTTGACCCTGGCCTCGTCCATGAGGTTCAGGGCCACCACCACCGGGAAGCCCATGTCGATGATCTGCAGCGTCAGGAACAGGTCGCGGTTCAGGTGCGCGGCGTCGACGACGTTGACGACGATGTCCGCCTCAAGAATCATCGCCCGGGCGACGCGCTCCTCCTCGTTGAAGCTGGAGACGCCGTACACGCCCGGGGTGTCATAGATTCCCAGATCGCCCATGCGGCCCGATGAGACGTCGACAGTGGTGCCCGGGTAATTTGAAACTTCTACATAAATGCCCGTTAGTGCATGGAAGACTGCGGACTTCCCGACGTTCGGGTTGCCGACCAGGACCACCTTGGTCGCCTGCTGGGGAAGGTCAACGCTGGGGTTAGGGCCGTGGCAGTGTGCCTGGGCCATCGCTTTATCCCTCCACCAACTCGACGGTGATGCGGTGCGCGAGGCTGCGTCCCAGCGCCATCTCCTGCTTTCCCTTGCGCACGACCACGGGACCGCCGGGGAGCACGGTCTGACAAGCCGCCCGGCTGCCCTCGGCAATGCCGAACCGGATGGCAGCCAGCCGGGCGCGGGGGTCATCAATGCTGCGAATGAGGAACGTCTGTCCAGGCTTCGTCTGATCCAGCGTCATGTGTACCCCTCCGCTAATGAGAATCGTTATCGTTTGTCAACATTGTCCCAGGTTTGTACATGAAGATTCAAGACCCCAAGAGGAGCATTTGCGGATAGGCTCATAGGGTGCTCAGACTAGTTAACCGGAACTGTGTCTACCCGCACCCATGTACATTAGCACTGGATTCCGGGGCCGAGACGGGCTGATCTACCAGCACCGTCTACATCGGCAATAGTACTTTTGTGCCTCCCTCATGTTTCATTCATTGGACTACAATGAAAAGACAAATGCGACGTCAGGAGGGAGACACGTGACATTCGGGGAAGCGCTCGTAGCGCCCGCCGTTGCGCTGGGCGTGGGCTTCCACCTGGCGGTCAGCTGGGCCCTGCTCTGGCGTTATTACCAGGCCCAGGAGCGCTCCCTGCTCATCTGGGGCCTGGGCTGGCTGGTGCTGACCATCCACGTGCTCGGCATGTTCCTGACCGAACTGGGCGTGCAGGGCGCGCCCCTCCTCAGGGACATCGCGTTTGCCGCGGCGGCCCTGGCCTTCATGGGCGGCCAGGTGGAGCGCAGCGGGCGCAGGACCGGCGTCATGCGGAGCCTGGCGCTGGTCTGCATGCTGTGTCTCGCCGCCGCCTTTGCGCTGGGGATCGCGCAGGGCGATCCGGTCGGGGTCACCGCAACGGCCGTGGTCATGATCGCGCTGGGGGCCGCCGGCTGGCTGGCCTACCCGGTCACCGCCGAGGATCGGCGCAGTCTCCCGCAGTGGCTCCTGTTCACCGGCTTCTGCGTGGGCGCCCTGCGGGCCGCCATCAGCGCGCTCCCCGTGCCGACCGTGACTCCGGAAATCGTCACCCATGCCCTCTTCTCGCTCCTGTTCTCCGCCGCCGTCACGTGGCAGTCGTGGGAGCATGAGCGGGCCGTCCGCCTGTTCTCGCGCACCCTGGAGCGGCTCAACCGGCCGCTCAACCTGCAGGGGGCCCTGGACGAGGCCCTGCGCCTCGTGGCCGAGATGCTCCAGGTGAAGGAGGGCTGGATTCTGCTCCGCACCGAGGGGCGGGGCGGCGCCGAGGGGGCGTGGACCATCGGCGCGGCCTACGGCTTTCCGGAGTGGGCGCAGGTGGGCGTGCGGGCCCAGCACTTCCCCATCGACCGCTGCCTCTGCCTCAGGCACCTGAGCGGGCCGACGCTGGTCACCCAGGTGCGGGACCTGGCGTGCGTCCGCGCCACGGCGGAGGTGGGGCATCCCAGCGGCCGCCACATCACCATCCCCCTGGGGCAGGACGGAAAGGTGGCCGGCATCATGGTGCTCATGGTCCCCCCTTCCCGCTGGCTGAGCCCGTCCGACCGGGAGATCCTCACCGCCCTGGGCGAGCAGATCGGCCTGGCCATCGACCGGGCCCGGCTGTACGATCAGCTGGCCGAGAAGGAGCAGCTGCGGGGCCGATTGCTCGCCCGGCTCATCACCGCGCAGGAGGACGAGCGCCGGCGCATCGCCCGCGAGCTGCATGACGAGATCGGACAGGCGCTGACCGCGCTGGTCGTCACGCTCGACTTCCTGGTGCGCCACCCGATGGGCGAGGAGCAGCTGCGCCAGCGGCTCTCGCAGGTGAAGGACATGGCGGAGACGGGGCTCGCCGAGGTCCGGCGCGTCATCCACGAGATGCGGCCGACCGCGCTGGATGACCTGGGGCTGGAAGCCGCCATCCGCTGGCTGGTGCGGCGCTACGAACACGCGGGGCTGAAGATTGACGTGGAGATTTCCGGGCTGGAAGAGCGGATGGCCGACCACATCGAGATCACCGTCTTCCGCCTGGTTCAGGAGGCGTGTACCAACACGGTGAAGCATGCCGCGGCCAAGACCATCCACATCGCGCTGCGGCGCAGAGGCAACTGGCTGACCGTTGAAGTGAAGGACGACGGCAAGGGCTTTGACATCAAGCGGCGGGGCGAGGGCATCGGCCTTGCCGGCATCCGGGAACGGGTGGGCCTGGCCGGCGGAAAGCTGACCATCGAGTCCAGCCCGGACAGCGGAACCCGGGTGTACGCCGAACTGCCTGTGGAAGGAGCGATGCAGCGTGACGATACGGGTGCTGATCTGCGACGACCACATGATGGTGCGCGAGGGCGTGCGCATGGTGCTGCAATCTGAACCCGACCTGGAGCTGGTAGGCGAGGCCGGCCGGGGCGAAGAAGCGGTGGAACTGGCCAAGTCGCTGAAGCCCGACGTGGTGATCATGGACATCTCGCTGCCCGACATGAGCGGCATCGAGGCGACCAAGCTGATCAAGGAGGCCGTGCCGGAGACCCGGGTCATCGGCCTCACGATGCACGAGGAGGAGCCCTACGTGCTGGAGTTCCTGCGCGCCGGGGCCGACGCCTACATCGTGAAGCGGTCTGCCGCCGCCGACCTGGTGGGGGCGATCCGCGCCGTGATGGAAGGCCAGGCCGTGCTGGACCCGGCCGTCACCCGGGCCGTGGTCTCGGGCTACGTCTCCCGCCCGGGCCGCGTCGCCGGCCAGCCGGAGGAGCCCTGCCCGCTCACCCCCCGGGAGCGCGAGATCCTCGTGCTCATCGCCGACGGGCTGACCAACGCCGAGATCGCCCGCAAGCTGTTCATCAGCGAGAAGACGGTGCAGACCCACCGCTCCAACATGCTGGATAAGCTCGGCATCCACGACCGCACCGAACTGGTGCGCTACGCGATCCGGATGGGCCTGGTGGAGCCGTAGCGGCGGCCCGGGCCTCGCTGGGGCCTCGATTGACAGAAGCCGCGGGGTGCCTTAGAATCAGTTGCGAAATCGGTTCGAACAGTTAGGGGTCGCGCATGGACTGGACCACCGAGATCATGGAAGCCTTCGGGTACCCCGGCATCATCCTGGTCATCCTGATCGAGAACCTGTTTCCCCCGATTCCGTCTGAGATCGTGCTGCCCTTCGCCGGCTTCATGACCACGCAGGGCAGCCTGACGCTGTTTGGGGTCGTCGTGGCGGCAACGATCGGCTCCGTGCTCGGGGCGATCGCCCTTTACGGCGTGGGCCTCTGGTTCGGCCGCGACCGCATCTACTGGATCGTGCGCCGGTACGGCCGCTGGCTCACCATCACCGAGGCGGACGTGCAGCGCACGGAGGACTGGTTCGGGCGCTACGGCATGTGGACCGTCTTCTTCTGCCGCATGGTGCCGGTGATGCGCAGCCTCATCTCCATCCCCGCCGGCCTGGTGCGCATGAACATGGGGCTCTTCATCCTCTATACGGCCATCGGCTCGGCCATCTGGAACGTGCTGCTGGCCGGGGTCGGTGCGGCGCTCGGCGCCGCCTGGGACCGGGTGTCGCACTGGGTGAACCTCTACCAGGACGCGGTCATCGCCCTGCTGCTGATTGCGGCGGCTGCGTTCCTGCTCTACCGGCTGGTGCAGAAGCGAAAGTCTGCGTAAGAGGCTCGACGTGCAACGCCAGGGGCCGGTGCCGCAAACCGCGGCACCGGCCCCTCTCATGCTTCTTACAGCGCCTCAGCGCCTGCGGCGGGAAGGCCCCGACCGCAGAACCAGCTCAACGTTGCCGTCCTCGCCCACCTCGGGTGTGTAACGGTTTCCGTCGGAATCGCTCACCTGGAGCCGCTCGATGTACCAGGAACCCCGGCTCTCGACCAGGGCCTGCAGCTTGCTCACCACGTCCTCGCGGCTGATCGCAAGCGTCTTGCCGCCTCCATGCTCCAAGATCGACCAAACGTCCACCGGAACTCCCCCTTTCCCCACAGATCCGGCCCGGCCTGATGGAGGAACCCCTCCCCCGGCCGTCCTGCGGAATGCACGCGTCGCTAGCGTGACCGATGACCCCCCTATCTTACACCAGTCGCTGTGGCAAACACAACCCTGAGCCGCACCGCGGGGCGTCATTGCAACGTCTCAACGATAAGGAGGTGTGGGCAATGGTCGTCATCATCGGCGGAGACCATCTGGGCTCCATCGGCCAGAACCTGCGCCAGCTCGGCTTCAGCGCCATCAGGCACGTCAAGGGGCGCAACGAGCGGCGGGTCGAGATTCCCGCCGGCACGGAACTGGTCGTGGTGCTGATCGACTACGTCAACCACAACCTGGCCCGGTGGGTGAAGCAGCAGGCCAAGGCGCGGAATGTGCCGATCATCTTCTGTCGCCGGTCGTGGAGCTCCATCTGCTCCTCGCTGCGGGCCTGTGCGGACTGCCCGCACCGGGAAGGGTGTCTGGAGTCGTCAGCTGCGTCATAGCGCGAAAGAAGCCGCCGTCCCTGCGGGGACGGCGGCCATTTTCATGCGGTTCCCTCCCGGCACACCTGCTCGAGGCGTTCATGCGGTTCCCTCCCGGCGCACCTGCTCGACGGCGGCCATGAACGTCTCCAGCGCCCCCGGGTCGAACATCTCCCGCATCGGACCCGCCATCATGGCCAGGGCCTCGGTGGGATGAATTCCCTCCCGGTAGACCCGGTCGGCCGTGAGGGCGTCGTACACATCCGCCACCATGCAGATGCGGGAGAACAGGTGAATCTGCTCGCCGGCCAGCTGGAGGGGATAGCCCCGTCCGTCCCAGCGCTCGTGGTGCTGCAGGGCCACCAGGGCCACCTCAGGCGGGAGGTCGGGCTGCTCCCGGAGCATCACCCACCCCAGGGTGGTGTGCCGCTTCATGATCGCGAGCTCCTCGTCGGTCAGCCGGTCGGGTTTGTTGAGGATCGCCGTCGGGATCCCGACCTTGCCCACGTCGTGCAGCAGCGCGCCCATCGCCAGGTCGACCAGGGCGGTGCCGCGGATCCCCATCGCGCGGCCGAGCATCGTGGACAGCAGGCAGACCTCCACCGAATGGAGGAGCGTGTACTCATCGGCCTGCCGCAGCTCCTGCAGGGGCAGGGCAGCCGCCGGGTGCGTGATCACCTCGCTGACCACGCGCACCACCGCCCGGCGGATGCCGCTGGTGTCCAGGTGCAGCTCGGGCAGCTGCACGGCCGCGGCAGACTGCTGCATGGTCCGCCGCAGGTTCGCCGTGAGCTGTCTCAGCTCGTTCGTCACCTCGCGGCGGAGCCTCCGGGAAACCTCCGGCGCGGGCGGGCGCGGCGGGGCCGTGTCCGGCAGATAGACGGCTTCCACGCCGTGCTGCGCGAGATGATCGATGTAGGTGCGCGTGAGCCTCACACCGGTCGAAAGGAGGATGCGTCCGTCTTCGCTCAGCACATCTCTTGCCACGAGATCACCGGGCTGCAGCTCCGTTACCGGTACCCGTCGGACTTTCGCCACGGCGCGTCCCTCCCCCGGGACGGTTCAGCTATACAGCCAGCTCCCGCATGTACTGATCGGCGTCTTCGTGAAGCTCCCGTATAATCTCCACGTGCCGCTCCCGGAACAGGTCGATCTCATAAGGCTGCGGTGTACGGGTTCCATCGGGTTCCAGCAGCACCCGCACCCGGGGCCGGTCCGCGCGGCCGCGCTCGGCGGCCACCACCACGGCCTTGCGCCCGCCGGTCAGCTCCACCATCGAGCCCACCGGCCACGGGGCGATGCAGTTGAGAAACGCCAGGAGAATGTGCGGATCGAAGAAGCCGTGCATCGGCCCCGAGAGCGATTCCAGGGCCATCACCGGACTGAGCCCCTTGCGGTAGATGCGGTCGGAGATCATCGCGTCGTAGCAGTCTACGATGGCGCACACCCGGGCGTACCGGTAGATCTGGTTGCCGGATAAGTTGTGCGGATACCCGCCCCCGGCCCAGCGCTCGTGGTGCTGCAGGGCGACCACGGCCGCGGTGGGCGGAATCTCCGGCTGGTTCTTCAGGAGCTCCCAGCCCAGCACGGTATGCCGCTTCATGATCTCGGCTTCTTCGGCCGTGAGCCGGTCCGGCTTGTTCAGGATCTCCGGCGGGACCGCCACCTTGCCGATGTCGTGCAGCAGGGTTCCCAGGGCGAGGTCCCGCAGGTCGTGCAGCGGAAATCCCAGCTCGATGCCCAGCAGGGTGGACAGGATGCAGACATTGACGGAGTGGCTGAGGGTATAGCTATCGGCCGCCCGGATGTCCTGCAGGCTCACCGCCACCTTGGGGTTGCTGAGGAGTTCCGTGATGATCTGGTCGATGGTCTGTTTCAGACCTTCAGTCTGGATGGTCGGCGAGAAGTGGCGCAGGCCCGAGTGGGTCGCCTCGGCGACGGCCGCACGCACCTGCTCCATGGTCCTGTGCATCTGGTCCTGCAGCTGGATCCGGGTCTCGTCGGAGACCACGTCCAGCGGCTCCACATCGGGCGCCAGCTCGTTGACGATGTATACCGTCGTAATGCCATACGAGAGCAGAGGGCCGATGAATGACTCTCGCAGCACCGTTCCCGCTTGCAGCAGCACCTGGCCATTTGCAGCAAAGATCGTCTTCCCCAGTCTCATGCCGGCGCGGATGTCGGTGGTCGGGACCCGGTACAATGCGGACACCTCCGGATTGGAAGGACAGATGAGCGCCGCATCGCGGATGATGCACCGTCCGCCTCCCCTGTTGCATACACAAAAGGCGAAAACATATATGTATGTGTTATACGCAATCGCAAGCTAATCCTTCTCCAACCCGGACCTTCATGCCCTGCTTTACCGGATTTTTCTAAAGCGCCATCCCCGCCAGGCGCCCGACGCAGTCCATCCACCCGGCGCGGTGATTCTCGGCGACCGCCGCGTCGGCGAAGCCCTCGTGCCTCAGGACGAGTTCGGTGCCCCCCTCCACCTCCCGCAAGGTGAGCGTCACCAGGGTCTCCTCCCCCGACGGGTCGCCTTCCCAGCGGAAGGTGAAGACCAGCCGCTCGGGCGGGACGATCTCCCGGTACTCCCCCACGCAGACCATGGGTCCCCAGTCAAACTGCATCGACAGCCGGTAGCGGCCGCCGACCCGCAGGTCCACCTCCGCCTCCGCGCCGGGCCCCCACCAGCGCACAAGCAGCTCCGGCTCGGTCCAGGCCGCGAACACTCGCTCCCGGCCGGCCTTCAGGTGCATCCGAATCGGTTCCATCTCCACTGTGCATCCCCCCACGGTTTGTTCAGTTGGAGCAGGCGCCTCAGCCACTCTTTCCGCTCACGCGCTCGCCGCAACCTCCTTCAGGGCGGGCAGGCTGTCACCGTCTGCCCAGCCCCGGCGGTAGCTGTCGAACTCCTTCTGTCGGATCGCGACGGGAAGATTTTCGAAGCCCGAGTGCGTGATGTAGACACGCGTGCCCCGGCCCTCCGGCACGAGCTCGATCGTGATAATGAGCGGCTCCGGTTCGGGCCAGCCCGCTCCCTCCTCGGTCCACGAGAGGCGGAGAAGCTGCCGGGGAAACACCTCCAGAACCCGGCCCCGCAGCCGACCGCCGTGCGCCCCAAGGGCCACCGGGCTCCCGACCTCCGGCCGAATGCGGATGTTGCCGGCAAACCAGCGGCGGAGCCCCTCCTGTGTGCTCACATGCGGCCACACCCGCTCCGGTGGGGTCACCCGGGTGCGCCCCCCGGGAAGCGCCTCGAGACGCCACGTGACCGTGGTGGCCGGCTGCTCCAGCTCGAAGGCGCAGACGAGCAGCCGTCCCTCCTCGCGCCGCAGCTCCTTCCCCAGGGGAACCGTCAGCCACCGCTCCCGGACCGCAGGATCCACCAGAGCCGACCACACCCGGTCCGGCGGCGCGTCGATCTCCACGGCGCGCTCGACCACTGCGCCGAACGGCGGGCGGAAGGAGAAGCGCGGAAGCGCCTCCGCCCGCTCCAGCCATCCTTGGAGCAGTCTGAGCCACAGCGCCCACATGCACTGCCAGCTCTCCTCGGGCCACCGGGCCGGCAGCACATCGGCCGGGATGCCCCGGTGATGGACGGCAACCCGCGTGAAATCGGCCGGCGGGTTGTCCACCTGGGGCACCGGCTCCAGGGTGATCTCCACGGTGGACACCCGGGTGCCGAGAGGCCACTCGAAGCGCAGGCCGCGCTCGCTGCGCTCCAGCAGCCGGCCTCCCAGGACCCCGGTGGGAAAGCTCTCCCCCCGCAGGCGGTAATGAGACGCCGTCACCTCAGCCTCCGCGCCGCACCACCGGGCGAGCTGCGTCAGATCCGTCAAGGCCAGGAGCACTCGTTCAGGAACCGCCGCGATCAGTCGTGATGCCCGAACCTCCACCTTCCGCCTGTCCCTCCCCATTGCCCTCTTCGGACTCCACCAGCCGCTTCAGGTCGGCCAGGCGGTCGTCCCAGAACCGCTGGTAGCGTGAGAGCCAGCCTTCCCAGATCTCCCGGAGCGGCTCAGGCTCCAGCCTGTAGATCCGCCGGCGCCCCTCCCGGCGCTCCCGCACCAGCCCCGCCTCACGCAGGACGGCCAGGTGCTGCGACACGGCGGGGCGGGAGATCGAGGGAAAATGGCCGGCGATCTCTCCCGCCGCCATTTCGCCCTGTGCAAGCAGGTCCAGGATGCGGCGGCGGGTCGGGTCGGCCAGGGCTTGCAGCGCCCGCTCCAACCGCCTCACCCCCATATGTAAGCCCGGACTTACATATCTGAGTTTGCATTTGTGTTACATATCTGTCAATGTGGTGTTGGGGCCACTACGATGCGATACGCTGGCGAGGTGTGGTGTGGTTGCCCGGGGATCGCCGGGCCGGATTGGCGGCGCGCACGGGCAGTCGGGAGACTGTCGACTCGCCCCGGGCGTTGGTAGCAGTGTGCAGTTTCGTAGAGTCCAGGTACCATGCGGCATGCAGGGACTGCGCTACTGGAAACGCTTGTGGGACAAGGGCCTGGGGTAAGTGCACATTCATTCGCGTGAGACCCGGCCATGGGGGCGGGGCTATGGAGGCCAGCCGGCAGCCTGGGGTGAGCCGGGGTTGCCCAGGCAGGTTGGCAGCGTGCAAGGCACTCGTGCTCCTATAGATCGCCGGCGGGCTGATCGCCACGTGGGTTGGTAACAATGTGCACTTTCGTAGAGTCCAGGTGCCATGCGGGATGCAGCGACCGCGACGCTGGAAACGCTTGCGGGACAAGGACTTGCGGAAAGTGCACATTCCTTCCCGAAGACGCCGCGCCATGAGGAGCGAGGCCACAAGAAGCAGCCGGCAGCCTGGGGTGAGCCGGGGTTGCCCAGGCAGGTTAGGAGCGGCAAGAGCAGTTGGTGGATTCGGGAGAGTGTCAGCTAGCTCACCGCCCCGGGCGTTGGTAACAATGTGCACTTTCGTAGAGTCCAGGTGCTATGCGGGACACGGCAATCGCAGCACCGGAAACCCTTGCGTGACAAGGACTTGCGGAAAGTGCACATTCATTCCCGTGAAGCCCCGCCATGAGCAGCGGGGCCACCAGGGGCTTGCCCAGGCAGGTTAGGAGCGCGCAAGAGCAGTTGGTGGATTCGGGAGAGTGTCAGCTAGCTCACCGCCCAGGGCGTTGGTAACAATGTGCACTTTCGTAGAGTCCAGGTGCTATGCGGGACACAGCAATCGCAGCACCGGAAACCCTTGCGTGACAAGGACTTGCGGAAAGTGCACATTCATTCCCGTGAAGCCCCGCCATGAGCAGCGGGGCCACCAGGGGCAGCCGGCAGCCTGGGGTGAGTTGGGGTTGCCCAGGCAGGTT
>JAMNXV010000189.1 GCA_023623185.1 Bacillota bacterium
GTGCCGTTCGAGGAGATGGCCGTGGCGGGCCCCGGCGTGGCCTTCGTCGCCTTCCCGAAGGCCATCTCGATGCTGCCCGGCCCCGCCTGGCTGCAGTCGCTCTTCGGGATTCTGTTCTTCGCCGCGCTGCTCCTGGCCGGCATCTCGTCCTCCATCTCGCAGATGGAATCCTTCGCCTCGGCGGTCATCGACCGGTTCGGCGTGAACCGCCGGAAGCTGCTGGGCTGGTTCGCCCTCATCGGCTTCGCCTTCAGCGCTCTCTTTGCCACAGGCGCCGGCGTGCACATCCTCGACATCGTCGACCACTTCGTCGGCAGCTACGCCATCGCCATCCTCGGCCTGGTGGAGGCCATTGTGCTGGGCTACATCATGGGCACGGCAAGGATCCGGGAGCACGTGAACCTCACCTCCGACATCCGGGTGGGCCTGTGGTGGGACGTGCTGGTGAAGTTCGTCACCCCGGCGCTTCTGGGCTACAACATCCTGTCCAACTTCGTCAGCGAGTTCCGGGAGCCGTACGCCGGGTACCCGACCAGTGCCCTGATCCTCTTTGGCTGGGCGGTGGCGATTGCCATGTTCGGCACCGCGTTGTTCATGCAGTGGCGCTCGCAGCAGCTTGACCTGACGGGCGGGGAGGTGGGCTAGCCATGCCGCAGGCCGGTCTGCTGCCGGGTTCGGTCGCCATGATCGTCTTCGGCGCCGCACTGCTGTGGGGCGGACTCACCTTCTTCATCGTGACGGCGCTGCGGGCCGAACAGAAGAAGAGGTAGCCGCACAGGTTTTGCTTGACTTCGGCCTCAGGGCTTGCGATAATAAAGGACGATTCACGCAAGCAACAGAGGCCATGACGGGGAGCAGTAGCCGGTTCAACGCTCTCAGAGAGCCGCCGGGCGGTGCGAGGCGGCAGCGGGTGGCTGGCGAATCTCGCCCCTGAGCCGTATGGGTGAACCGCCGAGGTGGACCTCAGCGCACAGCCCGTACCGGGATCGGCCCGTTACAGCCGGCAGAGGCGGGTCCGGTTTGCGCCGGACCAAGCAGGGTGGTACCGCGGGAGCACTGGCTCTCGTCCCTTCACGGGGGACGGGAGCCTTCTGGTTTTCTGAGCCCCGTCTGAGGCAGAGGAGGTCCAGCCGCATCATGGCAGAGGAACGCTTTGATTTTCGCGAGGCAGAACCCCGGTGGCAGCGCCGGTGGGAGGAAGCGGACATCTACAGGGTGGAGCGGGATCCGAGCCGGCCCAAGTATTACGCGCTGGCCATGTTCCCGTACCCGTCGGGCAAGCTGCACATGGGCCACGTGCGCAACTACACCATCGTCGACGTCATCGCGCGCTACCGGCGCATGAAGGGGTATAACGTGCTGCACCCCATCGGCTTCGACTCCTTCGGCATGCCGGCGGAGAACGCCGCGATCCAGCACGGCGCCAACCCGGCGGTCTGGACACGGGAGAACATCGCCGAGATGACGGAGCAGCTGAAGCAGCTGGGCTACTCCTACGACTGGTCGCGGGCCGTCTACACCTACCGCGAGGACTACTACAAGTGGACCCAGTGGCTCTTCCTGCAGTTCTACAAGAAGGGGCTGGCCTACAAGAAGACCGCCCCGGTCAACTGGTGCCCCTCCTGCCAGACCGTGCTGGCCAACGAGCAGGTGGAGGGCGGCCGGTGCTGGCGCTGCGACTCTGAGGTCACCAAGAAGGATCTCTCCCAGTGGTTCTTCCGGATCACTCAGTACGCCGACGAACTGCTGGACGACCTGAAGCTGCTGGAGGGCGGTTGGCCCGACCAGGTGCGGGTCATGCAGGACCACTGGATCGGCCGCTCGGAGGGCGCAAAGGTCGATTTCACGCTGGAGGCCACGGGCGACAAGATCCCCATCTTCACGACCCGCCCGGACACGATCTACGGCGTCACCTTCATGGTCGTCGCGCCGGAGCACCCGATCGTGGAGAAGATCTGCACCTCCGGCCTGATCCCCGAGGACCGGGTGGCCGCCATCCGGGCCTTCCAGGAGAAGATGAAGCACCTGACCGAGATCGCCCGTACGGCGGAGGACACGGAGAAGGAAGGCCTCTACACGGGCCTGGATGTCATCAACCCGTTCAACGGCGACAAGGTGCAGCTCTGGATCGCCAACTACGTGCTGATGGATTACGGCACCGGCGCGGTGATGGCCGTGCCGGCCCACGACCAGCGCGACTTCGAGTTCGCGAAGAAGTACGGGCTGCCGATCAAGGTGGTCATCCAGAACCCCGAGGGCACCCTGAAGGCCGAGGAGATGACCGAGGCGTACGTGGACCCCGGCGTCATGGTCAATTCCGGCCCCTTCGACGGCACCCCGAACCTGGAGGGCATCGCCAAGGTGGCCGCCTACGCCGAGGAGCAGGGCTTCGGCGAGAAGACGGTCACGTACCGGTTGCGCGACTGGCTGATCAGCCGCCAGCGGGGCTGGGGCGCGCCGATCCCCATCGTCTACTGCGAGAAGTGCGATACGGTGCCCGTGCCGGAGAGCGAGCTGCCGGTGCGGCTGCCCGACGACCTGGACTTCAGCGGCCAGGGCGGTTCGCCGCTGGCCAGGCACGAGGGCTTCGTCAACACCGTCTGCCCGCAGTGCGCCGGCCCCGCCCGGCGGGAGACCGACACGATGGACACCTTCGTCTGCTCCTCCTGGTACTACCTGCGGTACACCGACGCCAACAACGCCGAGAAGGCGTGGAACCAGGAGGACGTGGACTACTGGATGCCGGTGGACCAGTACGTCGGCGGCGTCGAGCACGCCGTGCTCCACCTGCTCTACTCCCGGTTCTTCACCAAGGTGCTGCGGGACATGGGGCTGGTGAAGGTCGACGAGCCCTTCGCCCGGCTGCTGACCCAGGGCATGGTGCTGAAGGACGGCGCGAAGATGTCCAAGTCGAAGGGCAACACCGTCTCGCCCGAGGAGATGATCGCCAGGTACGGCGCCGACGCCTGCCGGCTGTTCATCATGTTCGCCGCGCCGCCCGAGCGCGACCTGGACTGGTCGGATGCCGGCATAGAGGGGGCTTACCGGTTCGTCAACCGCTTCTACCGCATGGTGGTTCAGGCCCTGCCCGCCTACCGGCACGCGCGGAGCCTGCTGCCGGTCAATCCGGCCGATCCGGCGTCCGTCGCGGGGGCGCTCTCCGAGGCGGAGATTGCCGAGGGGCTGGCCAAGGCCGCCCCGAGCCTGACGGCGGATGACCGGGCGCTGCGGCGCACCGTTCACGCCACGGTGAAGCGCATCACCGCCGACCTGCACGAACGCTTCGCCTTCAACACGGCGATCTCCGGTCTGATGGAGCTGACCAACGCCATCTACGCCTACCGGGACAAGCAGAAGTCGGAGGACGCGAACACCAGCGCACTGGTGATGGCCGAGGCGGTGCAGAAGGCCGTGCTCATGATCGCACCGTTCTGCCCGCACCTGGCGGAAGAGCTCTGGTCAAGGCTGGGCCACCCGCGCTCCGTCCACCTGGAGTCGTGGCCGGTGTACGACGAGGAGGTTGCCAGGGCAGAGACCGTCGAGATCGTCGTGCAGATCAACGGCCGGGTGCGCGACCGTATGGAGGTGCCCGCCGGCATCAGCGCCGCCGAGATGGAGGCGGTCGCGCGGGCCTCCGAGAAGGTGCAGGCCCTGATCGCCGGCAAGCAGGTGGTCAAGGTGATCCCGGTGCCGGGCAAGCTGGTCAACATCGTGGTGAAGGGGTAGTGCGCGAGGGAGCTGTCCCTCCAGATCGCTCTGGAGGGACAGCTCCTGTCGCGCTGTTGCTCAGGTCGCTTCGAGGCCCGGTCGATCATGCGAACTCTCCCACACAACCCCCATGAACGGCCCCAGGCGGGTGAAGGTGCAGCCGGGAAGTTCGCTGCCGTACACCTGCTGAAACAGGAACTCCTGCACAGCTCCCGCCACATATACCCGGCGAGCCGGCGTGGGCACCTTTGAGCAATTGCTCACGATCACGATGCGACCTCCCGGCCGGAGCATCGCTTTCAGCCTGCGCAGCACGGCAGGCACATCAGTGAGGTCCCGCCGACCGGGCCAGGGCCGGCTCCGCTGAGGGGCCGGCCGTTGCGCGCTCCGCACCCGATGGTCGCGCGGTGCGCGCCGATGGTCCCCCGGGCGGTGTGGTTGACATAATCCCAGGCCCGCGCATAGGATATTCAGCCCACTATTGCTATGTCCTGGGGAGGGATGCCGGCATGACCGTACGCCGCGTACCGGCCGATTTCGACAGCATTCAGGCAGCGGTCGAAGAGTCCCGACCCGGCGACACCGTCCGCGTGGCCGGGGGCATCTACGAAGAGTCGGTGGTCATCGGACCCGGCAAGGACGGGCTGGCGTACGGCAACCGCGCCTCCGGCAACGGCGGAGGCCTCAACTCCCAGGGCAACGATTCGCTCATCATCGCCAACCGTTTTGTCGGAAACCAGTCGGGCCTCTCCCTGGCGGCCTCTGCAGGGCACCTGGTCTATGACAACGTCCTCAGCCGGAACACGACGCGCGGGGCCAACTTCCTGAACGTCTCGGGCGCCGCGGTGCTGGCGAATGCGGTCGGCTGCAACCTGCAGCAGGGGTTGCGCTTCGACGGGGGCGGCGGAAACCGGGTGGTATTCAACCAGGTGGAGAACAACGGCGCGCAGGGGATCGACCTGGAGGGTACGGTGGACCTCAGCGTGGTCGACCAGAACGAGGTGGAGGAGAACGGGGCCGCGGGTATCCGCGTGAGCAGCGCCGCCGGGCGGAACGCCATCCGGCGGAACGACCTGGATGGGAACAGACCCGACATCAAGGCCCTGCTGCCGTTCAACCTGACCAACGTCTACGATGAGAACCGGTGCGAGACCAGCGTCCCGCCCGGGCTCTGCTCGTGCGACGACTGATTCTCCGCCCGGGCAGGGGAGGCGGGTCGATGTGACCGTACGCCGCGTACCAGCCGATTTCCGGACCATTCAGGCAGCGGTGGACGCGGCCCAGCCCGGCGACACTGTGCGGGTGGCGGGCGGCATCTATGCCGAGTCGGTGACGATCGGCCCCGGCAAGGACCGGCTGGCCATCGTCGGATCGGGGCCGGACAACGCCATCCTGCGCGGCGCAGGCTCCGGGGTGGGCTTCAAGATCAGCGGTTCAGGCTCCGTGACCATCGAGGGCTTCACGGTGGCCGGGTTTGAGACGGGCATTGTGATATTTACCAGCGACAACACCATCCGGGCGGTGATCGTGACCGGGAATGCGCGGGACGGCATCCACGTGTCCGCAGGCAGCCGGAACGTCTTCTTCCAGGTGACCGCCGAGGGCAACGGCGAGAACGGCATCCAGATCGACGGCGCGAGCACCTACGTGATTCATGGCGTGTTTGGCAACCATTTCGTCGGCAGTGCGGTGGGGATGACGGTGGGCCCGGCGAAGGTCATCGACAACACAGTGACCCG
>JAMNXV010000007.1 GCA_023623185.1 Bacillota bacterium
CCCCGAAGTGCGGCGGACGGCTCGAATCCCCACAGGAAGCCGTCGTAGATAGTGCGAATCTACCGTCTATCCGTGTTACTTGCCGACGGGAGGAGAGTTGACCATGGTCACGATTGCCGACATCTACAAGGCGCGCCGCCGCATGGCCGGCCTGGTGCAGCGTACGCCCCTGGAGCACAGCCCTGCGCTGAGCGATCTGACGGGGGCGGAAGTCTACCTGAAGCTCGAGATGATGCGGGAAACACGGGCCTTCAAGGTTCGGGGCGCGACCAACTTCCTGATGGCCCTTCCCCAGGCCGATCGCTCCCGTGGCGTGGTCGCGGCGTCTGGCGGCAGCCACGCGGCCGGTGTGGCTGCAGCAGGCCGCCGCCTGGGCGTCCCGGCGACCATCGTCATGACCGAACGCAGCCCCCGGAACCTTCAAGATATCTGTCGCGGCTACGGCGCAGAGGTGATCGTGCAGGGCCGGGTGTACGACGACGCATCCCGGCTGGCGGAGCAGATCAGCGAAGAGACCGGCAGACCGCTGATTCACTCCTACGACGATCCCCTGATCATCGCCGGGCAGGGCACCATCGGCCTCGAGATCATGGAGGACCTTCCTGACGTGGATGTCGTGATCCTCCCCGTCGGCGGGGGCGGCCTGCTGGCCGGGGCGGGGAGCGCGCTGAAGTCCCTCCGCCCGCAGACCCGGGTCATCGGCGTGGAGCCGGAGCGTGCGGCAGCGATGACTGCCTCGCTGCAGGCCGGAACGATCGTGGAGCTGACCGACCCCCACAGCCTGGCGGACAAGCTGGTCGTCAAGGCGGTCGGCAAGTTGAACCTGGCCATGGCGCAGCGCTACACGGATCAGATGGTCACCGTCTCGGAAGATGAGATCGCGCGTTCCATCATCACGCTGGTGGATAAGGCCAGCCTTCTGGCCGAAGGGGCAGCTGCAGCCGCCCTTGCGGCCCTCCTGTCGCTCCGGCACGAATGTGAGGGCAAGCGCGTGGCCTTGGTCCTCACCGGCGGCAACATCGCGCCGGAGGTGCTGGCACGGGTGCTGGCCGGCGAGCGGGACCGGTAGGCTCGCCCCTGCGCGCTAACCTTCAACCTTGACCCTGATTGGCTCGATCCGCACGCACACGGTTCCCCGGAAGTACATGCGCACACCTTCGCAGTAGCTGAACGCCGGTCCCCACGCGGCGTAGTCCTCATCGGGCCTGCAGCCAACTGCGCTCGCCTCCACGATGCCGCCGTGGGAGATCACAAGGGCCCGGCCGTTCGGCGGCAGCCGGGCGGCCAGTTCGCGGTGGAACTCGCCCAGCCTCCGCGCAAACTGCGCCACGGCCCCTTCGGGATTGCTCCTTGCGGCCGCCGCGATGCGGCCGATCCCGGCATTCCACGGTACCTCATCCTCAAAGCCTTCAGGCAGGCTCGCAAGCCAGGCGACCTGCTCGTCCACTGCGAAGCCCATCGCGATCGCGGTCTCGTAGGCGCGCGGCAGATTACTCGTCACCACCAGGTGGAAGGGCGCCAGCCCTTTCCCCGCCTTGCGCGCCAGATCAACCCCCTGCTGCGAAAGGTGCTGACCCGGCTTGACCCGCCTGGTGTGGCGGCGGTGCTCGATGATGCGCAAGTTCGCCCCTTCAGCACCGCCGTTAGGCGAGCGGGCCGGATAGCTCACAGCGTCGCCCCAGCCCAGGACCATTTCCCCGAAGGGCGGGACGCTGAGCAGCCCCGCCGCCCACAGGAAGGCGCGGTCCCGCTCGGAAAGCTGGTCCAGCCGCATCCACCGCACGTCCACGAGGATCTGCCCGTCGCTGTCGTACTCCGGGTCGTGCCCCAGCGCCGGCTCCTGGTCGCCGATATCGACCAGATACGTGTAATGCCCGTCATTTGGGCCGTAGGTGACCACGCTGGTTTCACGAATCACCTGGCCTCGCACACGGCACTCTTCTTCCAACTCCCTGACCGCAGCATCCGCAGGCGACTCCCCCTCCAGAATCGCCCCGCCGGGGAGACACCACCACTCCTTGCTCCCCTGCCGGTGCCTGACCATGAGGATCTCCCGGCCGCGAACCACGATCGCCTGCGCTCTGGACATGCACACAGACCTCCTTGCCTACAGCCGCCCAAATGATCCCCCGGGTACCGCCCGGAAAGCTGTATCAACCTTTGCAGTATTGTATATTGAATGAGTCTCTGTCAAGGGGTGTGAGCAGTGGCGGATCAGGCGAAAGCCAGGTTCACCGAGATCAGTGTCGAGCGGATCAACGTGCGGAATCCGGACGGCACGGTGCGGCTAGTGATCTCCCATCAGGTGCCCGATGCCGAGATCAACGGCAAGATCTACCCGCGGTCCCTGATCGTCCCCCAGGCCGGCCTCATCTTCTTCAACAACGAGGGGTTCGAATGCGGCGGCCTGGTCTTTGGCGGCAAGTGGGAGGACGGCAAGCATGCGGCGAGCAGTGGCCTGGTGTTCGACAGGTACAACCAGCAGGACATCGTCAGCATCGACTACACCGACATCAACGGCCGCCACACCCTGCCGCCGCAGCAGTGACTGGCCCGGCCCATGCACCAGGAGCCTGACGCCCCGCGCAAGTGGGGGCGCCAGGCTCCGCTTCTCAGCACCAGCCGCGCTGATATCCCCGTCACTCCTCCGTCACGGCCCCGGCGGCACCGTCGCGGTCCGCCGGGAAGATGGTGAACCGAAGCTGTTCCGCATCCCCGGGTACAGGATAGACGGGCGCATCGGCGTCGCGGTTCGCCTGCAGGAACACCTTCAGGTACTGGTACATCGCATCGGAGTAGTCGTGCCCGATGCCCCGGTCCAGGATGAAGATCCCCTGGCCGCCGGCCTCGCCGTAGAGGGCGGTCAGGGCCTCCGCGCGGGGCAGGATCTCCTCCCCCCAGAGCTTCGTGATGATCCGCCGCTCCTCGTCGCCGTACGAGTCGCGGAAGGGCAGGGTGTTGTTGGGGTCCTCCTCCCCCATGTAGATCAGCCGCGCTACCCGGTTGTGCGCTTCCAGGTCGAAGGGCCGGCCGGTGATGGCCTCGTAGTCGGCGGTGCCGATGGGGAAGATCAACCGCTCGCCGCCGTGCTCGGCCAGGGGCAGCAGCATGTTGTCCAGGGTCGCCCCGGAGACCAGGGCCTTCACCTTGTGCGGGTGCAGCGCCGCCAGCCGGTCGGTGAAGGTGCCCGAGGCCGAGAAGCCCACCAGGAAGACCTGCTCCTCCACCCCGTGGCCGTACTGGTTGAGGTAGGCGACGGCGTGCTCGATCATCGCCACCACCTGCCGGTCCAGGTGCATGAGGCTCTCGACGGTGAATCCGGCTTGCCGGAACTGCCGCTCCAGCACAGCGGCCGCCGCCGGATCCTGCATCTTCAGGTGCAGGGTCGCCGCGTCCCGGTCCAGGGCGTGGGTGAAGAGGGTGTTCTCCTCGCCGCCGAGACGGTAGGTGATCACCGGCCGGGGGATCGCCGGCATGATGAGCGGCGCCCAGAGCTCCTCCGCCAGCCGCATGGAGACCTGCTGCCCCCGCTCCACCTCGGCGCGGGCGCGCGCGAGGGTCTCGGCCGCGCTGTTGCTCGGGCCGGTATTGTTGATGTCCACCACGAGATACCGCCTGTGCCCCTCGTTGGCCGCGCGGTGCCGCTCGCTGGGCAGCACCAGGAAGTAGGGCCAGTGGAAGCCCCGCTCCGGCATGGCCGGCACCAGGACGATCTGCCGTTCGCCCGCATGGGTGAGTTCCGGCAGACCCGCGGTGGTGAAGCTGGCCCGGAGCATCCCGCCGCTCCGGGTGAAGAGCTTCAGCACGTACTCCGTGTTCAGCGCGAGCACCGGCCGGCCCTCCGCCGCCGCCTGGTCGTCGGCGATGACGAGCTCATCCCAGGCCAGGGTGAAGCGCCGCGAGACGTAAGGCGCGCCGGCCGTTTCGAGGCCCACCGCCTCCACGTCGTCCGCCTGTACGCCCAGGCTCGTCAGGTCGATGACGGGGCGGAAAGGATCCACCGGCGCCGTGAGCCGGATGGAGGCAGAGCGGGGCCGGGCGGCGGCCGTGCGGGTGGCGGGGTCCCAGGTGACCGTCATCCCCATCGCCACGGCGGCGTCCGTCAGGCGCACGTAGGCCCGGTCATCAAGCAGGAAGCCGTCCGCCGCCACCTCCCGGCCGTTCACGGTGAAGGTGAAACCGTTGCGGAGCACCCGGATGGTTTCCCAGTGGCCAAAGGCGGCCCCGGCGGTTCCGCCGAGCGCCAGCAGCGCCGCGATCACCGCCCCGATGCGCACCAGTCCTTTCACTGTGCAGGCCTCCTTCCCTCGCTGCACCTCCCCTTTCGGCGCCGCCGCGGCTCCTCCCTGCATATGAAGCGCCGGTCAGCCCCGGCGGCCACTTACCCCATGGCGCCCCGCCGCCACAGCCTGTCCACCCAGCGCCAGCCGGCCACGGCCGCCGCACCGGCCGGCAGCGCCAGGGCGGCGATCCACCGCGGATCCGTCAGGTAGAGCCAGGTGCCTGCGCCGGCGATCAGAGCCCCGCCGGCGAGACCCACGATGCCGCCGAGCCGGGTCGGGACCTGCTCGAACGCGGCGGCCATCGTCTCCCCCGGCGCAAACAGCCCGCCCGTACGGGGCGCCGCGTCGAAGGCGGCCGCGCCCACCAGCCAGGTGACCGCAGCCAGGACGATCGCCCCGCTGAACCCGGCCAGGGCAGCGGCTTCACTGACGCCGCGCCCGCCCGCCGCCGCCCAGGCAAAGGTCGTCAGCGGGGCTGCCAGCAGCAGGGGAAGGGCAGCCAGCCACTTGCCCGCGAGCAGGTGGCCCGGCGAGATCCCCGCCAGCAGCGGGAGCACCGCGCGCTCCCCCTCCGCTGAGAAGAGGGCAGCCGCCTGTTCGCCGTAGTTGAAGACGGTAAACGCGAGGCCCATGCCGATATAGAATGCGTCCGCCCTCGCAGGGTCCATCCTGGCGCTATTGAGCGGCATCAGGAAGGGCATCGCCAGCCCAGCGGCCAGGAACCCCAGCCGGAACAGGCTGAACCAGTTGCGCGAGGCGTTCAGCCAGGCCAGGGCCTGTACAGCGCCGGACGGCCCGCCCACCAGCGCCGGCCAGCGGGACCGCAGCGATCGGCTCCGCCTGAACAGGGCCTCCCGCACGGCGAGCCACGACTCGCGGTACGCATGCCGTTCGCCCCGCCGGTGCCGCTGACCCCCCGGCGACAGAACCGCGACCAGCGCCAGGAGCCCCATGAGTGCGAGCAGCGCGGCCAGCACCGCCTCCCCCGTCCCGAGGGCGCCTGAGCCGGGGGGCGTTTCCACCTCTGCCGTCGCGCCCATCTGCCACAGCCCCGCCGTGAAGAGGAAGAAGGCGAAGCCGATCAGCCCGAGGAGGAGCAGCATCGCGATGGCCGGCAGGACCACCAGGGCGGAGGGCCACCGCCGCACCATGCCAAGC
>JAMNXV010000126.1 GCA_023623185.1 Bacillota bacterium
TAGGGTTGTTGGTTTGCTGCCAGCTCTGCGCTGTAGTGACAGAAGGGGGTAATTGCGTACATGGTTCGCTTTGAGAACGTATCCAAGGTCTACCCCGACGGCACGAAGGCGGTCCAGGAGCTGAACCTGCACGTTGCGCGCGGTGAGTTCGTCTGCCTGATCGGCCCCTCCGGCTGCGGCAAGACGACCACGATGAAGATGATCAACCGGCTGCACGAGCCGACGTCCGGCACGATTTATGTGGACGGGCGCGACATCGCCACGGTCAACCCCGTGGAGCTCAGGCGCAACATCGGCTACGTGATTCAGCAGGTCGGCCTCTTTCCGCATCTCACCATCGCCCAGAACATCGAGCTGGTGCCCAGGCTGCTGGGCTGGGACGCGGCCCGGCGGGCGGCGCGGGTCGATGAACTGCTGGAGATGGTGGGCCTCGACCCCGCCACTTACCGCGACCGCTACCCGCGGGAGCTCTCCGGCGGGCAGCAGCAGCGGGTGGGCGTGCTCAGGGCCCTGGCCGCCGAGCCCGACCTGATCCTGATGGACGAGCCCTTCGGCGCGCTCGACCCGATCACCCGGGAGACGCTGCAGGACGAGCTGAAGCGGCTCCAGGCGAAGCTGAAGAAGACGGTGGTCTTCGTCACCCACGACATGGACGAGGCCCTGAAGCTGGCCGACCGGATCGTGGTGATGAAGGACGGCCGGATCCACCAGGTGGCCACCCCCGAGGAGCTGCTGCGGAACCCCAAGGACGAGTTCGTGGCGCAGTTCGTCGGCCGCGACCGGATGGTGGCGTCGGCGGAGTCCCTCACCGTGGGCGACATCATGATCAAGGATCCGGTCTCGGCCCCGCCGGGGTACGGCCTCGCGGAGGCGGTGGCCACCATGCGGAAGCGGCGGGTCAACTCGGTGCTGGTGGTGGACGAGGACGGCAAGCTGCTGGGCATCGTCACCGCCCGGGCCATCGAGCAGGGCATGGCCTCGCACCGTACCCTGGGCGAGGTCATGGCGACCCGGCTGACCACGGTTCAGCCGCACCAGCCGGTCACCCACGCGGTGCAGCGGATGCTGCTGGAGCGGCTGGAGTTGCTGCCGGTGGTGGATGAGCAGGGCCGGCTGCAGGGGCTGGTGACCAACACGTCGCTGGTCGGCACCCTCTCCCGCACCGCAGGGGCCGGGGGGGCGACGGCATGATCACGTGGGAGAAGCTGCTCCGCCTCACCGGCGAGCACCTGTCGCTTTCCCTCTCGGCTGTTCTGCTGGCGATCGCGGTGGCGGTGCCCCTGGGCATTCTGCTGAGCCGGAACCGGCGCGTGGCCGACCCGGTCATCACCGTGGTGGGTCTGTTTCAGACGCTGCCGGCCGTGGCGCTGCTGGCCTTCATGATTCCGGTTCTCGGCATCGGCACGAGGCCTGCGCTGACGGCGCTGTTTCTCTACGCGCTGCTGCCGATTCTGAGCAACACCTACAAGGGCCTGATGGGTGTGGATCCGTCCGTCAAGGAGGCCGCCCGGGGAATGGGGATGACGGCCCGGCAGATGCTGTTCATGGTCGAACTGCCCCTCGCCTTCCGGGTTATCATGAGCGGCATCCGCACCTCGACTGTGCTCATCATCGGCTGGGCGACCCTCGCCGCGTTCGTGGGGGCCGGCGGCCTGGGAGAGCCTATTCTGAGCGGTTTTGCCATGGTCTCGCCCAAGCTGATCCTCGCCGGCGCCCTTCCGGTCACGATCATGGCGCTGCTGGCTGACTTCCTTCTGGGACGCCTGGAGCGCAGGGTGATCCCGCGTGGACTCCGGGTTTAGGGAGGGGGCAGACGAGCGATGGAACTGCTTCATGACTTGATATTGTATGTGGAGGCACAGTGGCCGCGCCTGCTGAGCCTGACGGGGCAGCACCTGAAGCTGGCTCTGCTGGCCGTGTTCTACGGCGTACTGGTCGGCGTGCCCGCGGGCTATCTCATCACCCGCTTCCGGAGGCTGGCCGAGCCGGTGCTCTGGGTGGCCAACGCGCTGCAGACCATCCCTGCGCTGGCCATGATCGGCTTCGTGATGCTGTTTCTCGGCCTCAGCCCCGCGACCGGCATCTTCTGCCTGTTCTTGTACACGCTGATGCCGATCATCCGGTCGACCTATACGGCCATCATCTCCATCGATCCGGCGCTCATCGAGGCGGCTACCGGAATGGGCATGACCCGCTGGCAGATTCTGCGCATGGTGCAGCTGCCGCTGGCCCTGCCGATCGCGGCGGTGGGGGTGCGGCTGGCCACCGTTATCGCCATCGGCACGGCGTCCATCATGTCGCTGGCCGGTGCGGGCGGTCTGGGTTCCGAGATCTTTGCGGGCATTGACCGGGTGCAGGACAAGATGATCCTGGCCGGCGCCCTGCCGGCGGCGCTTCTGGCGGTGATCGCCGATCTGGGCATGAGCGCCCTGGAGCGGCGGCTGACGCCGCGAGGCCTGCGACAGGCCGGTTGACAACCCTGGTCCCGCATACCAATCAGAGTTAAGGAGGATCCGCTTCAGATATGTCTAAGCGTCGAATAGTTTATATGCTTACCGGTCTTCTGCTCTCCGTGACGCTGCTCGCCGGGTGCGGCGGCTCCGGCGGGTCCAATGCCGCGGGCAGCGGCAAGGTGATCGTGGGTTCGAAGGACTTTACCGAGTCCATTCTCCTGGGCGAGATCGCCGCACAGGTGATCGAGGCCAAGACCGACCTGCAGGTGGAGCGCAAGCTCAACCTCGGCGGCACCACGGTGACCTTCAATGGCCTGAAGACCGGCGACCTGACGCTCTACGCCGAATATGACGGTACGGCATACAGCGCCCACCTGCAGAAGACGGACCCGATTACCGACCCCGCCGGTCTGTACGAGCTGGTGAAGAAGGAGACCGAGGAGAAGTTCGGGCTGACCTGGTCGGAGCCCCTGGGCATGAACAACACCTATACCCTGGCCGTTCCCCGCGAGATCGCGGAGCAGTACAGCCTGAAGACCTTCTCCGACCTGCTGGAGGTCGATGACCAGCTGGTCTTCGGCACCAGCAATGAGTTCATGGCCCGTACGGTGGACGGTTACGAGCCCCTCGTGGCGACCTATGGGTTCCAGTTCAAGGATGTGGCCACCATGCAGATCGGGCTGCGTTACAAGGCTGTGGAGAACGGCGACGTCGACATCATCGATGCGTACGCAACCGACGGCAAGCTGAAGGAGTTCGACATGGTGATCCTGGAGGACGACAAGCAGTTCTTCCCGCCCTACAACGGCGGCTACCTGGTGCGCATGGACGCCGTGGAGGCCCACCCCGAGCTTATGGAGGCCCTCAACGAACTGGCCGGAACCTTGACGGACGAGACGATGCAGGAGCTGAACTACCGGGTGGACTCTCTTGAGGAGCCCGTTGATCAGGTGGCCCGCGACTTCCTGAAGAGCGTGGGCATCGTGGAATAGCCAGCCGTATCGCCGACAACAGGACTGCCACCTGACCCGCCGGGTCAGGTGGCATCTGCTTACGTCCCACAGCTCACGGCGAGCCCTTGCTTCCTGCCGCCGCTTACACCTAATATGTAAACGACGACGTTGACATGCGGGGGAATCATCGTGGAACTATGGCTACAGAACGTGGGTGCAGCGTTTGAACAGTACTGGCTGGCCTGGGCCGTCTTCGCCCTCCATCTGGTGGTGACCTGGTTCGTGGCCGGGCTGGCGAAGCGGATCCTGCGCTGGATCGCGGAACGGGTGGTCAGCCGCTCCAACAACACCCTGGACGACCGCCTGGTGGAGGCCGGCGCGCCGGCGGTGCGCTGGGTCATCCTCGCGCTGGGTTTCCGCCTCGCGCTGATGTCCCTTGGCAGCGCCATCCCTGCGTTCGGGGCGGGGGGACGGTACGCCGCGCAGTTCGCGGTCGTCGGCAATCTGGTCGAGGCGCTGGTGGTGCTGGCGGTGGCTGTGCTGGTCAACGACCTGCTGATGGCCGCGATCGACTGGTACCTGCACGAGCTGGCCGGGCGCAGCGGCGGCACGTGGGACCAGGAACTGGGGCCGATGGTGAGGAAGCTGGTGGCGATCGTCATCTACTTCTTCGCGCTCTCCATCGTGCTGGAGCTGTTCGGCGTCTCCATCTCGGCCCTGGTTGCGACCGCCGGCGTCGCAACGGCGGCCATCGCCCTCGCGTCGCAGGAGACGCTCTCCAACCTGCTGGGAGGCCTGGCCATCCTGATCGACCGGCCGTTCCGTGTGAACGACTGGATCGAACTGAGCGACGGCAAGGTGGGCGTGGTGGTGGAGATCGGTCTGCGCACCACCCGCATCCGGCAGTTTGACGGCACCGCCATCGTCGTGCCCAACCGGGACATGGCCAACACGCGCGTGATCAACTACGCGCTGCCCACGCCCGAGGCGGCGATTCGGCAGACCATCCGCGTGACCTACGACACCGACATCGAGAAGGCCAAGCGGGTGCTGCGGGAAGTGCTCGAGAGCCATCCGGCGGTCTTGAAGGACCCGGCCCCGGGGGTCTGGCTCAGCGCCTTCAATACCTACTCCCTGGACCTCTTCATGAGTTGCTGGGTCGATTCCTATACGAACCGGTTCCGCACGACGGATGAGCTGAACATGCAGATTCTGAAGGCCTTCCGGGAGAATGGCATCAAGATCGCCATTCCCGCACAGGATATCCATATCCAGCAAAAGGAGGATTCCCTTGGCCAAGCAGTGGAGCTCCCCTCCCCCGATGCAGATCGACCCGGAGAAGGAGTACCGCGCGACCCTGAAGACCACGAAAGGTGAGATCGTCATCGAGCTGTGGGCGGATGAGGCGCCCCTCACCGTCAACAACTTCGTCTTCCTGGCCCGGCAGGGCTTCTACGACGGGGTGAAGTTTCACCGGGTCATCAAGCCCTTCATGATCCAGACCGGCGACCCGACGGGCACCGGGCGCGGCGGCCCCGGCTACCAGTTCCCGGACGAGCTTCCGCCGAAGCATCCCTACGAACCGGGTATCGTGGCCATGGCCAACGCTGGCCCCAACACCAATGGCAGCCAGTTCTTCATCTGCTCCGGTCCGCAGGCGGCCGGCCTGAACCAGTACCCCCACTACACCCAGTTCGGCCGGGTGGTGGAGGGGATGGACGTGGTGGAGGCCCTGGCTTCGGTGCCGGTGGGCCCCAGCTTTGGCGGTGAGCGGTCGAAGCCGCAGGAGGAGATCCGGATCGAGTCGGTGACCATCGCTGAGTCTTGACGCGGAATGAGCCAGGCCCCCGCGGCGCACCGGCGCCGTCGGGGGCCTTTGGATTTAGTCCTGGAAGGGTTGTCTTTCACCGACGGGATACAGTGGAGTCGCGGACTCCAACTCGTCTACCTGGCTGCACTCCGGGCACAGTCTGCGGTGTTCGTCCTGCTCATCTGCGATGGCCGAGCCACACCAGACGCAGACGCGCGGTCGGTTCATGGAATTGACACCCCTTTCTAGCAATAAAGTAACCGATCGGCGCTGCCGGTGTCCAAGGGGAACTCTCTATCGCTGCGATTTATGCCGTTTATCGGTGAGATGCGCGCTTATCCATAGCTATCCTTAGATGGGACTGTTGATAAAGAATACATAGCGAAAAATGATTCTCGCGCTGTGAAGGTGGACATGGTATAATCTCTGGTAGTCGCCACTGTAGGCGACCTGTGGTCGTAGCGGGCTGACTGTAGCGGTGCGGTGAGCCTGAGACGGCCACGATTCCCGGCCGGAGTGGTGACCCGGCCGGCGCTGGTAGGGGGAGTGGCGGCCCCCGATCCAGCATGGTTTTGCCAGGCGGAGGAGTGGTGGCCCTCCGTCGCACATGCAGGGGGCGAGACACGAGTCTCGCCCCCTGCGCCATTTTGTCCGCAGACGCGTCAATTCGGAAGTGTGCGTGTTCGGGCTTCGCCCTTGCATATTTATGCGGCGGGGTGTATATTCTCTCTCAACACTGTTGAGGACATGCCTTTAAGGAGAAGATGATCATGAAGAAGATCCGCACCCTTGCCCTGGGAACCCTGCTTACCCTGATCCTGGCCGCCTGCGGCGGCGCGCAGCCCGGCGATCAGCAGGCCGCCCCTCCTGACAACGGCCAGCAGGCCGAGGCCCCGGCGAGCCGCCTCGAGCAGATCAAGCAGAGCGGCAAGATCGTCGTGGCCACCAGCGCGGATTACCCGCCGTTTGAGTACCACGCCATCATCGACGGTCAAGATAAGATTGTCGGCTGGGAGATGGAGCTGGCCGAGGCCATCGCCACCGAACTGGGCGTAAAGCTGGAGATCAAGGAGGGCATCTTCGACACGCTGCTGCTCGACCTGGACGCCGGCAAGGCGGACATGGTGATCTCCGCCATGACCATCACGCCTGACCGGCTGGAGTCGGTGGACTTCTCCGACCCGTACTGGATGACCGCCCAGTCGGTGATGGTCCCCGCCGGCAGCGAGGGGAGCATCGCGGCCGCGGAGGACCTGAGCGGAAAGACCATCGGCGTGCAGCTGGGCACTACCGGCGAGATCGCGGCGAAGGAGATCGAGGGGGCCGAGGTGCGCTCCTATGAACTCTTTGAGGCCGCCGTGCTCGACCTGGTCGCGGGCCGCGTCGATGCCGTGGTGGGCGATTACGCCGTGGTCAAGAACTACGCTGCCTCCCGGCCGGAGCTGACCGTGGCCTTCGAACTCACCAAGGAAGAGAACGCCGTGGCCTTCAAGAAGGGCGACGACGAACTCCGGGAAGCCGTCAATGATATCCTCGCCAAGCTGCAGGCGAACGGTACCATCGATCAGCTGATTGAGAAGTACGAGGTGGCGCCGCCGCCTGAGGCCAAGGCAGAGGAGTAGAGGCCTGCTCCGAAGACGAACGGGGCCCCCGGGCCGCCAGGGGAACGGCGGTCTGGGGGCCTTTTGAAGGGAGATCCGCGATGCGCTGGGACATCATACCCGTGTTCGTTCCGATCATCTTCCAGGGGGTCAAGATCACCCTCCAGATCTCGGCCCTGGGCATTCTCTTCGGCACCATGATCGGCCTGGTCGTGGGGCTGGTGCGCAGCCAGAAACCGGCGAACCCTGTGCTGCGCCTGCTCTACGGCCTGGCCACCCTCTACGTGGAGGTCATCCGCGGCACGCCGTTCCTGGTGCAGCTTTACCTCATGTACTACGGGCCCATCTACCTCTTCCGCCTCGACCTGCCTGCCATGACCGCCGGCATCATCGCGCTCTCGCTGAACAGCGGCGCGTACGTGGCCGAGATCGCCCGCGGCGCCATCGAGTCCATCGACCGGGGGCAGATGGAGGCGGGCCGCTCCCTGGGGCTCACCTTCGTGCAGACCATGCGCCACATCATCCTGCCCCAGGCCTTCCGCCGCGCCCTGCCGCCGCTGGCGAATGAGTTCGCGTCGCTCATCAAGGAGTCGTCGGTCATCTCGGTGCTGGGCATCGCCGACATCATGTTCAAGGCGAAGACGGTGGGCACGGCGCACTTCGCCGTCTTCCCCGCGCTGCTGGTGGCGGCCGTGTACTACCTGGTGCTCACCGGCATCACCTCGCAGCTCGTCCGGCTGATGGAGAGGAGGCTGGGCCACAGTGATTCGCATTAGCAACCTGCAGAAGTCCTTCGGCAAGCTGGAAGTGCTGCGGGGCATCGACCTGGAGGTGGCCCGGGGCGAGGTGGTCGCGCTCATCGGCCCGTCCGGCTCGGGCAAGTCGACCCTGCTGCGCTGCGTCAACCTGCTGGAGCAGCCCACCGCGGGCTCCATCGTAGTGGACGGGGAGGAGATCACGGCGCCGGGCTTCGACGTCAACCGCCTTCGGCAGCGGGTGGGGATGGTCTTTCAGCACTTCAACCTCTTCCCGCACATGACGGTGCTCCGCAACGTGACGCTGGCGCCCGTGCTGACCGGCCGCCTTTCGGCGAAGGACGCCGAGGACCGCGCCCTGGAGCTTCTGGCCCGCGTCGGGCTCCGGGACAAGGCCGCCGCCTACCCCGACAGCCTCTCCGGCGGGCAGAAGCAGCGGGTGGCCATCGCCCGGGCCCTGGCCATGAACCCCGAGGTCATGCTTTTCGACGAGCCCACCTCCGCCCTGGACCCGGAGATGGTCAAGGAGGTGCTGGAGGTGATGAAGCGGCTGGCGCTCGACGGCATGACGATGATGGTGGTCACCCACGAGATGGGCTTCGCCCGGGAGGTGTGCGACCGTGTGCTCTTCATGGACGAGGGCCAGCTCGTGGAGCAGGGCGCGCCGAAGCAGCTTTTCAGCAACCCGCAGCATCCCCGCACGGCGGCGTTCCTGAACGCGATTCTTTAGCGCCAACCCCCGCCCCGGGCGGCAAACCGGGGCGGGGGTTTGATATACCCTATGGGGTATCTCTCGGCCCCTTTCCGGAGTCTAAGGAAGTGACGGCGGCCGCAGGCGTTGGCCGGGCGGCGTTCTTTGCCGAAACCGAGTCGTGAAAGGGGAAGTTGCAGATATGGCAGCGATTATGGGCAACACGCAGACTGAGCAAGTGTACGACCTCCTGATCATCGGCGGGGGGCCCGCGGGCGCGACGGCGGCGCTCTACGGGGCGCGGGCGGACCTGAAGACCCTCGTCATCGATAAGAGCCTGGGCGCCGGCGCGCTGGGGATGACGCAGAAGGTGGACAACTATCCGGGCATGCCGAACGCGACGGGGCCCGAGATCGTCCGGACCATTCGCAGGCAGGCGGAGTCATTCGGGGCTGAGTTCGTGCAGGACCAGGTGATCGGCGCCAGCCTCGACGGCGAGGTGAAGGAGGTCCACACCGGCAACGGCACCTACAGGGGCCGGGCGGTGATCCTGGCCACCGGCGCCATGGGCCGCTCGAATTACGTGCCCGGCGAGGAGCGGCTGGTGGGGCGGGGCGTGAGCTACTGCGCCACGTGTGACGCCGCCTTCTTCCGGGACCAGCCCGTGGCCGTTGTGGGCAGCGGCGAGGAGGCGGTGGAGGAGTCGCTCTACCTGAGCAACTTCGCCTCGCAGGTCATCCTGGTCCATACGGGCAGGCAGCCCAAGGCGTCACCGCACCTCATGGAAGAGCTGGAGAAGAACCCGAAGATCGAGCGGGTCTCTGGCCGGCTCTTGGAGGTGCTGGGCGAGCAGAAGGTGGAGGGCATCAGGATCACCGGGCCCGAGGGGGAGCGGGTGATCGAGGTGCCGGGCGTCTTCATCTTCATGCAGGGCAACAAGCCGGTGACGGACTACCTGATGGGCACCGTGCCCACCAACGAGGACGGCACCGTGATCGTCGACCGCCGGACCTACGAGACCCGGGTGCCGATGGTCTTCGCCGTCGGCGACCTGCTGGGCGGCGAGGTGAAGCAGGCGGTGATCGCCGCGGCCGACGGCGCCCTGGCGGCGGTGCAGGCGGAGAAGCGGCTGCGGGGGCGCAAGCAGGCCCGCAGCGACTGGAAGTGACGGTGGCAGCCCACCCGGAGGAACCCGGGTGGGCTTACTGCATGAAGGGGGAGTTATGCTGCCTTTCCCACCGGTGCACCTCCGCCGGGGTCGGGGGGAAGAGGGCGCAGGCGAGGAGGCCAAGGATAATCAGAAGCGCCATGGTCCGGTCCTCCTTCCGGGTCGCTCCGTTGCCTTACGGTTTCAGCGTACCCGGAAAGGGCGGCGGCGAAATCGGTTCGCGGGGAAGTCTTGGGGGCCGCCTTTGGGGAATGGCACAGGTCGACCCCGGGGGTGATGCCGGATCGGCCGCGGGCGGTATACGGGGCGTTCTTGCGGACGCTTCAGGGGTCGGCCTTCCGGTCGACCGACTCGTACGGGAGGACGATGCGGCGGGCAGGGGCTTTGCTTTCCGCGGCCGGAGCCGCTCACGCGCTCACGGCCACGGCCTCCCTTTCCTCCGGCAGCGTCAGGTAGCAGAGGTAGCTGAGCACGCCCCAGAAGCCGGCGATCAGACCGGTGTGCAGGAGTTGCGTCAGCAGGTTGAGGTAACCCAGGGGGAAGAGGGCGCCGCTGGCCACCTGGGCCAGCATCAGCACCAGGGCCCACGCAGCGCCGCGCCGCAGGTCGGGGCGATCGGCCGCCTGCCGGGCGGTCCACCACAGTCGCACGATCAGGATTACGGCCAGAGCGGCGCCGAGGCGGTGCGCGAAGTTCGCCCCCACCGGGCCGTAGAGCGTCGGGATCAGCTCGCCGTTGCACAGCGGCCAGCCCGTGCAGGCCAGGGAGGCACCGAGATGGCGCACGTAGGCGCCCAGGTAGATGACGAGGTAGGTGTAGACGGCCAGGCCCCAGATCTGCGCGCGCAGACCCGGGGCAGCCGGCAGGGGAGCGCCGCCGGCTGAGAGCCCCGACGGGCCGGAGACAGGGCCAGGCGCCGGCCGGGCGGCCTCGTCGAGCCGCCCGAGCGCCACCGTCACCAACAGGGCGAAGGTGAAGCAGAGCAGCGAGAAGCCGAAGTGGAGGGCCATCACCAGGTCAGGCTGCGGCCACAGGACCGCGGCCGCGCCCAGCGCCCCCTGCAGGACGACGAAAAAGAAGGTGCCGAACGCGAGACGCTTCAGGCGGAGTTGGGCCGGCAGGGCCCGGAAGATCCAGACCAGCACGATCACCGAGAGCAGCCCGGCCAGGGCGGAGACGACCCGGTGGCCGAACTCGACGATGGCGGCGTAGTCCCACTCGGGCATGAAGGTCCCCTTGCACAGGGGCCAGGAGGCCCCGCAGCCGTCGCCGGAATCGCTGGACGTCACCCACGCGCCCCAGAGCACCGCCAGGAGCATCACCACCGCATTGGCCAGCGAAACCGCGCGCAGCGCCTTCATCGTGCAATTCCTCCATAACACATAATTCTGGATAATAGTTCAACGGAGGGTGACCATTCCCTTTCCCAGTTCCCGCGATTTGACGCACGCGCGAGAGGAGGACGCACACTGTGCCGCACGAGATCCGCTTCCGCCGACTGACGGAGGACGACCTGGATCTGATG
The DNA here is from genome assembly GCA_023623185.1 of Bacillota bacterium. Taxonomy (GTDB): domain Bacteria; phylum Bacillota; class Sulfobacillia; order Symbiobacteriales; family Symbiobacteriaceae; genus Symbiobacterium. Next base: position 10,957 of record JAMNXV010000126.1, read on the forward strand.
CACCGCTGGCTCAACACCCCCCACGTGATGCGCTGGTACAGCCCCGGCGGACGCACGCGGGCGAGGGTGGCGGAGGAATACCTTCCCTACATCCGCGGGGAGAAGCCCACCGAACCCTACCTGATCATGTGCTGGGATACCCCCATCGGGTACATCCAGACCTACCGGATCAACGACTGGCCAGACTACGCGCGCCACATCGGCGTCGACGACGATACCGCCGGCGTGGACCTGTTCATCGGCGAGCCGGAGCTGATCGGCCGGGGGCTGGGGCCGGCCGCCATCCGCGCCTTCATGCGGCAGGTGGTCTTCGGCTCGTTCGGCGCGCGGGAGTGCGTGATCGGTCCGGAGGTGGCCAACGTGGCGGCCATCCGTGCGTACGAAAAGGCCGGGTTCCGCTTCTGGAAGGAGGCCATGGTTCCGGGGGAGCCTACGCCTGAGTACCTGATGCGCCTGACGCCGGATGACCTGCTGGAAGGCGATGCCCGGACCGGGCGAGCAGACGCCAAACGCGATCTGGACCCTTGACGAAGCGGTCGTTCCCGCACTACGATAGAAGGAGAAACCCATACCCCGTAGGGGTACTCATTGCGAGCGCTCCGACGGGATACGATACAGCTCAACTCGTCTGGAGGGCACGACCATGAGCGAAGCCATGAACATCGCAGAGGGCGCTGAGTCCCGAACCGGCGTCAAGCTGGAGTTCGGCGTGACGGGCATGACCTGCGCCGCCTGCTCCAGCCGCGTCCAGCGCCGGTTGGGGAAGGCGGAGGGCGTGCAGGAGGCCAACGTCAACCTGACCACCGAGAAGGCCACGGTCTACTACGACCCCGCCGTCGTCACCCCCGACAAGCTCTTTGACTTGGTGACGGACCTGGGCTACGGGGTGGTGAAGGATAAGTTCACCTTTGATATCTCGGGCATGACCTGCGCGGCGTGCTCGACGAAGATCGAGCGGAAGCTGGCCAGGGTCCCCGGCGTGCTCCAGGCCAGCGTCAACCTGAGCAGCGAAAAGGCGACGGTGGAGGCCACCGGCGTGCAGGCGGAGGACCTGATCCGCCTGATCAAGGACCTGGGCTACGATGCCCGGCTGGCCGCCGACGCAGCCGACGCCGACCGGGAGCGGCGGCAGAAGGAGATGCGGAAGCAGATCGCCCTCCTGATCTTCTCGGCGGTCCTCACGCTGCCGCTCTTCATCGCCAACATGATCCTGATGCCGCTGCGCATCGACCACCCCATCCTGATGAACAAGTGGTTCCAGTTCGTCCTGGCGACCATCATCCAGGTGGTGGTCGGCTGGCGCTTCTATCGCGGCGCCTGGCTGAACCTGCGCCATGGCTCGGCCAACATGGACGTGCTGGTGGCCCTGGGCACCACGGCGGCCTACGTGTACTCCGTCGCCCTCTCCTTCTTCCTGGGCGGCGAGAACTACTACGAGTCCAGCGCGACGATCCTGACCCTGATCCTGCTGGGCAAGACCTTCGAGGCCATCGCCAAGGGGCGGACGTCCGATGCGATCCGCAAGCTCCTCTCGCTGCAGGCCCGGACCGCGCGGGTGGTCCGCGACGGCGTGGAGCGCAACGTACCCATCGAGGACGTGCTGGTGGGCGACACCATCATCGTCCGCCCGGGCGAGAAGATCCCGGTGGATGGGGTGGTCCTCTCCGGCGAGTCGGCCGTGGACGAGTCGATGCTGACCGGCGAGCCGATCCCGGTGGACAAGAAGCCGGGCGACACCGTCACCGGCGCCACCCTGAACAAGAACGGCTCGCTCACGATGCGTGCGACCCGGGTGGGCAAGGACACCGTGCTTGCGCAGATCGTGAAGATGGTGGAGGACGCCCAGGGCTCCAAGGCGCCCATTCAGAAGCTGGCGGACCAGATCTCGGGCATCTTCGTGCCCGTGGTGGTCGGCATTGCCGCCGTCACCCTGGTGGCGTGGGGGCTCATCGCCGGCGACTGGAACAGCGCCCTGCACGCGGCCATCTCCGTGCTGGTCATCGCCTGCCCGTGCGCCCTCGGCCTGGCCACGCCGACAGCGGTGATGGTGGGCACCGGCAAGGGGGCGGAGGTGGGCATCCTCTTCAAGGGCGGCGAGCACCTGGAGCGGGCCCACAAGGTGGACGTGGTGGTGCTGGACAAGACCGGCACCATCACCTGGGGCCGGCCCGAGCTGACGGACGTCATCCCGCTGACCGCCATGGCCGAGGAGGGCGCGGTGGAGGAGGCCGCGGCGGAGGAGCTCCTCGCCCTGGTGGCCGCGGCGGAGTCCCGGTCGGAGCACCCGCTGGGCCAGGCCATCGTGTCGGGCGCGAAGGAGCGGGACATCGCCCTGCCCGAGGTGGAGTCCTTTGAGGCCATCCCCGGCGCCGGCCTGGTGGCCCGGGTGGCCGGGCGTGAGGTGCTGGTGGGCACCCGGCGGCTGATGGCCGAGCGTGGGATCGACACGGCGCAGGCGGAGGAGCGGATGGCGGCGCTGGAGGCGATGGGCAAGACCGCCATGCTCGTAGCGGTGGACGGCGCCCTGGCCGGGATCATCGCCGTGGCGGACACGGTGAAGCCCACGTCGGCGGAGGCCATCGCCGAGCTGCACGAACTGGGGCTGGAGGTCGTGATGATCACCGGCGACAACCGGCGGACGGCGGAGGCCATCGGCCGGCAGGTCGGGGTGGACCGGGTCCTGGCCGAGGTGCTGCCCGGGGACAAGGCGCAGCACGTGGAGCAGCTGAAGGAGGGCGGGCGGAAGGTCGTCGCGATGGTGGGCGACGGCATCAACGACGCGCCGGCCCTGGCCACCGCCGATCTGGGGATCGCCATCGGCACTGGCACCGATGTGGCCATTGAGACCGCCTCGGTTACACTGATGAACGGCGACCTCAAGGGCATCGCCCAGGCCCTGCGGCTGAGCCGGCAGACGATGCGGACCATCAAGGAGAACCTGTTCTGGGCGTTCATCTACAACGTGATCGGCATCCCCATGGCGGCCTTCGGGCTGCTGAACCCGATGATCGCAGGCGGGGCGATGGCCTTCTCGTCGGTCTCGGTGGTCTCCAACTCGCTGCTGCTGAAGCGGTACAACCCCCGCAGCCGCGGCGGCATCCGGGGCGACGCCCTGGTGAAGGCGGCCGCGGCCGGGGTCATGGCCTTTGCCATCTGGCTGGCCTTCTTCTACACCCAGCCCTTCAACACGGTGCGGTACGACCTCACCATCCGGGAGATGGAACTGCCGGTGGAGCTGACGGTGAAGGCGGGCCAGCAGGTGCGGGTTTCGCTCACCAACGAGCATCCGGACGTGATCCACAACTTCACCATTCAGGAGGTGCCGCACCGGTTCCTGAAGATGGTGCGCTTCGACCCTGAGCTGCACATGCACGGGGCCGGCGCGGATGTGGCGATCTACGTCTCGCCGGGCCGCACGGCGGTCGTGGAGTTCACCCCGACCGTGCCGGGGCGCTACGCGATCGGCGATCCGGGCAAGTTCGGGGTGAGGGGCTGGCTCGTGGTGGAGGAGTGATGCGCTGTTACTTCACCACGGAGCCCCCATACGTGCGAGGCAGGGTGCCGCCAGTTGGGCGGCACCCTGCCTCTCTACTCCGCATCAGACCGGCCGGCCGGCACCGGCCACTCCACCTGCCATTCGCCGTGCACGCGGTACCCCGGGTCAGCGAAGACGATCACCAGGTTCCGCCGCGGCGCGCTGCGGAAGTCGACCTCCATGCTCGTGAACTGGCCGTTTTCCCCATGGGCGCTCCAGGCGCGCGGTCCACCGAACATGCGGTGACGGATCCCCACTTTCTGAAGGAGGACGCCGCCCTCCTCCGGCCCGAGGTCCAGAGTGAAGCCGAAGGTGTCGGCATCGATCCGGGTTACCGTCTCGACGGTGAAGCGGTGGCTGCCGATCTGCAGTTCCTCGTTCAGCCGGAGCGGCTTTCCTTCGGCGAGTTGCTCCAGGGGTACGGTGAGTCGGGCTTCGGCGGTGTAATCCGCCAGTATCAGGTAGGGAACCGTGAGCGTCAGCTGTCGGGCGTCCGGCGCCAGCGGCCCCTGGAAGACGGCGCGCCTCCAGGGCCCCGAGCGGTCGGCCTCATCGATAATGAGGGGATAGGTGTGCCCCTGGTCGTCGATGAGGACGGGCTCCACGAAGCCGTGCGGCTCGATCCAGTCACGGTAGTCGATGACCCGGGTGCCGTCAGGCAGTCGGGTGTCAAGGGAGACGACGATGCGATCATCCACCGCCGTCCAGTACGGCACGCCGACCTGCACACCCAGCCGCTCCTCCGACCAGTTTCCGGGGTGTGCCCCGGCCAGCCCGGCCTCTTCCGCGTTGACCAGGGTGACGGGAATCTCCACCGGTTCGGCGACCCCGGAGAGGTAAGGCAACACCAGGGTGACCTCGCTGGTTCCGGGCGGCAGCGGACCGAAGTTGTACTGGCCGACCATGTCCCGCGTGCCCCCGGCCAGGGAACCGCCCCACCTCCGGATCACGGTTCCATCCGGAAGACGTAGTTCAGGAAACGCACTCTCGCGGGCAGACGCGAACTCGACCTTGTCGAGGGGCTCATCTGCGGGCCAGTCCACGCGGTACCGCACCTGCGTCCCGTCGAGGTTGCTGATGGCACCGGTTACGGTCACCCGCACGCCGTCCTGCTCCACCGACACGGGCTCGGGCAGGATCCACGTCTCGCCGTCGGTCTCGGTCAACCCGATGCCCGGCACGAGGCGCACCAGCCGCTGGATGGCGGCCAGGGCCCCTTCGGGGTTGCTCAGCACCACCGTTCCGCCCACCAGCAGGAGAGCCGCGGCGGCAGCGGCCAGCCAGCGGTGGGGCCGACGGTCGGGCCGGCGGCTGGGCAGCGCAGGGGTCGCCGCAGCCGGGGCAGCGGCCGCAGCGGCCGGCGCAAGCCCTGCCTTCTCACGCGCCCGGCTGCGGATGCGCTCGAGCGTGTCAGCCGGGAGCGGCGGTGCGTCCGCCACCAGGGGGGCGAGGTCGTCGGCCTTCAGCCCGGTCTCTGCCAGAAACGCCTGCTCATCCGGCGTGAACTGCCTATCGGTCATGGGTGCGCACCTCGCTTTCGTCGCTCAGCAGCCGCCTGAGGTTCTGCCTGGCCCGCCAGAGGCGGGTGTCCAGAGCGCCGCGGCTGAGGCCCAGATCCCGGGCCATTTCGGCCACGGATTCTTCGAAGAAATACCGACGGATCAGCAACTCCCGCTCCGCCGGCGGCAGGCGGCGCAGGGCGGCGTGCACGGCGGCCCGCTGCTCCTGGGCCAGCACCGCCGCATCGCTGGGCGGGGCGGTTGCCTCCGGCGCTGTCGCTTCAGGCGCGGCGGTGAGGGGGATGACCTTCGCCCGGCCCATATCGTCCAGGGTGCGACGGCGCAGCGACCGGCGCCGGTCCAGCGCGGCGTATTTGGCGAGCATCAGGACCCAGTTGGCGAGGGTGGACCGCTCCGGATCGAACTCGGCGGCCCGCTCCCAGGCGGCAGCCAGGGCGTCGCTGACCACCTCTTCCACGTCCTGCGCATTTCCCAGCCCGCCCAGGGCCAGCTCCGCCAGCCGGTAGAGTTTGTGCGCGAGTCCGTCTGCCAAGGCATCCAGCCCGGTCGGATCCCGGGCCAGGAGCTGCCTGTGTATCGTCTGCTCATCCCACTCCGGCATGGGCACCCTCCTCCAGATGGCCTCACGGTCCAAGATGGCCGTGTTGCGTTCTTCACCTGGTACTACGTCGTCAGGTTGGCATTTCTCACGGGAATCTCCTGCACAACAACAAGAAACCCCGGGCCCGCACCGGGCCCGGGGCTCAGCAGCCTTACTTCTTCCGGCGGGCGAGGATCGCCTTCACCGGCTCCATCAGCAAGGTCGGGAGGAACGACAGGACCAGGATCGTCAGCCAGCCCTGCAGGCTGATGGGCGTCACCTTGAACAGCGGCTGCAGGAAGGGCACGGTCATGACCCCGATCATCAGGATCAGGCCCACCGCGGTGGCCACCCAGGCCACCCGGTTGCGGAAGAGGCCGATGCTCCACGGGGCCTTGGTGATGCTCCGGCAGCTGTGGGCCCACCAGAGCTCGCCGATCGCCAGCGTGGCAAAGGCGTAGGTGGAGCCCATCGCGACCGGGTTGGCGGACCCGGCCCGCATGCCCAGGAACAGGGCGGACAGCACCGCGATGGTCAGGAGGACCGACTGGATGCTCATCAGGGTGATGAGGTGAGAGGTCAGCACCGGCTCCGCGGGATCGCGGGGCTTCTGCTTCATAATTCCGGGCTCGGCGGGCTCGATGCCCAGGGCGATGGCCGGCAGCGAGTCGGTGACCAGGTTGATCCAGAGCAGGTGGATCGGCTGCAGCGGCACCGGCCAGTCGGCCAGCATGGCCACGGTCATGATCAGCAGCTCGGCGACGTTGGCCGAGAGCAGGAAGAAGGTCGCCTTCTGGATGTTGGCGTAGATGGTGCGCCCCTCTTCCACGGCCGAGACGATGGTGGCGAAGTTGTCGTCCATCAGGACCATGTCGGAGGCGCCGCGGGCCACGCCGGTGCCCACCACGCCCATGGCGACGCCGATGTCGGCCCGCTTCAGGGCCGGGGCGTCGTTGACGCCGTCGCCGGTCATGGCCACCACGTGGCCCTGCCGCCGAAGCGCCTCGACGATGCGCAGCTTGTGCTCCGGCGAGACCCGGGCGTACACCGGCACCTCGAGCACGGCCTTTTCCAGGGCGGCGTCGTCCATCTCCTCCAGTTCAGGACCGCTGAGGACCCGGCTGCTGTCGTCCGCGATGTTCACCTGCCTGGCGATGGCCAGGGCGGTGGTGGCGTGGTCGCCGGTGATCATCATCGTGCGGATGCCGGCCTCCTGCGCCTCCAGCACCGCGTCGGCGCTCTCGGGGCGCGGCGGGTCGGTCATGCCGATCAGGCCGATCAGCTCCAGGTTCTCCTCCAGGGACGCGGGGTCCTCGGGAAGCTCGGTCTGCGGGGCCGTGAACGCCACCGCCAGGACCCGGATGCCCTCCTCGGCCATCGCCCGGTTGGCCTCCTCGACCGCACGGCGGCGCTCGGGAGTCAGCTCTGCGGTGCCTTCCGCCGTGCGGATGCGCGCGCAGCGGGCGAGCACCACGTCCGGCCCGCCCTTGACGATGCCGGTGTAGCCCTCGTCAGGCTCTCCGAGCGCGTGGAAGGTGGTCATCCGCTTCCGGGCCGACGAGAAGGGCACCTCCGCGACCCGCGGGTGCGCCGCCTCCAGCTCCCGCTTGTCGAGCCCGGCCTTCGCCGCGCCCAGGACCAGGGCGGTCTCCGTGGGGTCGCCGATGGACCGGTACTCGCCGTTCTCCTCGGAGAGGCTCGCGTCGGTGCAGAGCGCGCCTGCGGCCAGCAGCAGGCCGGCGCGGCTCTCCAGGGGATGGGGCCGATCCGGCTCCACCCACTCGTCAGGCAGCCAGAGCCGGGTGACGGTCATCTTGTTCTGCGTGAGCGTACCGGTCTTGTCGGAGCAGATGAAGGTGGCGGAGCCCAGGGTCTCCACGGCCGAGAGCCGCCGGATGACGGCGTTGCGCTTGGCCATGCGCTGCATGCCCAGGGCGAGCACGATGGTGGTGACCGCCGGCAGCCCCTCCGGAATCGTGGCCACTGCCAGGGAGACCGCGACCATCAGCACCTCCAGCCAGGGCATGCCCCGCCACAGGCCGAGGGCGCCGAGCAGCACGACGATGACCAGCATCGCGGCGCCGAGCAGCCGGGCGAAGTGCGAGAGCCGCTTCTGCAGGGGGGTCGCCTCTTCGGTCTCCTCCTGCAGCTTGCCGGCGATGCGGCCCACCTCGGTGTTCATTCCGGTGCTGACGACCACGCCCTCGCCGTGGCCGTAGGTGACCGCCGTCGACATGAAGGCCATGTTCATCCGGTCGCCCAGCGGGGCGTTGGCCTCCGGGGTCTTGGACGCGTCCTTGTCCACCGGCACCGATTCCCCGGTCAGCAGCGACTCGTCGATCTGCAGCATGACCGACCGGGTGAGGCGCAGGTCGGCGGGCACGGGGTCGCCGGCCTCCAGGATCACGACGTCGCCCGGCACCAGCTCCCGGGTGTCGATCTCCATGACACGGCCCTCCCGCCGCACCTTGCAGTGGGGAGCGCTCAGCTCCTTCAGCGCCTCCAGGGCCTGGTCGGCCTTGAACTCCTGTATGAGGCCGAGCACGGCGTTGAGGATGACGATGGCGAGAATGGCGCCGCCGTCCAGAAACTCCCTCAGGAGCAGGGCGAGAAGCGCCGCCACGAGGAGGATGATGACCAGAGGATCCCGGAACTGATCGATGAATGCAGACAGCATACTGCGCTTCTTCTCTTCGGCCAGCTGGTTCGGGCCGTGCCGGGCGAGCCGCTCTGCGGCCTCTGCCGCAGTCAGGCCCTGCGCGGGAACGACCTTCAACTGTTCGATCACTTCAGCAGTTGCAAGTGTGTGCCAGTCGGTTCGTTCCATCATTCCGCCTCCTCTGTTGCAGGGACTGCAGGGATGTTTCCGCCAATAGGGCCCTCCGGGTTGCAATTTCAATTGTAGAGTCGTCGGTGCCGGGCAAAGGTTCGCACACAGGGGAAAAATAGATAGAAAGGGGCGCCCGGCGGCGCCCCCTTAGTCTCTCCTATTTAGTTCCCAGCGCTGACATGGTCTGTTCTGCCAGCGCCCGCCCCCAGTTCCAGGCCCGCCAGTCGGCCGACGGCGGCCGGTCGAACCGCTCGCGCAGGCTCTCGGCCAGTTCGTCCCGTGCCGGGCCGGGAAGCCGGTCCAGGGCCGCCGCCAGCGCCGGCAGGGCGTCGGGCCCCAGCGAGGCGGCGTATTCGGCGTCGAACCGGCCGGTGGTGAGGGCCCGCGCCACGTTGGTGCGGACGATGAGGGCATCGGGATTCACGCCGTGCAGGAGGAGCAGCACGGCCAGCCCGCCGGCCAGGGCGCCGACCGCGAAGCGGTCGCGCGCCCCCCGCATGACCGTGGCCAGGAACCAGCCGAAGAGCCAGGCCATCCAGAGCATGAAGGCCGTGCTGTACAACCGCAGCTCGGTCAGGCCGAACTCCAGCACGTAGAGGTACATCCGCTGCGCGGCGGAGGCCATCACGATGAAGAGCAGGCCGACCAGCGGGGTGCCGAGAAGGCGGTAGAGCCGGTGGGCGGTGGGGTCCGCCTCAGGCAGGGCCCAGTGCAGGGCCAGCATGACCGGCAGCACCAGGGCGGTCACCTGCAGCAGTTCGAAGAAGCCGCTGCGGGCATACTCGGCGTAGGTGAGGTCGGCCGTGCCCATGACCAGCTCCGCGCCGCCGAACAGATACCGCACCTGCACCAGCACGAAGGCCAGGAAGAGCAGGTTGAGCAGGCCCAGCACCACGCCGGTCTCGATCGGGCCCAGGGCGAATCCGCCGCCGGCGCTGGATTCGGGGCCGGCGGCGTCTCGGGGCGACCCGCCGGGACGGTTCAACCGGGGCAGCCCTTCGGGCTCGCGGATCAGCACGGTGCGCAGGAAGCCCGCGGCCAGGAACCCGAAGAACAGGGTGCCGAAAACCCGGCCGATCCACTCGGTGAACTCCCAGACGAAGATCCGGCCCAGCAGCTCCGCGAACACGGCGTCGGCAGCGGCCAGCAGGCTGCCGAAGAGCAGCAGCAGGGGGATGGCGATGATGAGCCCGCGCGCTGCTGCGGCGGCGTGGCGGGAGCCGGCGGCCCGGGAAAGCTCCTTCCACTCGACGTCGGCGAAGAGCAGGCTGAACGGGCCAATCGCATGGTGCGCTCCGGAGACGGCCAGCCCCAGGGGATAGCTGAGAACCCCGGCCCGGCTGATGCTGCCCTTGCGCAGGGTGAGGGCGGCCAGCCCCAGGCAGAGGCCGATGGCGAGGATGTCGAGGAACTGGAGGAGCGGCGAGGCCCGCCAGGCGAGGCAGGCGGCGAACACCACCGCGCCGGCCAGCAGCCAGCGCCCCTCGCCCTGCAAGGCTCCTTCCTCCTGCAGCCGGCGGGCCAGGGCCACCGTGGCCGCCGCGAGCGCCGCCACCCACAGGAAGGCGCCGAGGCCGAAATGTGCAGCGCGCAGGATGAGCACATCGCCTAGAATCCCGATCACCAGGGACGCGCCCAGCGCGGCGAGGGCCAGGCGGCTTTCAGGCTTCACGGGCGACACTCCCCTCTCACTGCGCGGCGAGCCGCGGGCGGAGCTGGAGCCGCCGGGGCGCGTCGGGCAGGTCGGCGAGGCCAGGCGTCTCACGGGCCACCGCCACGAGGGCCATCCCGGACAGCCACTCGTCCTCCACCAGCCGCACGGCGCGCGCCGCCTCGTCGTGGCTCATATAGTAGAAGGGCTCCTCCCAGAGCAGGAGCCGGGGCTCCGGCAGCAGGGCCACCGCCAGGTCCGCGAGGGCCCGGGTTCCGTGGGTGAGGGAGGCCACCTCCCGCTGGAGCACCCCGTCCAGCCCCAGCGCGCGGGTCAGGTGGCGCAGCCGGCGCTGGTAGACGTCCGGGCGGAGCCGGCAGAGGTGGGCCTGCCACCGGAACGAGGCCTCGAGGGTGAACTCCCACCAGAGGTCGTGCCGCTCGCCGTGAACGTATGCGCCATCCCGCTCCCCGAGGGCGGCGCGGCCTCCCAGCGAGAGGGTGCGGGCGGCCAGGTCCGCCAGGCTGCGGTCACGGCTCCAGGGTTCGCTTGCGGCTCTCGAAGGCCAGATCACCGTCGTCGCGGTCATCGGAATCCCTCCCGAGGTACGCTTTGGCCTGCGCGGCCAGCTGGTCGATGCGCTCCAGGTTGAGGTCGTAGAGGATGAACTTGCCCTCCTGGCCGGCCCGGCCCACCAGCCCGGCCTCGACCAGGAGCCGCAGGTGGCGGGAGACGGTGGACTGGTTGAGCCCGAGGCGCCTGGCCATCTCCTGCGCCGGAAGCCGCTCCTGCGCGATGAGCCGGAGCAGTTTGAAGCGGGTCGGGTCCGCCAGCGCGGAGAAGCCCAGGAGCAGGCTCTCGGGGGCTTCCTCCGGCTGGCTGGCCGCCTCAACGTGCGGGCTGTAGAAGAAGATCTGCGTCCGGTCCAGCCGGTAGAACATCAGGCGGCGGGGGCTGAAGGCGGAGGGGACGAAGAGGATGCGGCTGAGGTCGCCCAGCGGCACCCGCATGCCCTTGCCCCAGTGGAGGATCAGGGCGTCGCCGTCGCCGGCCACGCCGACCCGGTCGGAGAACCGGGAGATGAAGGAGACGGGGTCCACCTGCGCCAGCAGGGCCGCCTCCCGCTGGATCGACTCGGTGAGCAGCCCCACCCGGGCGCCGATCTCCGGCGAGATGGCCTCCCAGTACGCCAGCAGGTCGGCGGCAAGCTCGGGGTCCCGCTCCTCCAGCCGGCGCAGGGCCTCGGGCGTGGGCAGCGGTTCCGTCTCCTCCAGCTCCAGGGCCAGGGCAAAGAGGTCGGTCCGCTGGGCGTGTTCATGCAAACGCTCCAGCAGGCCCGGGGCCATCCGGTCCAGCACCCGCTGCTCCCAGGGAGCGGCGGTGCCGAACCGCTCGGGGTTGTGGATCACCAGGAGGGAGAGCGCCAGGTCCAGCAGGGGCGAATAGCGGAACTGAATCAACTGCCTGAGCCGGTCGTGGTCGGTCAAGCGGTCTCACTCCTTCAATTGCGTTGCCATGCAAATCAAATGTACCATCGCTTGCGTGTGCAGTCAAGTATAGTTTGCACACTCTGGCGCGGGTAGGCGCGGAAACCCACCGGGCTTGAAGGTGAACGAATTGGCTGTCGGGGGCGTCTATACGGTGTTGGATCTTGCGCAGTACGGAGGGGTTATGTGACGCTTCAGGTGATGGACGTTTATAAGTCCTTCGGCCCGGTGAGAGCGGTTCAGGGCGTCAGCTTTGAGGTGCCGGCCGGGCGGGTATGCGGCCTCCTGGGCTCCAACGGCGCGGGCAAGACGACGACCATGCGCATGATCGTGCGCATCTTCCTGCCCGACCGGGGCAAGATTCGCTGGAAGGGCGAGCCGGTGACCGACGCGGTGCGCGCGACGTTCGGCTATCTGCCCGAGGAACGGGGGCTGTACCCCAAGATGCAGGTGCGGGAGCAGCTCATCTACCTCACCCAGCTGAAGGGGCTGGACCGCGCGGAGGCGGCCCGGCAGGTGGATCTCTGGATCGACCGGCTCGAGCTGGGCGAGTACGCCCTGCGCAGGGTGGAGCAGCTCTCGAAGGGCAACCAGCAGAAGGTGCAGTTCGCGGCGGCCGCCGCCAGCCGGCCGGAGCTGTGCATCCTCGACGAGCCGTTTACGGGGCTGGACCCGATGAACACCCTCGTGATGGAGCAGGCCTTCCGCACGCTGGCCGGCGAGGGGACGACCATCCTCTTCTCGTCCCACAACATGGACCAGGTGGAGGCCCTCTGCGATGACGTGGTGCTGATCCACCGGTCCCGGGTAGTCCTCGCCGGCAGCCTGCGGGAAGTGAAACGGGCCGCCCGCCGGCAGACGGTGAGGCTCCGGGTGGAGTCGGGCGACTACGGCTTCCTGCGGGAGTTCCCCGGCATCCGCACCCAGTCGGCCCCGGGCGGCGCCATCGAAATCGCCGTGCCCGACACGCTGGACCCGAACCGGCTGCTTGCCCGGGCGATGGCGGCCGGCACGGTGACCGAGTACTCGCTGGGGGATCCCTCCCTGCGGGAGATCTACATTGAGAAGGTGGGTGGGGCCGATGCGTAACCTCTGGCTGGTCACCCGGCGCGAGTTTCTCAGCCGCATCAAGTCAGGGGCCTTCATCGCCTCCACCCTGATCATGATGATCGTCGTGGTGGCGGCCTCTGCGCTCCCGCTCCTCATGGGCCGCACCAGCGACCCGCTGTCGGTCATGGTGCTGGACCGCACCGGCCAGCTTCTGGCGCCCCTGCAGGAGGCGGTGGCCGCCGCCGAGGGCGGCCGGCAGGTGACGCTGGCGCCCGTCGAGGGCGATGAGCGGGACCTGATCGCCGAGGCCCGCGCGGAGGGCGCGGTCCTCTTGATCATCGACGGCACGTATCCCGATGATGTGCAGGCGCGCCTGCTCTACAACAGCATGGGCGACCTCACCAGTTCATCCCTGGTCACCGATCCCCTCACGCAGCTGGTCCGGGCCGCCCGGCTCGACCAGCGGGGGCTGCCGCCGGAGGTGGCCCTGGAGGTGCTGCAGCCCCTCACCCTGGAAACGCTGCAGCTGAAGTCGGCCGAGGAGGGCACCTCCGACCAGTTCGTCGGCACCCTCTTCCTGGCCATGGGCGCCATCATGTCGGTCTACATGATCAGCATGATCAACAGCCAGTTTGTCTTCCAGGGGGTGCTGGAGGAGAAGGTCTCGCGGGTGGTGGAGGTGATGGCCGCCGCCGTCCGGCCCTCCGAGATGATGCTGGGCAAGATCCTCGGCCTGGGGCTTCTGGGCGTCATCCAGTACGTCGCCATGATGGCCGCCTGGTTGGGCGGGAGCATCCTCACCGTGCAGGCGATGGGCGTGCCGATGGGCGGCATCACGCCGGGGGTCGCGCTCCTGCTTGCGGCCTTCGTGGTGCTCAGCTACGCGATGAACGCCTCGGTGCTGGCGGCCCTGGGCGCCACCATCAGCCGGATGGAGGACAGCCAGACCGTGGTCTCGCCGGTGATGATCCTCATGATGCTGCCGATGTTCCTCATCACGCCTGTGCTGACCGACCCCAACGGAACACTGGCGACGGTGCTCTCCTTTATCCCGATCTGGACGCCCATCGTCATGCTGCTGCGGGTGATGATGGCCGACGTGCCGACCGTGCAGGTGGCCGTCTCGCTGGCGCTGCTCGCGGGCACCACCGCGCTGCTCTGGTGGGCCAGCGGCCGCATTTATCGCGCCGCCCTGCTGAGCTTCGGCACCCGGCCGACCCTGAAGCAGCTCTGGCAATATTTGAGGGCGGGGTAAC
>JAMNXV010000132.1 GCA_023623185.1 Bacillota bacterium
GGTGGTGGCCAAGGCGCGCAGCGAACTGCACGGGCGCACCCTGGAGAAGGTGGGGGCGGACCGGGTGGTCTACCCCGAGCGGGACATGGGCGCACGCCTGGCGCATTCGCTGCTCACCGGCAGCGAGATCGACTACATCGAGCTCTCGCCCGAGTACACCATCATGGAGATGCTGGCCCCGCCGGCCCTGGCCGGGAAGACGCTGCGGGAGGCCAACCTGCGGGCCCGGTTCGGCATCTCGGTGCTGGCCCTGAAGTCCGGCGACCACATCAACGCGGCGCCGCTGGCCACCGACGTGATCAACCCCGGCGACAACCTGGTGCTGCTGGGCAGCAAGGAAGGCGTAAAGCAACTGGAAAGGACGCTGCAGCAGGGATGACGAGAGAGGCAACACCGCTGGGCCCGAGGCACACGCTGGTCAGGCAGGCCCGCGCGCTCGCCCGGGAGCGGCGGGCGCGGGAGGAAACCGGCCTCGCGCACATGGAGGGCGTGCGGCTGGTGGAGGAGGCCCTGGCCGCGGGCGTGGACGTTCGCTACCTGCTCTACACCCCCGAACTGGCGGAGCGGGAGCGGGGCGCGGCCCTGCTGCGCGCCGCCGCGGCCGCGGGTGTACCGCTTCATCCGGTGACGCCGGAGGCGCTGGAGCGGGCGGCGGACACCCGTACCCCGCAGGGGGTGGTGGGCGTGTTCCGGCCCCGGCCCCGCAGCCTGGATGACCTGGGGCCAGGTCTGGTGCTGGTGCTGGACGGCCTGCAGGATCCGGGAAACCTGGGCACCGTGATCCGCTCGCTGGAGGCGATGGGCGGCGGCGGCGCCGCGGTCGCCGGCGGCGTGGACGCGTACAACCCCAAGGTGGTGCGCGGCGCGATGGGTTCCCTTTTCCGGCTGCCGGTCCTGAAGCTGCCCCTGGCCGAGGCCCTGGCGGGCCTGCGTGCCGCCGGCCGCCGCATCTACGTGGCCGACGCGGGCGGCGATCTCGCCCCATGGGCGGTGGACCTGGCCAGGGGCGCTGCGGTGGTGGTGGGCAGCGAGGCCGCCGGCCCCTCGCCGGAGGCCCGCGCACAGGCGGACGGCGTGATCTCCATCCCGATGGCCGGCCCCACCGAGTCGCTCAACGCCGGCGTGGCCGCCTCGCTGCTCGCGTACGAGGCCATGCGGCAGCAGACCGCAGGGCCGTCGCCCACCTCGTCCCGCTGACGCCCGCCTCGTCCCGCTGACCGGGAGGCAGGGAAAAATGAAACACTCTCGTAAAATACTTAGGACAGCCCGCGCGCTGGGGGTGACAGAGCGCCATGACGAAGAACATGCCCAACATCCTGCTTGCTGCCATGGCCCTGGACCTGGGCGGGGCAGAGACCCATGTGATCAGCCTCGCGCGCGAGCTGCACCGGCGGGGGCACCGCGTGGTGGTGGCCTCGGCCGGCGGCCGCATGGTGCCCATGCTCGAGGCGCGCGGCATCCCGCATATCGTCGTTCCCATGGCCAGCCGCAACCCGCTGGCCATGGCCCGCGCCTGGTGGCGGCTGCGCTGGCTGGTGGCCGAGTATGACATCGGGCTGGTGCACGCCCACGCCCGCATTCCGGCGTGGCTCTGCTCGCTGGCCCTGCGGGGCCGGCCCATCCCACTGGTCACCACCTACCACGGCACGTACAACGCCGGCTTCCCGTGGAAGTACCTGACCACTTTCGGCCGGCGGGCCATCGCCGTGAGCGAAGACGTGCGCCGCCACCTGGAGGGCCCGCTGGGGGCGCCGCCGGACATCATCAGGGTCATTCCCAACGGATTTGAGACCGGCGAGTTCCGGCCGGGGCTCGACATCGAACCGCTCCTGGCCGAGCTGGGAACCGACCGCACGGGGCCCCACGTGGTGCACGCCAGCCGGCTCACCGACGAGTTCGCCGACACGGCTGTGGCCCTGCTGCAGGCCCTGCCCCGGCTGCAGGAGCAGTTTCCGTCCATCCGGCTCTGGATCCTGGGCGATGGCAACCGGTTTGCGGAGGTGGCGCGCCTCGCCGACGAGGTCAACCGCAGCCTGGGCCGCGAGGCCGCCCGGGCCGTGGGCCACCGCCTGGATGTGGCCGCCTTCTTCAACCTCGCCGACTGCGTGGTGGCCGTGGCGCGCACCGCCACCGAGGCGATGCTCTGCGAGCGCCCGGTGATTATCGCCGGCGAGGGGGGCTACCGGGGCATCCTCACCCCCGAGCGGATTCCGCTGTACGCCGGGGCCAACTTCACCGCCCGCGAGGGCGGCACACCCCTGAACCCGGCGGTGCTGGCGTCCGACATCGCCGGCCTGCTGGCTCCCGGGAAAGAAGCCGAACGGGAGCGCCTGGGGCGCGCCGGGCGGGAGTTCGTGGTGGCCAGCCTTTCCATTGAATCTGTGACCGCGCGCATTCTCGACGTCTACGCGGAGGTGCTCTGATGAAGCTGATCGACAACAAGGGCCGGCTCTTCGGCAAGATCAACCTGCTGGATCTGGTGGTGCTGCTGGCCGTCCTGGCCGTCGCGGGGCGGTTCGCCTACGGGAAGCTGTCGGGTCCTGCCGCGGCGCCCACCGGGCAGGACCAGGTGATCGAGATGACCTTCCGGCTGCCGGCCGTCACCCAGTGGACGGTCGACGCGATTCAGGTGGGCGACGAGGTGTACGACAGCAAGTCGAACACCCGGATGGGCAAGATCGTCGAGACCTGGACGGAACCGGCCGTGGTGGTGCGCGAGATGCCCGACGGCATCGTCCCCCACGTCTCCGACACCCACTTTGACCTGTACGTGACGGTGCGCGGACCCGCCCGGGTCTCGCCCAACGGCATCACCATGAGCGGGATCGAGGTGAAGGTGGGGCGCACCAACCAGTACAAGAGCGCCTACTGGGCAGGATCCGGCACGACGGTCGCCTTCAACCTCACTCCGCCCGAGCGCTAGGGGGCCGGGCGTATGGTTCGGTCACCCCTTTTGGACGTCTGGGAGACAAGCCTGATCGGGCGCCTGGCCGCCTGGTTCCTGGCGGTGTGGGAGGACAGCCTGCTGGGGCGCGCCCTCTCCCGACTCGGCGCCTTCGGCGCGCGCGTCTTCGCCGGGTCGGTGATCGGCCGCCTCTGGTTCTCCGACTGGCCGCAGGCGGAGGACGCCGGCGGGCTGACAGGCCGCGCCCTCAGGGGGCTCGGCCGCCTGGGTGAGGCCCTGGGCCGGGCCGTGGGGCCGTGGCTCCGGGGCCTGTGGGAGAGCAGCGCGGTGGTCGCCCTCGGCCGGCAGGTCGTCCGGGCGGTGGGCGGCCTCCTGGCCGGCAGCCACCTGTGGCGGCTGTTCTGGGGCTACAAGGACGATGTCGCGCTCGCGCCGGCTGAGGCGCAGGAGAGGCCCACCTCGCCGGTGGTCTACCTGCTGGGGCTGCTGCTGGGCCTGCTGCCGCTGGTGCCCCACACCATGTCGGGCCTCTCCACCGCCGCGATGGTCGTGGGCGTGTGGTCGCTGGCCGGCCTCGCGCTGCTCCTCCGGTTCGCCCGGGGCGACTTCCGCTGGCAGGCGCCGTCGGCTTTGCTGCCGCTGGTCCTCCTGCTCCTGGTGGTGGCCGCGGCGGCCGTGCAGTCGCTGGCCCCGGGCGCCAGCCTGCTGAACCTCGTCATCTGGCTCACGGCCGGACTGCTCTTCTGGCTGGTCGCCGACCAGGTGCGCACCTCCCGGGATGCGGCGGCGCTCCTGGGGCCGGTGCTCGCCGGCGCCATGCTCATGACCCTGTGGGCGGTGTACCAGGTGATCAACCCGCCGGAGATCGAGGAGTCGTGGGTCGACCCCGAGCAGGCGGGCGAGGTGATCCGCGTCTTCGCCAGCATGGGCAACCCCAACTACCTGGCCGAGTACATGACCCTCTTCCTGCCGCCGGCCATCGGCCTGTGGCTGCAGAATCCCCGCCGGCAGCTGCCCCTGGCCCTGCCTGTGGCGATGATGCTGCTGGCCCTGCTGCTCACCGGCTCCCGCGGCGGCTGGCTGGCGACGGCCGGCGCACTGGGCCTCTTTGTACTGGTGCGCTTCCGGCGCTGGACCGTCTTCCTGCTCTTCGGCGGGCTGGCCCTGCTGCTGTTGGCGCCTGACGCCATCCTGATGCGGCTGCTCTCCGCCTTCTCGCTGGAGGACACGTCCAACCTGTACCGGGTGAACATCTGGATCGGCGTGCTGGCGATGCTGCGCAAGCACTGGGTGCTGGGGGTCGGGGCGGGGGCCGAGGCCTTCGCCAAGGGCTACCAAGAGTTCATGCTGGCCGGGGCGCGGGCGGCCCACGCCCACAACGTGCCGCTGCAGATCTTCGCGGAGATGGGCGTACTGGGGCTCATCGCCGTGGTGTGGGCGCTCCTGGCCGCGGTGCGCCGCCCCTTCGTCGTGGGCGCGGACCGCCGCAGCAGCTATCTCCTGGCGGCGGTGCCCTGCGCCATGACCGGCCTCCTGGTGCACGGCCTGGTCGACTACGTGTGGTACAATCCTAAGATACTGTTCGCCTTCTGGGCCCTGGCCGGCCTGGGCGCCGGCCTTGCCCTGGGCCATAGAGAGGAAAGAGCAAGTTGACGGACGCAAACACAGGCCTGCCCCGGGTGCTGCACGTGTGCAGCGACACCAACATCGGCGGCGCGGGCCGATACGTGCTCACCCTGCTGACCCAGCCCCTCATCGCAGAGCGGTACGCGGTGGCGGCAGCCTGCCCCGAGGGGGCCCTGGCTGCCGCCCTGCGGCGCGCAGGCGTGCAGGTCTTTCTCTACCCCGGCGCCGACCGCTCGCTCTCCTGGTCCGGGCTCTGGCACCTGCTGGGGCTGATCCGGCGCTGGCGCCCGCACATCGTGCATACCCACGGCGCGCTCTCCGGGCGCATCGCCGCCCGGCTGGCCGGCGCCCGGGTCGTCTACACGAAGCACGGGCTGGCCGCGGCGGTGGAGGCGTCGGTGCAGGTGCGCAGCCCGGGGGGCTGGCTCCGCCGGCAGGCCGTCCGCCGCTTCGCCGACCGCATCGTGGCGGTGTCGGCCGCGGTGCGGGATGCCCTGATCGCGCAGGGGGCCGATCCCGGCGTGGTGCGGGTGATCCCCGGCGGCGTCGACCTGCGGGCGTATGCGGAGCTGCCGCCGCCGGTGCCGGGGGTGGTGGGCGCGCTGGGGCGGCTGGAGCGGGAGAAGGGCTTCGACGTGCTCCTGGACGCCATGGCGGAGCTGAGGGGCGAGGCCCGCCTGATCCTGGGCGGCGACGGCTCCCAGCGGCAGGCGCTCGCGGCACGGGTGCAGGCAGAGGAGCTGCCGGTGGAGCTTACCGGCTTCGTGGCCGACGTGCCCGCGTTCCTGGGGCGCACCGGCGTGTTCGTCCTGCCGTCCCGGTCGGAGGGGCTGGGCCTGGTGGCCGTGGAGGCGATGGCGGCCGGGCGGCCGGTGGTCGCCTCCTGCACCGGCGGCCTGCCTGAGGTGGTGGTGGACGGCGAGACGGGGCTGCTGGTGGAGCCGGAGGACCCGGTGGCGCTGGCACGGGCGATCCGGATGCTGCTGGCCGACCCGGACCGGGCCGCCCGCATGGGCGCGGCCGGGCGCCAGCGGGTGCGGGAGCGGTTCAGCGCCGAACGGATGGCGCGCGAGACCGCCGCCCTCTACGAGGAGCTGATGGCCCCATGACGGCCGGAAGCGCCCGCACGCTGGTGAAGGCGGCGACCATCATCTCGGGCGCCGCCGCCCTGAGCCGCATCCTCGGCTACGTGCGCGAGATGCTCCTGGCCGCCCGGTTCGGCGCGACCTACACCACCGACGCCTACCTGACCGCGCACGACCTCCCGTACTCCCTCTTTCTCACCGTCAGCGCCGGGCTGGTGATGGTCTTCATCCCCGTCTACCGCGAGGTGGTGCAGCGGCAGGGCGAGCGCGCCGCGGGGCGGCTGGTCGTCACCGTGACGAACCTGACCCTGCTGGTGGCCCTGGCCCTGCTGATCGCAGGCTGGGCCCTGGCCCCGTGGTTCGTGCCGCTGCTCGTGCCCCACTTCCCCGAGCACGCCCACGCCCTCACGATCTCGCTCACCCGCACCATGCTGCCGATGCTGCTCTTCATGGGGCTCGGCGGCGTGGCCACGGCGGTGCTCAACGCCAACCACCGCTTCACGGCGCCGGCGTTCGTCGGCCTGGTGAACAACCTGCCGGTGGTGCTGGTCCTGATGGTGGTCTCCCAGGCGGCACAGATCCGCTGGGTGGCCTGGGCGGTGGTGGCGGGGGCGGCGGCAGGGGCCCTCATGCTGCTCCCCGGCCTCCGGGGGCTGGGCCTCAACTGGCGCCCGTCCATCGACTGGCGGGATCCCGGTCTCGCCAAGGTGGGCCGGCTCATCGTGCCGGTGCTGGTTACCACGGGGATCATCCAGGTTCAGGATTTCTTCGACCGCTTTCTGGCCTCGGGCCTTGCGGAGGGGTCGATCTCGGCCCTGAACTACGCGGTGAAGGTGAACTCGCTGCCCTACGGGGTCGTCGGCGCGGCCATCGCCACCGTGCTCTACCCGACGCTGGCGTCCCAGGCCGCCGGCCGGCAGGCCGACGACCTGCGCGAGACCCTCTCCCGGGGCCTGCGCATGCTCAGCTTCGTGCTGCTGCCGATGGCGGTGGGACTCTGGGTCTTCCGGGAGCCCATCGTACAGCTCATGTTCCAGCGGGGCGCCTTCGACCCCGCGGCCACGCGGGCCACCGCCTATGCCCTGCTCTTCTACGCGCCGGGCATCCTGCTCTTCGGCTGGCAGGACTTCCTGAACAGGTGCTTCTGGGCCCTTCAGGACACCCGCACGCCCATGTGGGCGGCGGCCGGGCTGGTGGCCTTCGGCCTCATCTTCAAGCTGGCGCTGCTCCAGCCGCTGGCCCACGGGGGCCTGGCCCTGGGGCAGACGCTGGCCACGCTGGTTTCCGTGGGGTACCTGCTCTGGCGGCTGCGGGCCCGGCTCACCTTCATCGGAGGGCGGGAGATTCTGCGCAGCCTGGGCGTGAACCTGTTCACCTCTGCCGCCGGCGGGCTCGCCGGGCTGGCGGCCTTCCGGCTCATCGCCAACTGGGCTGCGGGCGACGGGCTGATCGCACAGGTCCTGCGGCTCTTCCCCGCCCTGGGCGTGGTGGTGGTCGTTCACGTGGCCCTCGCCCTGCTGCTGGGCAACCGGGAGGGGACAGAGGTGGTGTCACGGGCATACCAGCGGCTTGCGAGGCGAAGGGCATGAACAGGGCGGAAAGGAGGTGTCACCGTGGCTGAGATCCTGATCGCCGGGTACTACGGCTTCCACAACGCCGGCGACGAGGCGATGCTGGCGGGCCTGCGGCGCGCCATCCGGGAGCTGCGGCCCGATGTGACCTTCACCGCCATCTCGGGCACGGCGTCGCAGACCCGCAACCTGCACGGCATCCGCGCCGTCAGCCGCAGCGACCTGCGGGCGATCTGGGAGGCCATCGGCCGCGCGGACCTGGTGATGTTCGGCGGCGGTAGCCTGCTGCAGGACGTGACCAGCAGCCGCTCGCTCATCTACTACCTCGGCCTGGCGACCATGGCATGGCTCAGGCGCAAGCCGGTGATGTTCTGCGCGCAGGGCATCGGCCCCGTCACGCGCCCCCTGGGCCGGGCGATGGTGCCCCTCATCGTGAACCGCGCCGCTCTGATCACCGCCCGCGATCCCGAGGCGGCCGAGACGTTCCGGAGGCTGGGCGTCACGAGGCCCCCGGTCACGGTGACCGCCGACGCGGCCCTGGTGCTGGGGCCCGCGGACCGCGAGACCGGCGAGGCGCTGCTCCGGCAGGCCGGGGTGGAGCTGGACCGCCCGCTGATCGGCGTCTCCGTGCGCCCCTGGAAGCCGGGGCCGGAGCCAATGGAGCCCCGCCTGGCGGAGGCCCTGGACAAGCTCGCGCGCGAGGCCGGCGCGCGGGTGGTCTTCATCCCCATGCAGCAGCCGAAGGACGTCGATGCCAGCCGGGCCGTGACCGCGCACATGCGCGAGCCGGCGGTCGTGCTGAACGGCGCGCACACCTACGAGGACCTGCGGGCCGTGATCGCCCGGTGCGACCTGGTGGTCGGACTGCGCTACCACTCGCTGGTCTTCGCGGCGATGAGCGGCGTGCCGCTGGTGGGTCTTTCCTACGATCCGAAGAACGACGCTTTCCTGCGCCAGATCGGCATGGAGGCCGCGGGCAGCACCGAGAGGCTGGATCCGGCCGCGGTGGTGGCGGCGGGCCGGCGGGCGCTCGCGGAAGCGCCGGCCGTCCGCGCCGACCTGCTGCGCCAGATGGACCGGCTGGTTCCGCTGGCCAGGCTGAACGCCGAACTGGCGGTGGAGCTCCTGCAGGGCCGCTGAGAACGGGGCCCGGCAGGGGCTTTAACGCGGTTATGTGCTGCTGCCTTGCTGGAGCAGTGGGGCTGTGGTATACTTACAGCCATCAGGTAAATGGAACGAGGGTAGAGGGAGGGAGTGGCGGCATGTCCAATTCCGCTACCGCTGAGGTCTTCTGGACCATCTTCTCCAACACCGGTTCCGTTATCGCCTACCTGCTCTACAAGCGTTTTACCGTTCAATGACGAGTTCGTTGATTCATGGCAAGACGCACAGGCCTTGATGGAGGAAAGTAGCCGACACC
This sequence comes from Bacillota bacterium, assembly GCA_023623185.1. Taxonomy (GTDB): domain Bacteria; phylum Bacillota; class Sulfobacillia; order Symbiobacteriales; family Symbiobacteriaceae; genus Symbiobacterium. Next base: position 8,608 of record JAMNXV010000132.1, read on the forward strand.
GGCGGTGTCCAGGGAGGCCGCGCCCCGACTGAAAGCAGGCTCTCCGCCCGTCGTGCGAAGTTCCCTCCGGAGCCTCTCCGCTGAACGGCTGCTGTTCCCGCGGCGGCCCAGTAGGTGGAGACGGGGCCCTCCCGTTACAGAGGGGCGGCGTGATGGCGCCGGCGCGAGGGGAGCCCGCAGGCGGGCTCAATTCGGGTGGTACCGCGGAAGCGAGCGCTTTCGTCCCGACCGGGGGACGGAGGCGCTCGTTTTGTGTCAAGCCGTCAGGCTCTCGTTCCGTTCGCTCTCTAGTATTGCTGTTTTCTCGGAGGTGGCCTCATGAAGGACCAGTTGCTGAAGCTGCGGGATGAGGCGCTCGCCGCCATCGCCGGTGTGTCCGACGCCGGGGCGATCCAGGAGATGCGCGTGCGCTACCTCGGCAAGAAGTCGGAGCTGAGCCGCGTCCTGGGCGGCCTGGGCAAGCTGCCGACGGTGGAGGAGCGCAGGGCGATGGGCGCCCTGGGCAACGAGATCAAGCAGGCGATCACGCAGGCCCTGGACGCCCGGGAGGCGGAGCTGGCCGCCGCCGAGCTGGAGGCGCGGCTCGCGGCCGAGCGCATCGACGTCACCCTGCCGGGCGCGCCGGTGCGCCGGGGCCACCTGCACATCCTGTACCAGGTGATCCACCGCATCGAGGAGATCTTCATCGCGATGGGTTACGAGGTGGCCGAGTCGCGCCAGGTGGAGACCGACTGGTACAACTTCGAGGCCCTGAACATTCCCAAGGGCCATCCGGCCCGCGACGCGCAGGACTCGCTCTTCATCTCTGACGAGGTGCTTTTGCGCACCCACACTTCCAACACGCAGATCCGCTACATGCTGGAGGTGGCCAAGGGGCGGACTCCGGTGAAGATCATCTGCCCCGGCCGGGTCTTCCGGCGCGACTTCGAGGACGCCACCCACGCGATGATGTTCCACCAGGTGGAGGGGCTGGTGATCGACAAGGGGATCACCCTGGCCTCGCTGAAGGGCGCCCTCACCGAGATGGCCCGGGGCCTCTTCGGCCCGGACGTGGGCATTCGCCTGAGGCCCTCCTACTTCCCGTTCACGGAGCCCTCGGCCGAGATGGACATCTCGTGCATCTTCTGCGGCGGGAAGGGCTGTCGCACCTGCAAGGGCTCGGGCTGGATCGAGATCGGCGGCTCGGGCATGGTGCACCCCAACGTGCTGCGCGCCGGCGGCTACGACCCGGAGGAGGTTTCGGGCTGGGCCTTCGGCTACGGGCCGGAGCGGGTGGCCATGCTGATGTACGGCATCGAGGACATTCGGCACTTTGTCACCGGCGACATGCGGTTCCTGCGGCAGTTCTAGCACAGAGGGGGAGAAGGCACAGATGCGGGTATCGTACAACTGGCTGATGGACTACGTGGATGTGGACCTCTCTCCGCAGGAGCTGGCCGAGAGGCTGACTGCCCGGGGCGTGGTGGTGGAGAACCTGGTCAGCGCCAACCCCGGGGTGGAGGGGGTCGTGGTGGGCCGGGTCGTCGCGATGGAGCGGCACCCCAACGCGGACACGCTCTGGGTCTGCCAGGTGGACGTGGGCGGGGGCGAGGTGCTGCAGATCCTGACCGGCGCGCAGAACGTCACCGTCGGGGCCCTGGTGCCCGCGGCCGTTCCCGGCTCGAAGCTGCCGGGGATGACGATGGGCGTCAAGAAGCTGCGCGGGCTCGACTCCCACGGCATGCTCTGCTCGGAGGCGGAACTGAAGGTTGGCGACGACGAGGACGGCATCCTGATCCTGCCGCCTGAGGAGGACCTGGAGCCGGGCATGGACATTGCCGAGGTGCTGGGCCTGAACGACTGGATCCTCGAGCTGGACCTGACCGCCAACTACGCGGCCCACTGCCAGTCGATGGTCGGCGTGGCGCAGGAGGTGGCGGCGCTGGTGGGCGGCGAGGTGATCGCGCCCGAGACCTACACCGAGGACGCGCCCGACACCGACGTGAACGACCTGATCTCGATTCAGATCGACACCCCCGACCTCTGCAGCCGTTACGTGGCGCGGGTGGTGCGCGGGGTGAAGATCGGGCCCTCGCCCCAGTGGCTGCAGGCCCGGGTGCGGGCTGCGGGGATGCGGCCCATCAACAACATCGTCGATATCGCCAACTTCGTCATGCTGGAGATGGGCCAGCCGCTGCACACCTTCGACTACCAGAAGATTCGCGGCCAGAAGATCATCGTGCGCCGGGCGCACAGCGGCGAGCGCTTCACCACCCTGGACGGCCAGGAGCGGGTGCTGGACGAGAACGTCCTGGTGATCGCCGACGCCGAGGGGCCAGTGGCCCTGGCCGGCGTGATGGGCGGCGAGGACTCTGAGGTGACCGACGAGACGGTGGACATTCTCATCGAGTCGGCGCACTTCGACAACATCAACAACCGGCGCACCTCGCTGCGCTACAACCTGCCCAGCGAGGCCTCCAAGCGGTTCACCAAGGGGGTCGACCCCTCCGGCTGTGTGGCGGCGGCCGACAGGGCGGCGCAGCTGATCGCCGAGCTGGCCGGCGGCATGGTGGTGGCCGGCCACGTGGACGCCTATCCCCGCCCGACCGTGCCGTCCGTCGTCCTGCTGCGCACGGAGCGGGCCAACGGCCTCACCGGGCTGAAGCTCTCGCCGGAGCGGATGGCGGCCCACCTCCAGAGCCTGGGCATGGTCGTCCTGAAGCCCGCCGACCTGGCGGCAGACCTGGCCCTGGGCGCGCCGGAGACCGGCGAGGAGGCGGGGGAGGACCTGAGCGGCCGTCCCGTGTGGACCGCCATGCACCAGGTCTCGCCCGTGCCGTCTGACCCGGACGCTTACCGCACCTGGGCCGAGGCGGCCTGGGCGGAGCTGGAGGCCGCCGGCAAGCGACTTGCATCGCTGATGGGCGCTGGTGTGGGCGCTGGTGTGGGCGCTGGTGCTATCGAGGGCGCTGGCGGCGGCCTGGTCGGCGCAGGCGACGCCGGTGAGATCCTGGTGGTCGTCGTGCCCACCCGGCGCAGCGACATTGCCATCGAGGTGGATCTGATCGAGGAGATCGCCCGCTGCGAGGGGTACGACCAGATCCCGCTGGAGCTGCCCGTGCTGCCCTCCACCCGCGGCGGGCGCACCCGCCAGGGCGAGGTGAAGCTGGCGGCCCGGCGGGCGCTGGCCGGCGCTGGTCTCACCGAGGTGCTCACCCACTCGCTGGTCCATCCCCGGGTTTACGACCTGCTGGGCCTGCCTGAGGATGACCCGCACCGGCGCTTCCTGACCCTGGCGAACCCGATGTACGACGACCGCTCCACCCTGCGCACCATGCTGCTGCCGGGCGTGCTGGACGTGGTCAGGTACAACGTGAACCGGCAGATCCGCGACCTGGCCATCTTCGAGATCAGCCACGTCTACCGGCCCGTGGAGGGCGAGCTGCTCCCCGAGGAGCCGCTGATGGTGGCCCTGGCGCTGACCGGCAACCTGGCGCCGCTGGGCTGGAACAGCCCTGAGCGGCCCGCGGACTTCTTCGCCCTGAAGGGCGTGGTCGAGCACCTGCTGGCGGAGCTGGGCGTGCAGGGGGCCCGCTTCGAGCGCAGCGAGAACTCCGTTCTGCACCCCGGCCGGCAGGCGGCGCTGCTGATCGGCGGCGAACCGGTGGGCTACCTGGGCGAGCTGCACCCGACGGTGCAGGAGCGCTGGGAGTTGCCCGGCCGCGTCTACGTGGCCGAGTTCGCCTTCGCCCCGCTGATGGACGCCATGCTTCCCCAGGCGGTGTACCGGCCCGTGCCCCGGTTCCCGGCCGTCGCCCGCGACGTGGCGATGCTGGTCGACCTCGACTTGCCCGCCGACCGGCTGGAGGCGGCGATCCGTGAGGCAGGCGGCGGCCTGCTGGAGGAAGTGCGTCTGTTCGACGTGTACCAGGGCGAGCGGGTGGCGGAGGGCAAGCGGTCGCTGGCCTACCACCTGGTCTACCGCGCCGCGGACCGCACGCTGACCGATGCCGAGCTGGAGCCGGTGCACAACCGGGTCCGGGAGGCGCTGAAGGCGCTGGGGGCGGAGCTGCGGAGCTAGCGGCGAGTGGGCTGTGGCTACGGGCTTCGGGCTGCGAACTGGCCGCCCTGGGTCCTGAACCCTGAGCCCGGTTCTCTTCGGCGTGGTCCGCACAATTCTGAGGAGGGGGTGTAGGCCCCCTCCTCAGTTCATAGAGACTGTGGCCCACCGCCTGCGACGGGAACCGCAGGTTTTACGCTTCCGCGTTCGAGCGAAAGCGAAAAACTTGCGGCTCCCAACCAGGGGGAGCGCCCCCGACCTCGCAGACCCCCGCCTGACCGGGTCATTATGTCAACCGAACTGGGGTATTATGTCATCTAACGGGCGCCCGCCGCCGGCGAACACGCAGCGTCGACACCTAGATCCTCCTTCAACCCGCCCGCCGCCACCTGGGAACCGCAGGTTTTACGCTTCCGCGTTCGAGCGAAAGCGGAAAACTTGCGGTTCCCACTGTTGACAGGGCTATTCGGCGTTCGAGCACGCCGAATAGCCCTGTCAGTTTTCATACTGCCTGATGATTATTGCCACCAACCGCCCTCAACACCGGCTGGCAAGAACGGCAGGGCGAAAGACATGCAACAACATGCGACAATGCGGGCGGGATGGTGAGCGCAGGGGCCTGCCGCACAGAGCCGGTGCGCAGGCATGCCTGGACATGGATTGGGAGATGCCCGCGGTGCGCTGGCCTTCTCTGACCGGCATCTGAAGCGAGCGCCGATCCCGCTGCCGGATGGTTTCGCCGAGGCCTACCCGGAGGAAATCTCTGCGCGAAGAGGCGAAAGTGACCCTGGTCCATCTAGCGGCCCCAGACCGGGCATAATCATCTACCACCCTCCGTCGTCTTAATTCACTGGGAGGCCCGGGGGTCGGGTTCAGCGCAAGTTTCCCGCCGATTCCAATATCTGTCCGCCGCGCTGAAGGGGTTTGGCGGGGGGCCGTCGAATCCAACAACTTGTGCCCGTGCAGACAAGTTGGAAGCTGGCGCACGCCGCTCCTCGTGTGGCGTCGCGCCTGCTTTCTCCCGAGGCCCGAAAGACAAAGAGGAGGGGGATGAATTGGTGAAGCGTGGACGTTGGATCCGACTGGTGGCGACGGCCATGGCCGCCGGCCTGCTGGTGATGGCAGGTTGTTCGTCCGGGCAGAGAAGCGACAGCTCCGGCGACCGGCAGCAGGCAGAGGGCCGGCGCCTGTCCATCACGATTGACGCGTTCCAGGGTCGCGTTCCGGAGGCAGAAGCGGTGGCGGCTTATCTGCGCCAGATCGGTGTTCAGGCCGAGGTGCGCATTTGGGAAAAGAACGCGTTGCTAGAGGAAATCAAGCAGGGGACCCGGGTTGCCTACACCCAGGACTGGGGGAGTTCTACCTTTGATCCCTACGACCTGGCCGTGCCGAAGTTGAAGACCAACGACCGCGGCAACTATTCCTTCTACTCCAACCCCGAGGTTGACCGGTTGCTGGATGAGGGGTCTTCGGGGACGGATCCCGACGCACGCCGCAACGCATACCATCAGGCCCAGCAGATCCTGATTGAGGACGCGCCGTGGATCTTCGGCTACTACATGGACGTGGTCGAGGCCACCACCGCCGATGTCGTCGGCTTCACCCCGGCCATGGACAGCCGCATCAACCTGCACGACGTCAGCCGCACCGGCGCCGACTCGCTGGTGGTCGGGATGCGCGTGGACCGGCTCCAGTCGCTGGATCCGGCCAACCACCGCGACCGTGACACGGAGACCGTCATCCGCAACATCTACGACGGTCTGGTCACCCGCACCCCCAACGGCGAGATCGTTCCCGAGCTGGCGGAGTCCTGGGAGCAGCCGGATCCGACGACCTACATCTTCAAGCTGAAGCAGGGCGTGAAGTTCCACGACGGCACCGAGATGACCGCCGACGACGTCGTCTTCACCTTCGAGCGGATCATGGCGCCCGACGGCGTTGACGGCCAGCAGTCCCCCCGCCTGGGTCTGCTCGGACCCATCAAGTCGGTGGAGAAGCTGAGCGACTACGAGGTGAAGTTCACCCTGGAGCACCCGTTCCCGACCTGGCTCCAGCTGCTGCCGCACACCCAGATCGTGTCCAAGGCCCACGTGGAGCGGATGGGTTCCTCGCAGGCCCTGTCCGAGAACCCCATGGGCACCGGCCCGTTCAAATTCGTGCGCGGCCAGGTGGACACCGAGATCGTGCTGGAGCGGTTCGACGACTACTACGGCGGGTCGGATGCGCTGCCGCCCGTGGGGCCTGCGCAGTTGAAGACGGTCACCTTCCGCATGATTCCGGAGCCCTCCACCCGGGTGGCGGCCCTGAAGGCCGGCGAGGTCCACATCATCCAGGAGGTGCCGGTTGACCAGATTCCGCTGCTGGAGGCCGACAGCAACGTGAAGGTGCTGACCACCCAGGGCACGCGGCTCTACATGATCGAGCTCAACAACAACATCCTCACCGACGCCCGGGTGCGCCGCGCCCTGAACCATGCCGTCGACTGGGACACGATTCTGCGCGAGATCTACGGCGGCCGGGCCCACAGGGTGGCGACGGCCATGCTGCCCAGCGGATTCGGTTTCGATGAGTCGATCGAGCCCCTGAAGTACGATCCCGAGCTGGCGAAGCAGCTCCTGCAGGAGGCCGGATACGTGACGGATTAACGGATTGGGAGGCGGATGGCGTGAAAGCGATTCGGATACTGGAGCGGGTGTTGACGGCCCTGCCGATGTCGCTCTTGATGCTGCTGCTGGTCTTTGTCTTTGTACGCCTCCTGCCCGGCGACCCGGTGGACATCATGATGGGTCAGGCCGGCAACGTCTCCCAGGCCGAGATCGACGCGCTCCGCCGCGAGCTTCATCTGGATCTGCCGCTGACGGAGCAGCTCTCCATCTTCGTGCGGGGGCTGCTCCGCGGCGACCTGGGGCTATCGTTCCGGGAGCAGCGTCCGGTTACCGACATCATCGCTGAGGCCTTCCCGGCGACGGTCGAACTGGCCCTGGCGGCCCTCACGTTCGCCCTGATGGTCGGCCTGCCCATCGGGGTGATCTCGGCGGTCAGGCGAAACTCCGTCTTCGACCGGCTCGCCATGGGCTTCTCGTTCCTGGGCATCTCGATGCCCGCCTTCTGGCTCGGCATCATGGCCATCATGCTCTTCTCCGTGCACCTGGGCTGGACGCCGGTGCAGGGCCGGCTCTCCGCGGGCATCGCACCGCCCGACCTCACCGGGCTGTACGTGCTGGATGCCATCCTGGCGCGGGACTGGGTGCTGCTGAAGGACGCCCTGCGCCACCTGGTGCTGCCAGCCGTGACGCTGGGCGCCGAACTCACGGCGATCATCGCCCGGGTGACGCGCTCCTCCATGCTGGAGGCGCTGCAGATGGATTACGTCATGGCGGCCCGCTCCCGGGGGGTGCCCGAGTGGCAGGTTGTGCTGCGGCACGGTCTCAGGAATGCGCTCATCCCCACGGTTACGGTCACGGGGCTCCAGCTCGGCGTGCTGCTGGGCGGCAACATGATCGTCGAGACCGTCTTCGGCTGGCCCGGGCTGGGCCGGCTGGTCGTGGGGGCGATCTTCGGCCGCGACTACGCGCTGGTGCAGGGGGCAGTCATGCTGTACGCGCTGACGTTCCTGATTGCAAACCTGCTAGTGGACATCATCTACACGCAGCTGAATCCGAAGCTCGAACTCTAGAGGAGGTGGAGGATGGGTTTTTGGCGCCGCTTCGTGTCCAACCCCAGTGCGGTGGTTGGTCTGGTCGTCATCCTGCTCTATGCCTTCGCCGCCCTCTTTGCCCCAGTGATTGCCCCGTATGGCCCCCGTGAGATGGTGCTGGCGAACCGGCTGAAGCCCCCGGCGTTTCTCGAAGGTGGGAGTTGGAACCACCTTCTGGGAACAGATCAACTGGGGTACGACATCTTCTCCCGCATCCTGTATGGCGCCCGGGTATCGCTCCTCGTGGGGCTGATCTCGGTGGCGATCTCCCTCGTGGTGGGCACCCTGCTCGGGTGCATCGCCGGCTACTGGCGGGGCTGGGTGGACCGCATTCTGTCCCGGTTCGCCGACCTGCTGATGGGCTTCCCCTACCTGCTGTTCACCATCTTCGCGATGGCCATCATCGGCCCCGGCTTCGGCAACCTCATCATCGCGCTCTGCTTCAAGGCGTGGGTGGAGTTTTACCGGCTGGCCCGCGGCGAGATGATGTCTGAGGGAACCAAGGAGTACGTGGAGGCCGCCCGGGCCCTGGGCCGGGGGCCGGTCGCGATCATCGTCAGCGAGGTGCTGCCCAACATCTACCATTCCCTGCTGGTGCTGGGCACGCTGCGCATGGGCTACATGATTATCATGGAAGCCTCGCTTTCATTCCTCGGGCTGGGCATACCGCCATCCATCCCCGCATGGGGGTCGATGGTGAGCGCCGGCCGCGACCAGATGCTGAACGCCTGGTGGGTCGCCACGATGCCGGGCCTGGCCATCGTGGGGCTCGTGCTGGCCATCAACCTTTTCGGCGAGGGGCTGCGCGAAGCGCTGGATCCCCGCCTGCGGCGGTGAAGGGGGGAAGCAAGTGGAGAAACTGCTGGTTATTGAAAACCTGTCGGTGGAGTTTCCCTCGCCCAGGGGTCCGCTGCGCGCGGTGGACGGCGTGAGCCTGGAGGTGCAGGCCGGTGAGATCGTCGGGCTGATCGGCGAGTCCGGGTCCGGGAAGTCGACCGTGCTGCTGGCGGTGATGGGCCTGATCGCCCGGCCCGGGCGCATTCTGCCGGGGTCGTCGGTGCGGCTGAAGGGGCGGGAGCTCACGGGGCTGTCGCCGAAGGATTACCGGGCCGTCCGGGGCTACGAGATCGGCATGGTCTTCCAGGACCCGATGACCTCGCTGAACCCCTCCATGCCCATCGGTGAGCAGGTGCGGGAAAGCCTGCGGGTCCACCGGTACTGCAAGTCAAAGGCCGAGGAGCGGGAGCGGGTCATCCAGCTGCTGGAGGCCGTGGGCATCACCAACGCCGCGCAGCGGTACCGGGCCTACCCGCACCAGTTCAGCGGCGGGATGCTGCAGCGCGTGCTGATCGCCTCGGCGCTCGCGTGCAACCCGCGCCTTCTGCTGGCGGACGAGCCGACGACGGCCCTGGACGTCACGATCCAGGCACAGATCCTGGACTTGCTGAAGGAAATCAACCGGGAGCGCAACACCGCGATCCTGCTGGTGAGCCACGACATCGGGCTGGCGGCCGAGTTTTGCGACCGCATCGCCGTGATGTATGCCGGGCGCATCGTGGAGGTGGGCCCGGCGGAGCAGGTGGTGAACGATCCGCGCCACCCGTACACGCAGGGCCTGGTCGGCTGCCTGCCCACCTTCGGCGGCCGCCGCGGGCGGCTGGAGCCCATCCCCGGCTCGCTGCCTGACCTGACCCAGCTGCCGCGGGGATGCGCCTTTGCCGACCGGTGCGCCCACGCCATCCCCCAGTGCCTGGATCAGGAGATTCCCCTGCAGGTGATGCCCGATGGGCGGGAGGTCAGCTGCATCCGCATCGAGGAGGTGATGGCCGGATGAGCGCGGCTCCCCTCCTCGAGGTCCGGGACCTGTACAAGCACTTCGTCCTGCCGCGTACCGTGCTGCACCGCCTGCTGACCGGCGAGGGCGATCGGGTGCTCCAGGCCGTGAACGGCGTGTCGTTTACCCTGCACGAAGGGGAGACGCTGGGGCTGGTGGGCGAGAGCGGCTCCGGCAAGTCCACCCTGGGCCGGACGATCCTGCGGCTGTACGAGCCGACCCGCGGTGAGGTCCTCTTCGACGGGCAGGATGTGTTCGGCCTGGACGCCGCCGGCCTCCGCCGCTTCCGGCAGCAGGCGCAGATTGTGTTCCAGAATCCGTACGCGTCGCTGAACCCGCGCAAGACGGTGCGGCAGATCCTCTCTGTGCCGCTTGCGCTGCGGGGCCTGCCGCCCAGGGAGCGGCGGGAGGAGGCGGCTGCGCTCATGGAGCGGGTGGGGCTCGCCCCCCGCCACCTGGACCGCTACCCGCACCAGTTCAGCGGCGGCCAGCGGCAGCGCATCGGCATCGCCCGGGCCCTGGCCATGCATCCCCGGTTGATCGTCGCGGACGAGCCGGTCTCGGCCCTGGATGTGTCGGTGCAGGCGCAGATCATCAACCTGCTGGAGGATCTGCAGCAGGAGTTCCGGCTGACCTACCTGTTCATTTCCCACGACCTGAGCGTGGTGCGCCACCTGAGCACCCGGGTCGCCGTGATGTACCTGGGGCAGATCGTGGAAATCGGGCCCACCGAGCCGCTCTTTGAGGAGCCGCTGCACCCGTATACCCGCGCGCTGCTCTCGGCCGCGCCGGGACAGGGGCAGCGGGAGCGGATCATCCTGCAGGGGGCGCCGCCCAGCCCGCTGGATCCGCCGCCGGGCTGCCCGTTCCATCCCCGCTGCCCGGCGGTTGTGGGAGAGGTCTGCCGCACCGTTCGGCCCGCGCTGATCGAGCGGCCCGGCGGCCGGTGGGTTTCTTGCCACATCCATGGCAGCCCGTCTTGACAAACCCTGGAAGAGGCTGTACCGTCTTCATAAGTTTTGCGTATCGTTAAGTTCGGGGGCTGGTATATAGCCCTCGAACTCGCGCATTAGGGAGGACTGATGGCGGCATGACGGCCAGCAAGCTGACCCGGATCGGCGTCTTCTACGACGGGAACTATTTCTACCATGTGAGCAACTACTATAACTATCATCATTCCCGGCGCTCACGTATCAGCATCGGCGGGCTCCACGATTTCATCCGCCACAAGGTGGCCGACAGTGAAGGGTGCGATGTCAGGTACTGCCACATCGTAGACGCCCACTACTTCCGGGGTCGGCTGCGGGCCCAGGGGCTGGAGCTGCAGCAGCTCGTAAACGAGCGCAACTTCGATGACGTCCTGATCAAGGAGGGCGTGGTGACCCATTACCTGCCCATCACGGCCGGGGGCGAGAAGGGCATCGACGTCTGGTTGGCGCTGGAGGCGTTCGAACTCGCGGTCCACAAACGGTTCGACGTGGTCGCCCTCATCGCCGGCGACGGCGACTTCGTGCCGCTCCTGCGCAAGCTGAACACCATGGGCACGCGCGTCATGCTGCTCGGCTGGGACTTCAAGTACGTCGACCAGAACGGCAACGAGCGGGAGACCCGCACCTCCCAGAGCCTCCTGGACGAGGCCACCTATCCCATGATGATGCACCAGATCATCGACGACCGTTCGCTGCGGAACGACCCGCTGATCAACGGCCTGTTCGTGCCGCCCGCGGAAGCCCGCTTCACGTGGCCGGCAACGGGTTCGCGGGAGACGGGAACGGAGACCGGCGGGATGGCAACCGGTGGCCTGGAGACCGGAGGGATGGCGGTGGCGGAGCTCGGTGCCGTGGAGACCGCACCGGGGACGAAGACCGGTCGGATTCAGAACCTGCGGGAGGGCTACGGGTTCATCACGCCGGATGAGGGCGGCGAAAACCTGTTCTTCTACTGGCGCGCGGTGGTGAACACGGACTTCAACCAGCTGCAGATCGGTGATGCGGTGTCCTACGACGTGGGCAGCAACGACCGCGGCCCGTGCGCCGTGAACGTTCGCCGGCTGTAGCGCTGCGCTCCGCTTCGCGCCCGCCCCGCCGAACAGCGCGGCTGTCCGCCGAAAAGAGGGGCCGCCGGCCTGCCTGCAGGGTGCGACTTTGCAGGCAAGTGCTGCTTCAGCGGGGCGGGTTGCGAGATCGGCCCAGTTGCGGTATCATTATTCCTTGCCAGAGGGTGGCGAGCAGATTCCGGCATAGCTCAACGGTAGAGCATCCGGCTGTTAACCGGAGGGTTGTAGGTTCGAATCCTACTGCCGGAGCCAGTTGCGGGCGTAGTTTAATGGTAGAACGTCAGCTTCCCAAGCTGAAGGCGTGGGTTCGATTCCCATCGCCCGCTCCATATGGACCGCTAGCTCAATTGGTAGAGCATCCGACTCTTAATCGGCAGGTTGTAGGTTCGAGTCCTACGCGGTCCACCAGGGGTTGCATAATACCCGAAGTCCTGTTATAATTCGCTCTGTCCGCTGTCGCTCTATACGGAGGCGTGGTGTAGAGGCCTAACATGCGGCCCTGTCACGGCCGAGATCGCGGGTTCGAATCCCGTCGCCTCCGCCATATTTCTTCTTGGGCATGGGGCTATAGCTCAGTTGGGAGAGCGCGTGAATCGCACTCACGAGGTCAGGGGTTCGAATCCCCTTAGCTCCACCAGAGTCCGGCCGTCTGAGACCCCGGCCGGATGGCATGCGCCGGTAGCTCAGCTGGATAGAGTACCTGACTACGAATCAGGTGGTCGTAGGTTCGAATCCTGCCCGGCGCGCCAGCACCCGGAGAGGTGTCCGAGTGGTTGAAGGTGCAGCATTGGAAATGCTGTGTACGGGAAACCGTACCGTGGGTTCGAATCCCACCCTCTCCGCCAGGCCCGGGCCGGGAGTTCCCCGGCCTGGGCGCGCAGAATCGGGCTGTGGCGCAGTTTGGTAGCGCGCTTCCTTGGGGTGGAAGAGGTCGCAGGTTCAAATCCTGTCAGCCCGACCACTTGGATGGCAGATGTGCGCGGGCACATCTGCCATCCAAATGGGATCCGCTCACAACTGAATCGGGGTGTGGCTCAGCTTGGTAGAGCGCACGGTTCGGGACCGTGAGGTCGCAGGTTCAAATCCTGTCACCCCGACCAAATGATGGAAGAAGGGATGTGCTGACGCACATCCCTTCTTGCCCATTCGGAGGTTGCGGTGAGCCTGCTCCATCACTCGATGCGAGGTGTCGATTCCATGTATGAGGGCAAGCTGGTCCGGCTGCGCAGAGTGGATCCCGTCAAGGACCTGGACGATCGTTACCGCTGGATGAACGACCCGGCCGTGGCGAATACGCTCGGCATGCGGCCCGGCCGGCTTTCCCGGGAGGAGATTCGCAGCTACCTCGAATCTGCCGCGGCCTCCAGCGAGGCTTTCGTGGAGTGGGCCATCGAGGACCTGCACAGGGGGACCCACATCGGCGGCTGCACCATCCGGTCGTTCAATCATGTCGCCCGGTCGGCCGAGCTGGCCATCCTGATTGGCGAGGCCGAGTACCGCGGCAAGGGATACGGCACCGACGCCGTGCGCCTGTTGTTGCACATCGGATTTGATCAGTTCAACCTGAACCGAATCTGGCTCACGGTCAACGCACACAACGCGGCCGGACTGCGGGCGTACGAGAAGGCCGGGCTGGTCCGCGAGGGGCGGCTGCGCCAGTACGGCTTCATCAACGGATCCTACTACGACGCGGTGATCATGGCGATTCTGCGAGCGGATTACGAGCGGATGAGGCAGAAGGAGCTGTGACGGGTCCGGCGAGGACGTGCACCGCCATGCCCGCGGCGACGGGGCAGGATCATGCCTCACCTTGACAGTGGCTGCGCGGGTGACGTACCATAAACGTAATCTGTGTGAATTGGAGGAGAGGAGACCGCCATGATGCTGTTGGCCGTGCGTCCGTTCTAAGCCGTGCGCTCCCGGAGCAGAGGGGGGCGTGTGCCCTTTTTGACGGCAGGACGGGACGGCGACGGTCCAGCAGGGCGGTAAGCCTCTTCAGCGCGTATGCAGGCCGCCGCGGTAAGAGGGCTTACCCGCGGCTTTTGCGTGTTTGTGCGACACCTATCCCTGCCGTCTCCCGGACCCTCCATCACCCTGCTTGGGGATGACGGAAGGAGCGACTGACCATGGCGATTCTGACGGTGCAGGGGCTCTCCAAGTACTGGGGGGTCGAGCTGCTCTTCAAGGATATTTCGTTCCTGCTCAACGAGGGCGAGAAGATGGCCCTCGTGGGCCGCAATGGCACCGGCAAGACGACCCTGCTCCGGATCCTGATGGGCCGGCTGGAGTACGACGACGGGCGGATCATCATCCCTTCCGGCACCCGCATCGGCTACCTGAGCCAGGACCCCGATCTCACGCCCGGCCGCACCGTGCTCGCCGAGGCCAAGGCGGTCTTCAGCCACCTGGCGAAGTGGGAGCGGAGCCTGCGGGAGCTGGAGGCCCGCATGGGCCAGGCGGAGTCGGAGGAGGCCCTGCAGGCCATCATGGATGAGTACACCCGCGTGACGGCCCTCTACGAGGCCGCGGGCGCCTACGACGCGCCCGCCCGGGCGCGGGCGGTGCTCTTCGGCCTCGGCTTCACCGAGGAGGACATGGAAAAGCCGGTGGACGTGCTCTCCGGCGGCCAGAAGGTCCGCCTGGGCCTGGCGAAGATCCTCCTGTCGGAGCCCGACCTGATGCTGCTGGACGAGCCCACCAACCACCTGGATCTGCAGGCGGTGGAGTGGCTCGAGGGCTACTTCCGGCAGGTGAAGTCCGCCGCCATCCTGGTCTCCCACGACCGGTACTTCCTGGACCGGGTGATCAGCCGCACGCTGGAGCTGGATCACCAGACGTGTGACATCTACCACGGCAACTACTCCTACTACCTGGAGGAGAAGAAGCGCCGGGAGGAGGCCCTGCTCTCCGAGTACGAGCGGCAGCAGCGGGAGGCCGAGCGGCTGCGGGTCTTCTACGAGAAGTGGCGGAGCAACGCCCGGCGCAAGGGCCAGGCGATGGCCCGCAAGCGGCAGCTGGAGAAGATGGAGCTGATGGAGCGGCCGCAGGTGCGGAAGCGCACGATGCGGCTCGCCTTCGACATCGACTACGAGTCGGGCGACGACGTCCTGAAGGTGGAGGGGCTCACCAAGTCGTTCGGCGAGCGCACCCTGTTCCGGGATGCCGACCTCACGGTGCAGAAGGGCGACCGGGTGGCCCTGGTGGGTCCCAACGGCTCCGGCAAGACCACCTTCCTGAAGATCATCCACGGCCTGCTGGAGCCCACCGCCGGCTCCTACCGCTGGGGCGTCGGCGTGCAGCGGGGCTACTTCAGCCAGGACCTGGACGACCTGGATCCGAACCGCACCTGTCTGGAGGAGATCATGGAACTGCCGGGCTTCACCAAGTTCGACGCCCATTCCCTGCTCGGCCAGTTCCTCTTCTCCGGCGACGACGCGCTGAAGCGCATCGGCGACTGCTCCGGCGGCGAGCGCAACCGGCTGATCCTGGCCAAGCTCATGGTGAGCGGTGCGAATGTGCTGCTCCTGGACGAGCCCACCAATCACCTGGACCTGGAGTCCAAGCAGGTGCTGGAGGAGGCGCTGCGGGCCTACCCGGGCACCATCATCTTCGTCTCCCACGACCGCTTCTTCGTGGACCGCATCGCCACCCACGTCTGGGAGTTCGGCCACGCCGAGGGCATCAACGTCTACGAGGGCAACTACACGGCCTACCGGGAGGAGAAGGAGCGGCTGGCGATGCTGGCGGCCCAGGTGGCCGCCGACGAGGCGGAGGCCGGGGGCGCCGACAGCGGGCGGCGTGGCGGTGCGCAGGAGGCCGGGGCGCGCCGGGCGGGGGCGCGCTCCCGCAAGGAGGAGCGGAAGGCGGCGGAGGCCGCCCGCCGGCTGGAGGCGGCGATTCAGGAACTGGAAGCGCGCAAGGCCGAACTGGAGGAGCGGATGGCCGACCCCGACATCTACAAGAGCGCCACCGGCCGGGAGACCGTAGCGGAGTACAACGCCGTGCAGGCTGAGTTGGAGCGGCTCTACGTGGAATGGGAGGAGGTGGCCGAGCTCGCAGGCGGCTGAGCCCCGCGCCCCGTGCAACCGCGGTCCCCGGGGTATCCTA
Source organism: Bacillota bacterium (assembly GCA_023623185.1). Classification (GTDB taxonomy): domain Bacteria; phylum Bacillota; class Sulfobacillia; order Symbiobacteriales; family Symbiobacteriaceae; genus Symbiobacterium. The sequence goes on from JAMNXV010000132.1 coordinate 24,341, forward strand.
TGGGAGCGGTCCGGCGGGACCCGCGGGAAAGGGGCGTTGTACTGAGGGTGTGGAGCCTGGCGCAGATCTTCACCGCCGACTGGGCGAAGGAGCTCTTTCAGCACGTGCCCGTGCTTCTGTCGCGCACGGTCCTGACGTTTGTGTTTGTGATGATTGTGGTCCGGTGGACCGGCAAGCGGTCCATCTCGAACCTGGCCCCGTTCGACCTGGCGATGGTGATCATGATCGGCGAGGTGGCCGCGATCCCCATCGGCGAACTGGATGTCGACTTCCTCCACGGCCTGATCCCCGTCGCCCTGATCGGCGGTCTGCACGTGGCTCTCACCACCATCAACCTTCACTGGAAGGGGTTTGAGCGGTGGAGCGAGGGCTCTCCTACACTGCTGGTGAAGGATGGCCGGGTGCTGAGGCGTAATCTTCTCAAAGAACGGGTGTCCATGGCCGACCTCATGACCGCCCTCCGCCACAAGGAGGTGGAGGACGTGTCGGAGGTGAAGGAGGCCTGGATCGAGCAGGCCGGGGGCATCAGCGTGATCCTGAAGCGGGAGGCGGGACCGGCGACGCCCCGCGACGTGGAGCGCGCGGTGGAGCAGGTGCTCGCCCGCCGGCTGCCGTCCCTGGTGCAGGACGCCGTCGAGCGGGCGCTCCGGCAGGGCCCCGTGAAGCGGGCGCTGCAGCAGGAAGTCGCAGAGCGGGCGCTGCAGCAGGTCGCCCGGGAGTTGCGGGACACCGCCGCCGAGGCGGCGCGCGCCTCGCCCTCGAAGCCCGACGGCCGGAGGTGGTACCGTGAGGGTGATGATGTTCTTCATTGATGGGCTGGGGCTGGGCGACGACGACCCGGCCCGCAACCCGCTCATGACCGCGGAGATGCCGGCCTTCCGATCGCTGCTGGGCGGAAGGCCGCTTTGGCGCGGGGCGGTGCCCTATTCGGGGCCGAACGTGGCGGCCGTCGTCACCGACCCGAGCCTGGGCGTGCCCGGCCTGCCCCAGAGCGCGACGGGGCAGACCGCCATCTTCACCGGGCAGAACGGGGCCCGGGCGATCGGGCGGCACCTGAACGCCTACCCGACCCCCACGCTGAAGGCCATCCTGAACGAGCACTCGATCTTCAAGCGGGTGGTGGAGCGGGGGCTCACGGCCACCTTTCTGAACGCGTTCCGGCCCGAGTTCTTCGAGTGGGTGGCCGCGGGGCAGCCCCTGCAGGCAGACCGGCGCTACCGGCCCTCGGCGTCGACCGTCGCGGCGCTGGCAGCCGGCATCCAGGTGTTCCGGGATTTCGACCAGCTGCGGCGGGGGGAGGCGGTGGGCTTTGACATCGACCACCACGTCCTCCGGCAGATGGGCTATGACCTCGATCCGGTGGACCCCGCCGAGGCCGGCCGGAGGGCGGCCCGGGTGGCTGCCGAGCACCACTTCACGCTCTACGAGCACTTCCTCACCGACCGGGCCGGCCACGCCCGCGACATGGATGAGGCGCGGCGGGTGCTGGAGCGGCTCGACCGCTTTCTGGGCGGGCTGCTGGAGGCCCTGCCGGACGATCACCTGCTGGTGATCACCTCTGACCACGGCAATATTGAGGACCTGTCGGTGAAGCCGCACACGTTCAACCCCGTGGCCACCATCGTACGGGGCCCGGGCGCCGGAGATGTGGCCAGGCGCATCCGGTCGCTGCTGGACATCGCCCCGGCGATCCTGGATGTGGTGGGGTAACCCTGAACCTGTCGTGCGTGCTCAAGGCGCCGGAACAATCGCAGGGCACTGACGTCTAGACTGTACGGCGGCATTTTTGACTTGCTTATTCATGAGAGGAGCATCGACGCAACACCGCTATGGACGAACGCACGCTGCGAACCCTGGAGTTCGCCAAGATAAAGGAGATGCTGGCCGAGCGGACGGCGACCTCGCTGGGGAAGGAGGTCGTGGAGTCGCTCACGCCGGCGACCGACTTCCTGGAGGTGCAGCACCGGCAGGCCGAGACCACGGAGGCACAGCGGCTCTACCTCGGGGGCCACGCCATCCCGCTGGGCGGCCTGCACGACATCCGCGCGCACGTGCAGCGGGCGGTGCGCGGGGGCATGCTGGAGCCGGGCGACCTGCTGGACGTGGCCGACACGGCCGCGAGCAGCCGCCGGCTGAAGCGGTTCCTGGAGGAGCAGGAGGACCTGCCCATTCTGACTGCGCTCTCGCGCATGCTCGGCACCTTCAACCACCTGGAGGCGGAGATCCGCCGGGCGGTGGATGAGCACGGCGAGGTGCGCGACGACGCCAGCCCGGCCCTGGCGGAGATCCGCCGTTCGATGCGCACGCTGCAGAACCGCATGAAGGACCGGCTGGAGAGCTTCGTGCGGGGCCCGGCGGCCAAGTACCTGCAGGACCCGATTGTGACGATCCGCGACAACCGGTTCGTGGTGCCGGTGAAGATCGAGTACCGGGCCCAGGTGCCGGGCATCGTGCATGACCAGTCCAGCTCCGGCTCGACGCTCTTCATCGAGCCGCTGGCCATCGTGGAGATGAACAACGACCTCAGGGAGCTGGCTCTGAAGGAGCGCGAGGAGGTGGCGCGCATTCTGACGCGCCTCTCCGCCCTGGTGGCCGACGAGGCCGACGCCCTGACGGACACGCTGCAGGCCGTGGCGCAGATCGACTTCGCCTCGGCCAAGGGCAAGCTCTCGCTGGATCTGAACTGCGTGGAGCCCGAACTGGTCCGGGAGCCGCTGCTGGAGATCCGCAAGGGGCGGCATCCCCTGCTGAAGGGCAACGTGGTGCCCATCGACGTCCACATCGGCCTCACGTTCGACACCCTGGTGATCACCGGCCCCAACACGGGCGGCAAGACCGTGGCGCTGAAGACCATGGGGCTCTTCGTCCTCATGGCCCAGGCGGGGCTCCACCTGCCCGCCGGCCATGGCACCCGGGTGGGCATCTTCGAGCAGGTCTTCGTGGACATTGGCGACGAGCAGTCGATCGAGCAGTCGCTCTCGACCTTCTCGGGGCACATGACCAACATCATCCGGATCCTCGACGCGCTCGAAGGCCCTGCGCTGGTGCTTCTGGATGAACTCGGCGCCGGCACCGACCCCACCGAGGGCGCCGCCCTGGCCATGTCGATCCTGGAGCACCTGCACAAGCGCGGGGCGAAGACGGTGGCCACCACCCACTACTCGGAGCTGAAGACCTACGCCTACACGCGCAGCCGGGTGGAGAACGCCTCGGTGGAGTTTGACGTGGAGACCCTGCAGCCCACCTTCCGGCTGCTCATCGGGGTGCCCGGCTCCTCCAACGCCTTTGAGATCTCCCGGCGGCTGGGGCTCCCGCCGCACATCGTCGACCGCGCCCGGCAGTTCCTGACGAAGGAGCAGGAGCGGGTGGAGGACCTGATTCAGGGTATCCACGCCACCCGGGCGGAGCTGGAGAAAGAGCGCACGGAGGCCACCCGGCTGCGGGCCGAGGCCCAGCGCATGCGGGAGGAGTACGAGCGCCGCTATGGCGATGCGAAGAAGAAGGCCGCCGAGACGGTGGAGAAGGCCCGGGCCCAGGCGCAGCAGATCCTGTCCACCGCCCGGCGGGAGGCCGAGGCGGTGATCAGCGAGCTGAAGCAGGCCCTGCGCGAGCAGCGGGAGGCGGAGCGGATGCAGGCCATCCACACCGCCCGCAGCCGGCTCGCGCAGGCCCGCCAGGCCGTGCAGCCCGCCGCGGAGGAGCTGCGCCGCCGCAGCGGCGCGGTGCCGCGCGGGCTGAAGCCGGGCGACGCGGTGCGCATCGTGTCGCTGGACACCAACGGGTACGTGCTCACCGAACCCGACGCCGACGGCAACCTGCTGGTGCAGGCGGGCATCATCAAGATGACCGTGTCGGTGAATGACCTGGAGCGGGTGGAGGAGGAGCAGCCCGCGGCGAAGACCGGCGCTCTCGGCGGCATGCGGACCCGCGGGAAGGGCCTGGCCGCCGCCAAGGCCCGGGAGGTGCCGACAGAGGTCGATTTGCGGGGGCTGCTGGTGGACGAGGCCCTGGAGCGGGTCGACAAGTTCCTGGACGACGCCATGCTGGCCGGGCTGGACCAGGTGCGCATCATCCACGGCAAGGGCACCGGCGCCCTGCGCAAGGCCGTGACGGAGGCCCTGCGGCGCGACCGCCGGGTGGCATCGTACCGTCTGGGTGGCATCGGCGAGGGCGGCGACGGGGTGACGGTGGCGAAGCTGCGGGAGTGAGTCTACTCCCTCGTAGTAGGGCATCAATCGCTGCGCTTCGTCGATGTACTTCCAGGCCGCGGCTCGAACATCATCCAGCAGACCTGCGCCCCAGAGTGCCGCCGGTGATTTCGGCCCGGAAGGTGACGAAGAGGACATGCTCCTCCCCGACGCCCAGGGACCGCACGCCCAGGGATCCGCATGCCCACACGGCCGCCTGCAAACCAAAGGCGGTCCCGCCGTTTTGGCGGGACCGCCCAACGATATCCCCCGGCAAACTACCGGTACTCGCTCTCATACCCAAAGATCTTCTCGCACGCCCGGCGCACCGCGTCCACCTTCTCCGCCGGGCAGAAGACGTACGTGCGCCATAGGCCCTCGTACTGCCGCGCCATGGCGGCCACCTCGCCCGAGCGGTCCAGCTCCAGCAGCGGGCCGACGCCGTGGCGGGAGCGGACGGGCACCTGCACTTCCTTGAAGAAGCTGGCCTTCGGGCAGTAGACGATCACCTGGCCGGGCTTGAGCCGGGCGTTCTTCGCGATCTGCTCCTCCAGCGCCTCCCTGGCCTCCGACTGGCCGCCGTACCGGGCGATGAAGGCGTCGCGCGCGTCGCCCAGGCTGTCGCCCGAGAGCACGTAGGCCCGCTTGTACAGGCGCCGTTCGATGACGCCCTCCACCAGCTGCTGGATGATGCCCGGGCCGGGCAGCCGGGCAAGCAGGTCGAGGAAGGTCTGGTCCCCCAGGCCGTAGAGCGCTTCCTCTCGCAGGCCGGTGTGCCGGGTGTGCAGTTCGACGGCCTTGGAGATCATCGCCCCGGCGGCGATCTTGGCGTGGTGCAGGTAGAGCCGCTCAGTCAGCACGTAGCGCATGCGCAGCAGGTGGATGACCTCGGTGCGGGCGTCGGGCCGGTCCAGCCCGTGCTTCACCATGTTGATCAGGAGCCGGCCGTCCTCCTTGATGAAGTAGGAGAGGACCCGGTCGTCGTAGTTCATGCGCAGGCCCGCGAAGAAGGAGTCGCGCCGCAGGTAGTCCAGCAGGTCGGCGTCGATGGTGGAGGAGACGATCTGCCCCATCCACGGCACGGGCGGACGGCCGGTCAGGATCGCCTTCACCCCGTCCAGGTACCCCGAGGCGGCCAACGTGCGGCCCAGCTCGGTGTGAATGCCCAGGAAGTGCTCCAGCCGCGGGCCGGCGTCGTGGCGCGGGAAGATCTGCCGCTCATCCTCGAACGTGTGCCCGTACGGGATGTGCGTCACGTCGTGAACCAGGATCGCCAGCCGCACCAGCTGCGCATCCTCCGGGGCGATGGTGAATCCGTTCAGCCGGAGCGACTCCAGCATGCGGTGCGCCATGTGCAGCGCGCCGAGGCTGTGGTCGAACCGGGTGTGGACGCAGCCGGGGAACACCAGGTGGGCCGTGCCCAACTGTTTGATGGCGCGGAGCCGCTGCATCTCGCGGGTGTCGAGCACCCGGACCTCGACGTCGGTCAGGTAGATATCCCCGTGAACGGGGTCGCGCACTTGCATGTGATCACCCGAACGGTAGTTTCTGCCCCTGGCGCGTCGAACCCTGCCGCTGGCCGCAATCGTGTTGCATGGCACCTTCCGGCGCTCCGGAGAATCGAGGCGGCCCGGGGGCAAAGCGCAGGGGGAACTGGCTGTCATCCAGTTCCCCCTGACTTCGTTTCGTGGCCACTGCACTACGGCCGAGTTCCACCGCTGTTCCCGGTCCCTCCGGGCGAGCCGCTCCCCGGGCCGCCTCCGGTGCTGGAACTGCCACCCGGGTTGGACGAACCCGACCGGTTGCTGCCCTGGGAGCCGGAGCCGTTGTGGCCGGTGCCGGACTCAGTCCCAGTCCCGGTCCCGGTCCCATTGCCAGAAGAGCCGTTGTTGCTGCCGGGTCCGGCGCCCTGGTTGCCCTGGTTGTTGCCGTTACCCTGGCCGTTGCCGGGGTTCCGGCCCGGAAGCGAGGGTTCCTTGCCGGGATCCTGCGCATCCTTCACCGGCGTGCAGTACTCGGTGGGCACTTCCTTCCACCAGTCTGCCGGCCAGTAGCGCCATATGTTGTTGGGGTTGGTGGGGTGCTTCACCCACGTGGTCGGCCGCTTGATGAGGGTGAGGGTCTCGGGGGTGCCCTCGCAGCCCTCCTGCCACAGCAGGTAGCGCTTGATCTCCCGGCCGTCGTCGGTGGTCAGGAACGGCACCTGCACGACCTTCACCTGCTGGAACCAGGTCTCCGGCTTGGGCTCGTGCCCCTGCAGGAACCAGTCGGTCTTCACCTGATCCTCCGGGCACCACACGGAGGGCTGGTTGCCGGTGATCTCGCAGTACTGCGCCTGCACAACGCCCCGGGGCCGCTCCCAGTCGGCCGGCGCTTCGTCGTAGAACTCGTTCATGATCGCCGTCCAGATGCGGGTGGGCGGTCCGGCGCCGGTCCAGTTCCGCCAGCCGCCTCCGCCGTGGGGCAGCCGCTTGCGCCCCTCGTCGTTGTCGTAGCCCGTCCAGACGCCGACGACCAGGTCAGAGGTGAAGCCGACAAACCAGGCGTCGTGCCAGTTTTCGGTGGTTCCGGTCTTGCCGGCGGCGGGCCAGCCGTGCCAGCCCTTGGTCTCGTAGGAAGGCGTCCCGCGCTGGATGACGCCCTTCAGCACATCGACCATCAGCCAGGCCGAGTTCCGGTCGACCACCTGCTCCACCTTGGGCCTGGCCTCCCAGATGACCTCGCCGTACTTGTTCTCGATGCGGGTGATGACCACCGGGTCGGTCTTCTGCCCCAGGCTGCCCAGCACGCCGAAGGCGGCGGTCATCTCGAGGGGGGTGACGCCCTGGCTCAGGCCGCCCAGGGTGAGGGCCAGGTTCTCGTCGTTGATGACCGGGTTCTCCTCACGGGAGACCAGGGGCAGGCCCAGCTTCCGGCCGTACTCCAGGCCCTTGGAGGGCGTCACGGCCTCCAGGGTGCGCACGGCGGCGGCGTTGCGGGACTGCTCGACCACCCATCGCATGGTCTTCAGCCCCTGGTAGTTGAACTCGTAGTTCTCGGGCCAGACGTTGGTTCCGTCCTCGTTCAGGCGGGGCGGGGAGTCGTCGATGATGGTCGCCGGCCCCCAGCCCAGCAGGTCGATCGCAGGCAGATAGGCCACCAGCGGCTTGATGGTGGAGCCGGGGTCGCGGCGGGCCTGGGTCGCCCGGTTGAAGCCCAGCATGTGCTTGTGCTCCATGCCGCCCACCAGCGCCAGCACGTGCCCGTTGGTGTGGTCCATCACGACCACGGCGGCCTCAGGCACCTCGGTATCCTCGCTGCCGCTGTACTCCACGGTGGCCGCGGGCATGATCTCCCACAGCTTCTCCTGCGCGATCCGCTGCTTCTCGGGGTCCAGGGCCGTGTAGATGCGCAGACCCTTCTGGTACAGGTCGTCGGGGCTGAACGTGAGCAGATTGTACTTGGCCGCCTCCTCCGGATCGGTGAGGATCTGGATGACGTAGTCGACGTACCAGTCGCCGGTGAAGGTGACCGTGTTCGGGGTGATCTCCGCGCGCTTGATCTCGGGGACCTCGCGCTTCAGCCGCTCGGCCTCGGCGGTGTCCAGGTAGCCCTGCTCCACCATGAGGTCGAGCACGATCTCCCGGCGCTCCAGGGCGCCCTCCAGGTTGGTGAAGGGGCTGTACTCCGAGGGACCCTTTAGGATACCGGCCAACAGGGCCCCTTCGGAAAGCGTGAGGTCGCGGGCGGACTTGGAGAAGTACAGCTGCGATGCGGCCTCGATGCCGTAGGCCGTTCCGCCCCAGGCGACCGTGTTGAGGTACTTTTCCAGGATCTGATCCTTGGTGAAGCGCCGCTCCAGCTGGACCGCGATCATCATCTCCTGGACCTTCCGCTTGATGGTCTGGTCCAGGGTGAGGAAGGCGTTGCGGGCCAGCTGCATCGTGATCGTGGAACCGCCCTCCAGCTGCGAGCCCGGCACGCCCAGAACGTACTTGACGTCTGCCCACACGGCGCCGGCCAGCCGGATGGGGTCGATGCCGAAATGGTCGTAGAAGCGGCGGTCCTCGACCGCGATCACCGCATTTCGCACATCCTCGGGGATGTCTTCCAGGTCGATCAGGGTGCGGTGCTCGTCCATGGCCAGCTCGTACACTTTATTACCGTAGCGGTCATAGATCACCGACGTGAGGTCCGGGTCAAACTCGTGGAAGGTTGGCAGGTCCTGATACGCCTGGTAGACGTATGCGCCGGCCAACCCGCCGCCACCGATCATGACGCACAGGAAGAGCAGGAAGGCATAGACCAGCCAGCGGCGTCTGCGCCTGCGCTGCTTCCCGGGAGGCTGTTTCGGTGGTGAACCTTTAGGCCGTCGGGTATTCGGCAACTGAAACACCTCCAACAAAGGGAAAGGAATTCGCCTTCTGTGGCGAGACTCCTCTTGGGGCCCCCGGAATTGCATGGGTGGACGGGTTATGCTAGAATGTGGTGCAAATCGGCGATGATGGAGAGAGTAGGCGCTGGAGCCGCCTCCAGAGAGGGGTTGGGCGGTGCAAAACCCCGGGGCCCGGCGTTGAAGTACACTCCTGAGCTGCCCGCCGAGTCCATCGGCCTTCGGGCGCCTGGCAGGGCGCCTTACCTGGTTAGATGGATAGACCGGGCCGGAAGTTCCCCGTTAACGGAACGCGAGAGTGGGCCCTTCTCGGGGTCAACCAGGGTGGTACCGCGGCGTCGAGGCGGACGTCGTCCCTGGACACGACGACCGAGTCAGGGCGCTTTTTTCCGCCCTGCATGCACGGGAAGGACGGATGACAATGGGCTTCATGAGTGTCGATGAACAGTTGAAGATCCTGATGCGCGGCGTGGTGGACCTGGTCACCGAGGAGGAGATGCGGCAGAAGCTGGAGCGCTCGGTGAAGACGGGCAGGCCCCTGCGGGTGAAGCTGGGCATTGACCCCACGGGGAAGGACCTGACCCTGGGCCACACGGTGCCGCTGCGCAAGCTGCGGGACTTCGTCGAGTGCGGCCACCACGGCGTGCTGATCATCGGCGACTACACGGCGATGGTCGGCGACCCCACCGGGCGCAACGAGGCCCGGCCGCAGCTGACTCACGAGGAGACGACGGCGAACGCCCAGCGCTACCTGGAGCAGGCGGCCCGGGTGCTGGACGTCAGCAAGCTGGAGATCCGGCGCAACAGCGAGTGGCTGGCGCCGATGACCTTCGCCGACGTCACCCGGCTGGCCGCGCAGTCAACGGTCGCCCGCATGCTAGAACGGGAAGACTTCAAGAAACGTTACGATGAAGGTCGCCCAATTTACATTCACGAGTTCTTCTACCCGCTGATGCAGGGAACGGACTCGGTGGCGGTCCAGGCCGATGTGGAGCTGGGCGGCACCGACCAGAAGTTCAACCTGCTGACGGGGCGCGACCTGCAGAGGAACGCGGGGCAGGAGCCCCAGGTCTGCCTGATGACGCCGATCGTGGAGGGACTGGACGGCACCGAGAAGATGTCGAAGTCCCTGGGCAACTACATCGGGCTGGACCACTCGCCGGACGAGATGTTCGGCCGGACGATGTCGATTCCCGACACGCTGATCATCACTTATTTTACATACTTCACGGATGTCCCGCAGGCCGAGATCGACCGGATCCAGGCCGCCATGGCCGCGGGCGAAAACCCGATGGAGTTCAAGAAGCAGCTCGGCCGGGCGATCATCACCACCTACGGCGGCACCGAGGAGGAGGCCCGCCGGGCCGAGGAGCGCTGGGTCGCCCAGTTCTCCAGGGGCGAGCTGCCCGACGACATCCCCGACGTCGAGATCCCCGCGGCGGAGATGCCGATGCAGGCGGCCCGCGTGCTGTTCACCGCCGGCCTGGCCCCGTCGCTGAGCGAGGCCCGCCGGCTGATCGAGCAGGGCGGCTTTTCGGTGGACGGCGAGAAGGTGACCGACTCCAGGGCCGAGCTGACGTTGAGGCCCGGCCAGGTATTGAAGGCCGGCAAGCGGAAGTACGGCCGGGTGGTGCTGAAGTAGACGGGGCTCATGGGAAGCGGGCGGCAGCGATGCCGCCCGCTTTGGCGCGGCAGGGGCCTGGTCGGGATGGTTACGGTGCCGGCCCGGGTGTTGACAGGTTTCCGCGCCGTGCGGGCGCAGGCATGTTCCCGCGGCGAACAGGCATAGGCTGGCTATGTCCGGGAGGTGCACCCCGGAACGGGGGAGGGGGAGGACCATGCGCCGCTTCAGCCGACCACGGCCGCTCCGGAAGCTGGGCCGGAGCCCTGCGCGCCTCCGGCTCCGGTCCCGGTCCGTGCTGGGCTCTCGCACGGGGCGCCTCCTGCCCCGTCTGCGGCTGCGCCGCACCTGGCTGCGCAACCTCATCCTCGCGGCGGCGGTCATCTACCTCATGATCCGCATCGGCGACCTGCTGCTCCTCCAGCCCCTAAAGGCCGTGGCCGAGGTGGAGGCCCGGCGGCTGGGGGCCGCTGCGGTGAACCGGGTGGTGGCGGGCCAGGTGAGCCAGTCCCTCGCCGGCGCGCAGGTCGTGGAGTACGTGCGGGACGAGGACGGCCGCATTGCCGCCTACCATATCAACACCCCGCTGGTCAACCGGGTCGCCAGCGAGGCGGCGGCAGCCGTCCAGGAAGAGCTGACCCGCCTGGCGCAGACGCCGGTGCGGCTTCCGCTGGGCGCCCTAACCGGCTCCGCCCTGCTCTCCAACCTGGGCCCCAGGCTCTCGGTGCAGCTGGTGCCGGTGGGCGCCGTCGCCATCACGGTTCAACAGGAGTTCCGGGGGGAGGGCATCAACCAGACCCGCCACCGGGTCTGGCTGGAGGCCACGGCCACGATGCGGATCATCCTCCCGCTCACCACCCAGGAGGTCCCGCTGGTCCAGGAGCTGCCGCTGGCCGACACGGTGATCGTCGGCCCCGTGCCCACTTCCCTCTACGGCGGGAGCATCGGCGGGGTCACGCTCCCCGGCGGGCGGTAGAGAATGGTTCGGCTTGTTCTTTCCGCAATTTCGTGTTGACGCACGGGTTTGTCCGCAGCTATACTCACAGCCGGGAATCCGGAGACCCGCCACAAAGGCATGTAAGGAGGTCGTCGAGATGCTGACCAACACCATGATGATGCCTTCCCTGGGCGCTTTCACGTTCGCCTTCATCTCGCGGCCTGTCGCCGGCGGGCTCGGGTAGCATCGCTGCACCGAAGTCACGATCGGCCACAGGCCAGCGAGCGGCTGCCTGTGGCCTTTTCCAATGGGCCCCATCCTGAGTGGGCTCATTCCACATGGGAAGGACCATGGGCAGACCGCGCCCGTGGTCCTTTCTCATGTTCCGGTCTGCCTGACCGAATTCGAGAGTTGAGGTGAATTCAGCGATGTACTTCCATCCTGACAGTGCCTGGTTGATCGCCCGGAAGCGGCAGGCCGAGTGTAACCCGCATGCGGCGATCCACCGTTACGAGATCGGGGCCCAGGTGAGGGCCCGGCGGGCGGAGGCGGCGGCCCGGCGCCGGTTCTACCTGCGCTACCGGCTGCGGAGCATGGCGTACCGGCTGCTTCCGGGCCTTGCGCGGCGGCTGGCCCTCTAGCTTGCTCTGGAGGTTTGTGCCACGGGGTGGTAGACTGGTCTCGGACGAGGCCGGCGGGACCGCCGGCGAACGGTCGAACTTGAAGGGGTTTTGCACATGATGAACGCCTGCTTCACACCAGAGGAGCGAGAGCGGCTGGCCCGGGCCTCGGTGCTGCTCATCGGCTGCGGCGGCCTCGGCTCCCCCGTGGCGTATGAGCTGGCGGCCGCAGGGGTGGGCCGCATCGGCCTCTGCGACATGGATGAAGTGGACCTCTCCAACCTGCAGCGGCAGGTGCTCCACCATACGGCCGATGTGGGCCGGCCCAAGGTCGAAAGCGGCCGGGAGAAGATCCTCGCGCTCCGGCCCGGGACGCAGGTCGACCTCCACCCTGTGACCCTCACCAGCGAGAACGCCCTGGAGCTGTTCCGGCAGTACGACCTGATCCTGGACGGCTCCGACAACTTCGCCACCCGCTACCTGGTCAACGACGCCTGCGTGCTGACCGGCCGCCCGCAGGTGCACGGCTCGATCTTCCGGTTCGACGGCCAGGTGACCACGTTCGTGCCGGGGCAGGGGCCCTGCTACCGCTGCATCTACCCCACGCCGCCGCCGCCCGGCTCGGTGCCCTCCTGCGCCGAGGCCGGGGTCATCGGGGTGCTGCCGGGGTTCATCGGCAGCCTGATGGCCATGGAGGCTCTGAAGCTGCTGGCGGGGCGGGGGACCGGCCTGACCGGCCGGCTCCTGATCTACAGCGCCCTCGACATGGACGTGGCGGAGGTGCAGATTCGCCGCAACCCCGAGTGCCCGGTCTGCGGCGACCACCCGACCATTCACGAACTGATTGACTACGAGCAGTTTTGCGGGGGGGTGGGCGCATGAGCCTGACCGAACAGGACATCCTGCGTTACGCCCGGCACATCATCATGCCCGAGGTCGGCGGGCGGGGCCAGAAGCGCATCAAGGCGGCATCGGTCCTGGTGGCCGGTTTGGGCGCGGCCGGCTCCGCGGCAGCCCTCTACCTGGCCGCGGCCGGCGTGGGCCGGCTGACGCTCTGGGATCCGGCTGAGCTGACCGAAGCCGACCTGACGCAGGCCATTGCCCACGCCCGGAGCAGCCTGGGCCAGAGCCGCGCCGCCTCTGCCCGCGGGAAGCTGCTGGCCATCAACCCCGACGCGGCCGTCGCCGCATCGGCGGATCCGGACGCCCTGCCGGACCTCGTGGCGGGCCACCAGGTGGTGGTCGCCACCGCCGGCGACTGGGAGGCGGTGCAGTCGGCCGTGCTGCAGGCCGGGGCTTCAGCGGTCTTCGCCGGGGTGCAGGGCGCCGCCGGCGCGGCCTTGGCCCACCGCCCCGGCACGGCGTGCCTGGGCTGCATTCCGGCGGAGGAGCGGGACAGGGCGGGCCTGCGGCCCGAGGGGGAAGGGTGCGCGGTTGCGGCCGCCGGCGGTGTCGTCGGCACGGTCGCGGCCACCGAGGCCCTGAAGCTCATCCTGGACATCGGATCGCCGCTCACCGACCGGCTGTGGGCCTACGACGGTTGGACGGCCCGCTTCCGGGAAACCGGCGTTTCCCGCCGCCCGGACTGCCCGCTGTGCGGGGGGGATTAGGCCTGTATGCGATCACCCTGTGGTATCTTGGGGGACGGTGCACACCGTCCCCTATTTTACATTTTTCTTGCGATCGCGCGATTTTCTGCTGGACAGCGGCCCCGAGCGTGCTATAATTGGGTACGTAATCACCACATCTCCGATATGTTAACAAGGAAATGGGGAGGATTCACGATGGCCCGGATTTACGACAGCATCGCCGACACGATCGGGCGGACGCCCCTGGTCCGGCTGCAGCGGGTGACGGAAGGCGCGGCGGCGACCGTGCTGGCGAAGGTGGAGTCGTTCAACCCGGCTTCGTCGGTGAAGGACCGCATCGGCTATGCGATGATCAAGGACGCGGAGGAGAAGGGGATCCTGAAGCCCGGCATGACGATCGTTGAGCCCACCAGCGGCAACACCGGCATCGCCCTGGCCTTCGTCGCGGCGGCGCGGGGGTACCGCTGCATCCTGACCATGCCCGACACCATGTCGCTGGAGCGGCGGAAGCTGCTGAAGGCCTTCGGCGCCGAGCTGGTGCTGACGCCGGGCGCGGAGGGGATGAAGGGGGCCATCGCCAAGGCGCAGGAGATCCTGGAGACCACGCCGGGGGCCTGGATGCCCCAGCAGTTCGAGAACCCGGCCAACCCGGAGATCCACCGGAAGACCACGGCCGAGGAGGTCTGGGAGGACACCGACGGCCAGGTGGACATCTTCGTCGGCGGCGTGGGCACCGGCGGCACCCTGACGGGCGTCGGCGAGGTCATCAAGCCGCGCCGGCCGGGCTTCAAGGTCGTGGCCGTGGAGCCCGCCGAGTCGCCGGTCATCTCCGGCGGCAAGCCCGGCGCGCACAAGATTCAGGGCATCGGCGCCGGCTTCATCCCCAAGAACCTGAACACCGAGGTGGTCGACGAGGTGATTCAGGTGGCCAGCGAGGACGCCATCGCCATGGCCCGCCGGCTGGCCCGGGAGGAGGGGCTCCTGGTCGGCATCTCCTCCGGCGCAGCCGCCTTCGCCGCACTGCAGGTGGCCCGCCGGCCGGAGAGCGCCGGGAAGACCATCGTGGTCCTGCTGCCCGACACCGGCGAGCGCTACCTCTCCAGCGCACTGTGGGCCGACCTGACGGTGTAGCGGCGCGGCGTCAGCAACAGAGCACTTGACGGGTAGTCGCAGTTGTGCTACCTATCTGCTCGTGATTACGCGCATTCGTGAAGGGGGGCGGAGCCCGTGCTGAGCATCTGCAACGCGAACGGCTTCGCCCGCGCCTTCGTTCTGTGCTTCAAGGGAGGCTGCTGAGCCCCGGTCCCAGGGGGTACTGTGCCCTTTTTGGGGTCGGGCTCGGCCGGCTGCACCCTGCCCGCTGTGCGCGGATGGGCGTCACCGGCGAGTCCGGTGACGCCTTTTTCGCGCGCACTTTACGGGAAGGAGCAGCATCTCCCGGGGCGGCAACCCGGGCTGGGCCGAGTCCGCCTTTCACTTGGCCATTCTGCTCGGTGAGGTGCCCACCGGCGTCGTGGCCGACCTGCTGGGCCGGCGGCGCTCGATGCTCATCGGTCTCGTGCTGACCGCCGCGTCGCTGTTCGCTTCAGAGCCTGGGCTCCAGCCTGCTGATCGCCGCGGCCTTTCCGGCAGCGGCCGCCCTTCCGCCTGTGTTCGCGATCTACGCCATCGTCGGCGGCCTGTTTGCCGCCGCATCCCTGCTGTGGGCGCTGCCCCGGGCCGCTGCACGGATTGGGCGGAGCGGCATAGGGTGGGGTTGAACCCCACACACAAAGGAGGCCGACTGAGCCGATGGCCGATAAGCGCTGGAGCCCTGAGGAGATCGCCGCCGCGAGCCGCGCCCTGGAGGGGCAGGGGCCCGAGGCGGCGCTCCGCTGGGCTTACGGGCAGTTTGCCCACGACGAGATCGCCTTTGCCTGCTCCTTCGGGGCCGAGGACGTGGCCCTGGCCCACATGATCAGCCGGGTGGCCCCCGGGGCGCAGGTCTTCTACCTCGACACCAACTTCCTCTTCCCCGAGACCTACGAGACCATCGAGGCCGTGCGGGCCGCCTACCCCCTGCGCATGTGGCGGGTGCTGCCGCGGCTCACGCCCGAGGAGCAGGCGGCGCAGTACGGCGACGAGCTGTGGCGCCAGAACCCGGACCAGTGCTGCCACCTCCGCAAGGTGGAGCCCCTGACCGAGGTGCTGAAGGGGCTGAAGGCGTGGATTACCGGCATCCGCCGGGAGCAGTCGCCCACCCGGGCGGGCGCCCAGGTGGTGGAGTGGGACCGGAAGTTCGGCCTGGTGAAGATCAACCCGCTGGTGGCCTGGAAGGACCGGGACGTCTGGAAGTACATCCTCGAAAACAATGTGCCGTACAACCCGCTGCACGACCGGGGCTATCCCTCCATCGGCTGCACGCACTGCACCCGGGCGGTGCGGCCGGGCGAGGACCCGCGGGCGGGCCGCTGGTCGGGCTTTGCCAAGACCGAATGCGGGCTGCATCAGTAGAGGGGGGAGCGGAGGTGGCTGCGCTGATTCCCCCCCACGGCGGCCGTCTGGTGGACCGGTGGTTGCGGGGCCCCGCCCGGGAGGAGGCCCTGGAGCGGGCGGGGCGGATGCGGCGGGTGCGGCTCGACGCCCGGGAGGCGGCGGACCTGGAGATGATTGGCGACGGCGCGCTTTCGCCGCTCACCGGCTTCATGGGCGAGGCCGACTACCGGTCCGTGCTGGCGGAGATGCGGCTGGCGGGCGGCCTGCTCTGGGCTCTGCCGGTGACCCTCGCCGTCAGCCGCGACGAGGCGGAGGCCATCCGGGAGGGCGACGAGATCGCCCTGGAGGATCCTGCAGGCCGGCTGCTGGCCCTCATGCAGGTCTCCGAGCGGTTCCTGTACGACCGGGAGGAGGAGGCGTTGCGGTGCTACGGCACGGCCGACGACAGACACCCCGGGGTGCAGCGGCTCCGCCGCCAGGGCGGGGTCTACCTGGGCGGCGACGTCTGGCTGGTGGAGCGCCCGCCCGCCCGGTTTCCGGAGTACCAGCTTTCCCCTGCTGAGACCCGGGCGGCCATCGCCCGGCGGGGCTGGCGCACCGTGGTCGGTTTTCAGACCCGCAATCCGGTCCACCGGGCCCACGAGTACATCCAGAAGTGCGCCCTTGAGATCTGCGACGGCCTCCTGCTCCACCCGCTGGTGGGCGAAACCAAGGCCGACGACCTGCCGGCGGAGGTGCGCATGCGGGCCTACGAGGCCATCCTCTCCGGGTACTTTCCCCGGGAGCGCACCCTCCTGGCGGTCTTCCCCGCCGCCATGCGCTACGCCGGGCCCCGGGAGGCCGTGTGGCACGCCATCTGCCGCAAGAACTACGGCTGCACGCACTTCATCGTCGGACGGGACCACGCCGGCGTCGGCAACTTCTACGGACCGCATGACGCCCAGCGCATCTTCGAGCGCCTGGACCCGGCCGAGCTGGGCATCACGCCGCTCTTCTTCGAGCACACCTTCTACTGCCGGGCCTGCGGCGCCATGGCCTCTCCCAAGACCTGCCCGCACGGGCCCGACGAGCGGGTGTCGCTCTCGGGCACCCGGGTGCGGGAGATGCTCTACCGGGGCGAGGCGCCCCCGCCGGAGTTCACCCGCCCCGAGGTGGCCCGGGTGCTGATGGAGGGGGTTCGGGTCCGCGCCCGAGGTCCATCAGTGGAAACATAGACATTTCGAACCATCGCAGGATTCCTCCCGAGGTGTTAGGCTAAGACTGAGACACCTGGGAGGAGGGGGTGGCAAGTTGGCAGTCTTCGTCTGCACCGAGTGCGGCGCGGAACGGGAGGGGCGCTGCAAGCCGCGGAAGTGCGCCTGCGGTGCCACGGGCACGTTCGTCAAGAAGGAAGAGGCCAAGAAGGAGGAGTAGGCGCCTCCAGCCTGCGACGAAGGCCTGCTGCAACCCGGCAGGTCTTTGTCGCGGGCCCCTTGTGACAGAGATAACTTGTCATTTCGGCGGGCTCTGGGAGGAGTATCGGCAGCGGGGGCTAATCTTATCAAGCGGTCTGTACAACATTCAACCTGTAATGGGGGCTCACCATGGCACATATTCGCTTCGACAACGTTGTTAAACGTTTTGGCGATGTGACAGTCATCCCCGGATTCTCCGCCACAGTCTCCGACGGCGAGTTCCTCACTCTCCTCGGCCCTTCCGGATGCGGCAAGACCACGATGCTGCGCATCCTGGCCGGCTTTGAAAAGGTCACCTCGGGCGAGGTCTGGCTGGGCGACACCCTGGTCAGCAGCCCGACCGTCCACGTTCCGCCGGAGAAGCGGAATATCGGCATGGTGTTCCAGTCGTATGCCGTGTGGCCGCACATGAACGTCTTCGATAACGTCGCGTACCCGCTGCGCATCCGCCGGGTGCCCCGGGAGGAGATGCGTGAGCGGGTCATGCGCGCCCTGGAGATCGTCCACCTCCAGGGGCTGGAAAAGCGCATGCCCAGCCAGCTTTCCGGCGGTCAGCAGCAGCGCGTCGCCCTCGCCCGCGCGGTGGTGGCGGAGCCGCGAATGCTGCTCCTGGACGAGCCCCTGTCCAACCTCGACGCGAAGCTGCGCGAGGCCATGCGGTTTGAGCTGAAGGAGATCCAGCGCCGCCTGGGCATCACGGTCGTGTACGTGACTCACGACCAGGCGGAAGCGATGGCGATGTCCGACCGGATCATCGTCATGAATAAGGGCGTCATCGAGCAGGTGGCGCCGCCGGCCGAGATCTACGACCGTCCGAAGAGCCGCTTCGTGGCCGACTTCGTCGGCCTGGTCAACTTCCTCGAAGCGACGGTCGAGAACAGCGACGGCACCATCCGGATCGGCGACGACCTGGTGCTGAAGGTGGACCTGCCGGCCGGCGGGAGCCAGCGGGTACTGGCGGCCATCCGCCCGGAACACATCCGGATCGGGCGCGAGGGCAGCGGGGTGGGCACGGTGAAGGGCACCGTGCTGCGGCGCTACTACCTGGGCGATCAGATCGACTACTTCGTTCAGACGAGCGGGGGCGAGGTCCGGGTGACCGGCAACCCCCTCGATGGGATGTTCGCCGAGGGCGAACCGGTGGTGCTCCACATCCAGCATGCCTTTGCATTCCCGCTTTAGTCTCACACCCACACTTCTCAAAGGGGGATCTGTCATGAAACGGATCGCGGTTGTGCTCTCTCTCCTTCTGGCTCTGTCGGTCTTCCTCGCCGGTTGCGGCGGCAGCTCCGACACGGGGAACAAGGGCGGCACCGATTCCACTCCGGGTGCCACGACGGGTTCCAACACCGACTCCGAGCAGCCCGCCGGTGAGTCGGGTCCGACCGGGTCGCTGATGATCTACACCTCGATCTACCCTGACATCATCAACCTGGTCTCGCCTGAGCTGGAGAAGGCCTTCCCCAACCTGAAGATCGAGTGGTTCCAGGGCGGCACCGAGCAGGTGACCGCGAAGATGGCCGCCGAGATCCAAGCCGGCAAGATCGGCGCGGATCTGCTGATGGTCGCCGACCCCTCGTACTACATCTTCCTGAAGGGCGAGGACCTGCTGCTCCCGCACAAGTCTGAGCACTTCGACGCCGTGGCGGTGGACAAGGACACCGAGGACTACATGTACACCGGCGTCCGCATCTCCAACGTCGTCATCGGGTACAACACCGACCTGGTGAAGCCCGAGGATGCCCCCAAGACCTTCCGCGAGCTCACCGACCCCAAGTGGAAGGACCAGGTCGTCATCGTCGACCCCACGCAGTCCGGCACGGCCCTGAACTCGACCTACGCCCTGTCGCAGAAGTACGGCTGGGAGTACTTCGAGCAGCTGCGTGACAACGGCGCCGTCATCGGCGGCGGCAACTCCTCCACCGAGACCAAGCTGGTCACCGGCGAGTTCGCCGTGGCGATCATCCTGGAGGAGAACCTGCTGAAGGTGAAGGACCGCGGTGAGCCCGTCGAGATCGTCTACCCCGAGGACGGCGTGATCATCATCCCGTCGCCCATCGGCATCCTGAAGACCACCCAGAACCCCGAGGCCGCCAAGGCCGTCGTGGACTGGTGGCTCTCCCCCGAGGGGCAGAAGGCCATCGTGACCGGGTGGATGCACTCGGTGCGCACCGACGTCGAGTCGCCCAAGGGCGCCAAGCCGCTGGCGGAGTTCGCGCCGACGGCCATGGAGCTTGACTGGCACGACCTTGCGCCGCGCACCGGCGAGATCAAGGACAAGTTCGTGGAGATCATGGGGAACTAGGTATGCGACTGAGGTTTGACACCAAGAGCGTGGCCATCGCCCTCGCGGTGGCCGTGCTCCTTCTCTTTGGCATATTCCCGATCGTCCTGTTGGTCATCAACGCCTTCGTCGTGGACGGCCAGTTCAGCGTCAACAACTTCCGCGAGGTCTACGCCAGCAAGTCCAACCTGATGGCCGTCTGGAATACGGTGAAGGCGGCCGGTCTCACGATGATCATCGGCACGGTCATGTCGTTTCCGCTGGCCTGGCTGGTGGGGCGCACCGACCTGCCCTTCAAGAACGTCTTCCGCACCCTCATCGTGACGCCGTACATGATCCCGCCCTTCGTCGGGGCCATCGCCTGGGGGTACCTGGCCAATCCGCGGATCGGCTATCTGAACCAGTGGATCCGGGCGCTCTTCCCGGCCATCGAGCAGGGGCCGATCAACATCTACTCGATGGGCGGCATGGTCTGGGTGCTGGTGCTGTTCTACTTCCCGTTCTCCTTCCTTTCCATCAGCCGGGCCCTGGAGAAGATGGACCCCTCGCTGGAGGAGGCGGCCCGCATCTCCGGCGCCAGCCCGCTGCGGGTGCTGCGGGACATCACCCTCCCGCTGACGGCGCCGGCAATCGCGGCGGGCGCCCTGCTGGTCTTCGTCGCCGTGGCCTCGGCTTTCGGCGTGCCGTCGATCATCGGCGGCCAGGCCCGGCTCCAGGTGGTGACCACGCGCATCATCAGCTACGTGTACGTGGGCACGCCCGAGGCCATGCACGAGGCGACGGCCCTGGCGGTGGTGCTGCTGGCCCTCTCGGTGGTCGTGCTCTGGTTCTCCAACTGGTACTTGGCGAAGCGGGAGTACTTCACCCTTGCCGGCAAGTCGACCCGCCCCACGCTGGTGGAGCTGGGCCGCTGGAAGTGGCCGATGGTGGTCCTGTTCACCCTCATCTGCATCGTCTTCGCCGTCCTGCCCGTCATGGCGCTGGTGATGACCAGCCTGGTGAAGACCATGGGGCGCGGGTTCGCCTTCAACAACCTGTCGCTGGACGTGTGGAAGTCGGTGCTGCAGGACGCCGTCACCTGGCGCACCTTGCGGACCTCGCTGTACGCCTCGGTGCTCGCGGCCACGGGCGGCACCCTGGTGGGTCTGCTCATCGCCTACCTGAAGGTGAAGACCCAGATCCGCTTCCGCACGATTCCCGACTTCCTGGCCACCTTCACCAACGCCACCCCGGGCATCGTGCTCGCCCTCGGCCTGATCATCGCCTTCTCGGGCAAGTACGGCCTGAACCTCTACGGCACGTTCTGGATCCTGGTGGTCGCGTACTTCGTGCGCCACCTCTCCTACGCCGTACGGCAGGCCGCCGCCGCCCTGGAGCAGGTGCACCCCTCGCTGGAGGAGGCGGCGCTCTCCAGCGGCGCCGGCTGGGCCCGGGTGTTCAAGGACGTCACGATCCCGCTGATCGGCCCGTCGCTCGTCGGCGGCTGGTTCCTGGTGTTCATGCCGTCGTTCTACGAGCTGACGATGTCGGTCATGCTGTACAGCAGCCGCGCGACGCCGGTGGGCTACCACCTGTACCACCTGAACTCCTACGCCTCGCCGCAGTCCGCCGCCGTGCTGTCTGTGCTGATCCTGATCCTTGTCCTGATCGGAAACCTGCTCATGCGCTGGGCCAGCCGGGGCAAGGTGAGTCTGTAAGCAGGAGGCACCCGAGAGGGTGCCTCTTCTGCACACCGCACGGCGGCACGCGCTCGCTGCCGGCGCAGGGCAGACTAGCGGAATGACGGGCAGGCAGCAGGGGATCGCAGCCCCGGCGCTGTAGTACCCATACTGGTGAAGGCAGGGGAAGGAGGCCTGAGCAGATGTTGAGCAGGGAGCAGGTGTGGGAACTGGCCCGGTCGGTCCACGCCTACGGCATTGAGGTTCGGCGGCACATTCACCGTTACCCGGAGCTCTCGTTCGAGGAGCACGAGACGCACAAGTACCTGGCGGCGGAACTGCAGAAACTCGGGCACTCGTTCCGGTCGCATCTGGGCGGCGGAACGGGGCTGCACGTGGTCATCGAGGGCAAGCAGCCGGGGCCCGTTGTGGCCCTGCGCGCGGACATCGACGCGCTGCCCATTCAGGAGGAGACCGGCCTGCCGTTTGCGTCTGAGCGGCCCGGCATCATGCACGCCTGCGGGCACGACGTCCACACCGCGGTCCTGCTGGCCACGGCAAAGGCCCTGCAGTCGATCAAGGATGACCTGCCCGGCACGGTGGTGCTCATCTTTCAGCCGGGGGAGGAGAGGAACCCCGGGGGCGCCTCGCTGATGATCCGCGACGGCGTGCTCGACCGGCCGAAGGTCGACGCCATCTTCGGCCTGCATGTGGACCCCTACCTGCAGGTCGGGCGCATGGCGTTCGCGCCGGGGCCGGTGATGGCCGCGCCGGACGAGCTGCGGGTGACGGTGACCGGGCGGGGCGGGCACGGCGCCTGGCCCCACCGCACGGTGGACCCCATCGTCACCGCCGCCCAGGTCATCACCTCGCTCCAGCAGATCGTCGCCCGCAACGTCGACCCGATCCGGCCGGCCGTGCTGACCGTCGGCCTGATTCAGGGGGGCACCGCCCACAACGTCATCCCGGACGAGGTGAGCTTCGTCGGCACCGTGCGGACGATGCACGAAGAGGTGCGCCGCCTGATGCCGGAGCGGATCGAGACGGTCATCCGGGGGGTGTGCGCTGCCGCCGGGGCGACGTACCGCATGGAGTATGAGCATGGCTACCCGGTGCTGGTCAACGACCCGGAGGCCACCGAGATCGGCCGCCGTGCGGCGATCGCCGTGCTGGGCGAGGAGAATGTCGGGGCGATGGAGCCCTCGATGGGCGGCGAGGACTTTGCCTACTACCTGGAGCGCGTTCCGGGCACCTTCGCCAGGCTCGGGGTCCGGTCGCCCGACAACCTCGCGCCCCACGGGCTGCACACCTCCCGCCTGATGATCGACGAGTCGTCCATTGCGGTTGGTGTGGCGTATTATATACAGGTAGTACAGAGTTTCCTGACGGGAGACCGATAGGGGGACGCAGCATGACGCAGCAGCACCGCGCGGCCTCGCTGGCCGAGCGAGCGGCCCGGGAGCGGGAGTACATGGCCCGCGCCGGCATCAGGACGTTGATCAACAGTATCTCCGGCGGCGTCGACTCCTCCGCGGTGGCCGCGATCAGCAAGCAGGCGGCGCCGGGGGGCACGCTGGGCCTGATCCTGCCCTGCTCCACCGAGGAGGAGCTTCAGGGGGAGCGGGGGCAGGACGTCGCGGATGCCGAGCGGGTGGCCCGGCACCTGGGCATCCCCGCGGTGACGATCGACCTGAGCGACCTCTGGCAGCAGGCGGTGGCGCTCTTCTCGGAAGCGGCCCGGGAACTCTCTGACCGGGCGGGCATCCCGCTGGAGGAGGAGCGGCTGCAGTGGGCTGTTCACAACCTGAAGCCCACCCTGCGCATCATGGCGGCCGGCTTCTTCGCCGATGCGTTCCGCGGCCTCATGATGGGCACCAGCAACGGCGTAGAGTACTTCCTCGGCTACTTCTCCATCCGGGGCGACGCCATGGCCGACCGGCAGTCGATCCGGGACTGCACCAAGGCGGAGGTCCGGGCGCTTGCCGCCGAGGCCGGGCTCCCGGATGACCTGGTCCACCGGGTGCCGACCGCCGGGCTCTGGCCGGGGCAGACCGACGAGAACGAGCTGGGGTTTGGCTACGCCGACGCCGATCGCTTTCTGGTCTGGCTCCTGGAGCGCCACCTGGCCGCCCCCTGCCTGAGCACCACCCTGACGGTGCGAGAGGAGGCGGTGGAGGCCATCCTGGCGGATCCGGACCTGCCCGTGGCCGCTGACGTGGCGCGGCGCATCATCGACCAGAACCGCCGGACGGAGTACAAGCGGCGGCCCGGCGACCTGGAGGCGCTCCTGCAGATGCGCGGGCTGGCGCCCAGCCGGGCGCCCGGGCAGGAGAGTTGAAGGAGGCGGACCTGTGCTCTGGTGGAGGCGGAACCGGCAGACGGCGCAGCCTCCGGCCGCGCCGCAGCGCCGGATTCTCATCCCGGAAAACATCTATCGCCGCATGATCAACCACTGCTATGAGGAGCGCCCGCTGGAGGCCTGCGGCCTTCTGGTGGGCGCCGCCGGCCACGTTTCGGCCGGCTACGCCACGGACAACCAGGCGCGCAGTCCAGTCCTGTACCGGGTGGACGACTACCAGCTTCTGGCCACGGCCGAGGAGGCCGAACGGCGGGGCCAGGAGATCGCGGCGATCTACCATTCCCACGTGACCAGCGACCCGGTTCCCTCGCAGACCGATATCGCCCAGGCCACCTGGCCCGAAGCCTTCTACATCATCGTGTCGCTGAAGGGCCGGCGGCCCCGGGTGCGCGCCTGGCGCATCGTGGACGGGCAGGTGTCGGAGCACCGCATCGTCGTCGTCCGCCACTACGACGGCGAGTGGTACGATCTGCGCCAGGCGGTGCGCTCGGCAGGCGGCTGAGCGGCACGGGGCCCGGGGGCGGCGGAGCGGCCGCCCGAGCGCACCGGCTGCGGACGTTCGGAGACGTGCGGCGAGGGAGGGGATGGCGATTTCGGAACGCAGGCTGATCATCGGGCGGCGGCTGCTGCAGCGGGTGCTGGAGCACTGCCTGGAGGAGAAGCCGCTGGAGGCCTGTGGCATCCTGGCAGGGCGGGAGGGCGTCGTCACCTCCGTCTTCGCCACCGACAACGCGAGGCGGAGCCCCGTCTTCTACGAGGTGGATCCCGAACAGCAGGAGGAGGCCCTGCGGCAGATCGCAGAGCGGGGCGAGGAACTCCTGGGCATCTACCACTCCCACCCCAGGGCGCCGGCGGTGCCGTCCCAGAACGACATCGAGCAGGCCGTACATTACCCCGACGCGGTCCGGCTGATCATCTCGCTGAACGGGCCGACGGACGTCGGGGCGTTCCTCATCGCGAGCGGGCAGGCAGTGAAGGTGCCTCTCCAGATCATGGAGGGGCTGGAGGGCCAGTTCCACGACCTGCGCGTGTGGCGCGGGTGAAACGTGCGCGGCAGGGGCCGGAGATTCTCCGGCCCTTTGTCATGCCTCCTGGGAGGCGATTTGTCGTGCCCTTCGGGAAGCGATGACGCCCCTGCATCGTTACATAGGTGAAGGCTCGACAGGGGGTGATGCCGTGGAGTCCGCAAGCGCAGCCGGAGGTCCGGTGCGTGTGGGCAGCCGCAGTGCGGACAGTTGCACGGGCAGCCGCACCGTGAAGGACCGTACGCGCGACGAGGCGGTGGAGGTGTGGATCGACCTGCACGGCGAGGCCGTGCTCCGCCTGGCCTATGCCAGTCTGCTGAACCGGGCGCAGGCGGAGGATGTGTTTCAGGAGGTCTTCATCAAGGCCTACCGCCACGCCGACCGATTGCAAGATCCCGACCGGGTGCGGCCGTGGCTCCTGCAGGTGGCGATGAACGCCTGCCGTGACCTCCGACGCTCTTGGTGGTCGCGGCGGATCCGGGATGGGGCCGAACTGGACGGGATGACCACGGCAGGGCAGGGGCCGGAGGCCGACCCCGCCGCCGCGGCCGTCCGGGCGGACGTGAACGAGGCTCTGGCCAGGGCCGTCCGCACCTTGCCCGACGGTTTCCGCGAGACCGTGGTGCTCCACTACTTCGAGGGGCTTGCCGCGCCGGAGATCGCCCGCATCACCGGGGTGAGGGTGGGAACGGTGCACAGCCGGCTGCACAGGGCCCGGCAGCTCCTGCGTCAGCAACTGGAAGCATGGGGGGTTGAGCCGTGAGCGAGGCGAAGTGGTCGGATTCGAGGGTTGACCGCTGCTTGCGTTCGCTGTCCTTTGACGAGGCGCTGCCCGGCGCGCCGACCGTGTCCCCTGACCTGCGGGCGCGCACCCGGGCCGCGTGGCAGACCCGGCGCGCCTCTGTGCGGCGTAAGGCCGCCCTGTGGAAGGGTGCAGTCGTCGTGGCCGCGGCCATCTGCCTGCTGCTCGTGACCAACAGCCACTCCACTATGGCCGACGTGGCCGAGCTGATCCTGGGCATCCCCGTCAGGGTGCTGAACATGAGCCGGGAGGAATGGCTGCGCCAGGGGTTCAGCAACTGGCTGGCCAAGGGGCCGGACACCGCATTCCTCTCGCCTGAGGAGACCGCCGAGATCGCGCCCTTCCCGATCCGCACCCCGGCGTGGCTCCCCGAGGGCTTCGCGGTGATTCACGAACCGACCGGGGCCTATTCCTGGGGACACTACCCGGACGAGGGCTGGAAGGTGGTGGAGGATGACCGGTTCTTTTTCGTCACCCAGTCCTTCCAGTCGGAGGACGGCCGGCAGATCGGCATCATTCAATCGATCTACTGGAAGACCCAGGCAGTCGACCTGCCCCCCGATACAGAGATCCTCGAAGTGGCCGGCCACCCGGCGTTCCTGCGGCGGGACGTTCCGTATGCGCGTGCGGACGAGGAGAACGAGTTGCGGTCGAAGTCTGGTCTGCTGCCGGAGATCGTTGGGTACAGGAACGAGCTTGAGCTGTGGGTTTCAGAGGCTGACGGGCAGATCACCCAGATCCATATCTCGGGCGACGTGAGCCCGGAGGTCCTGGTGGGGATCGCGGAGTCGTTGTTTGAGGAAGGGGGCGGGGAGGCGTCCCCGGCGCCCTAGCGGAGGCGACCGGACACGGCGCTCCTTGTGCGAGCCGGCGGCGCATGGCCCCCGGTCACCCGCAGGAAGCGAATAGCCGACGTGAACCCCGTGGGCGGCCTGCGCCCACGGGGTTCGTCGTTAGGTCGTCGCTGACGTTGTTGCTCAGGGTGGGCGTCGGGATCCCTGTACTCCTACGGCGCCGTGACTGGGTCTGAGCGCTGGCCGTGGATGGGAACCGCAAGTTTTCCGCTTTGGTCAGAAGGCGGAAGCGAAAAAGTGGCGGTTCCCAGGTTGCGGCGGTGGGGTCGGCGTGGGGCTCCGGGTGTTGGTGCCGCGTGGTGGTCGGCGCCGAACGCTGGCTGGGTTACATAATATGGCGATTTGGTTGACATAACGTCCGGGTTAGGAAGCGGTCAGCGGGCCAGGGGTCGGTTGCCCTGGCTGGGAACCGCAAGTTTTCCCCTTTGGTCAGAAGGCGGAAGCGAAAAAGTGGCGGTTCCCAGGTTGCGGCGGTGGGGTCGGCGGGGTGGCCGGGGTGCTGCAGTGGGGTGGCGGGGAGACAGTTGTTGGTGCCGCGGGGCCGGAATCGTAGGCGAGACAGCACTAGGGTGTGAAGTCTGGAGCCGCCGGGGCAGTGGCCCACTTATGAGCATTTGTGAAGGTCGAGAGAACGCCGCGACCAAACAGTGCAGAAGAACCCCGTGGGCACCCCATGCCCACGGGGTTCTTCGCATGACCTATGTTACTCCCCCGGCTCCGCCGCCGGCGGCTGCGGGTTCACGATCAGCCGGTCGACCACGTCGGCCACGGCCTCCTCATTCGGCACCCAGACCCAGCCCCGGTGGTGTCCGGGGTCGTCGTAGCCGGGCAGGGTGACCATCTGCGTCTGGTCCAGATCCACCCGCAGGGCGGCGACGGCCAGGGTGAGGGCCGTCCGCACGTCGATGTCCGTGTCGACGTACTCCAGGCCGGTGCGGATGACCGCGGGCAGCCGGGTCAGCGACTGCGTCTCCTTCGCCTTCCGGGCCAGGGCCACCAGGAACTGCTTGGTCCGCTCGGTGCGGCCGATGTCGCCGGTGGCGCCCCGGTACCGCACGAACTCCAGAGCCCGCTGGCCGTCCAGATGCTGCGGCTCCTCCGAAGCCTCGAAGTGAATGTACAGCGGCGGGTCTGCGTAGGGGTCCTCGTAGTGCATGTCCTGGTCGATGACCATGTCCACCCCGCCCAGCAGGTCCACCACCCGCTGGAACCCCTCGAAATCGACCCGCACGAAGTAGTCGATGTTCACTCCCAGCAACCGCTCCACGGCGGCGGTGGTCACCTCGGGCCCCTGCTCCCCGCCGTAGGCGTGGGCGTGGGCCAGCTTATCCGGGGTCACGCACCAGTCGCCCACGCGCTCGCAGTCGATCTCCACCAGCGTGTCCCTGGGCAGCGAGAGCAGGTTCAACAGCCCCTTCCGGGGGTTCAGGTGGGCGAGGACGACCACGTCGGTGCGGGTCTTGCCCTCGTCCAGCCCCATCAGCAGAACGTTTACCGGTCCCGTGCCGAACCAGGCCATCGCCGCCCAGCCGCCGATGAGCAGCAACAGGACGGCGGCGGCCACGGGCAGGATGCGGCGGCGCGTGCGGCGTCTGGTTGCCATGATCTGGTCCCCTCTCTGTTTGCAGTAGTTGAAGTATGGTTCGATGACCCCCTGAGAATAGCATGTACGTTCCCTGCGGTTCAACGGGAAATCCAACCGAGGGCAGGACATGCCCATTCGAACCCCGAACAGAACAACGGTAAGCCAACTGCGACTGAGGTGGTGGGCCCTTGCGGATTCTCGGCATAGATCCCGGCACGGCCCGGATGGGTTACGGCATCGTGGAGGACGCGGGCGCGGGCCGGGAGCGGGCGGTGGCGTACGGCTGTCTGGAGACGCCGTCCGACATACGGACCGAACTGAGGCTGCAGTCGCTCTACCGCGGCCTCATTGAACTGCTGGAGCGCTACCGGCCCGACGCGCTGGCCGTGGAGGAACTCTTCTTCGGGCGGAACGTGACGACCGCCATCCACGTCGGTCAGGCGCGCGGCGTCGTGCTGCTGGCGGCGGCGGATCGCGGCGTGCCGGTCCGGGAGTTCACGCCCATGCAGGTGAAGATGGCCGTCACCGGCTACGGGCGGGCCGACAAGACGCAGGTCCAGCGCATGGTGCGTGCGCTGCTGGGCCTGCGGGAGACGCCGAAGCCGGACGATGTGGCCGACGCCCTCGCGGTGGCCCTGGCGGCCCTGCACAGCGAGAGCCTCACCGCCCGGTTGGGAGGTCTGTCATAGCATGATCGCACACCTGCGCGGCGAGCTGGTCGCCGCGGGCGCCGATTCGGTGGTCATCGACGTGGCCGGGGTGGGCTACCGCTGCCTCGTTCCCGCCTCCACGCGGTCCCGGCTGCCCGCCCAGGGCGCGACGGTGCAGCTCTACACCTACCTGCAGGTGCGGGAGGACGCCCTGACCCTGTATGGATTCCTGACCCCGGCCGAGTACGACCTGTTCGAGCTGCTCCTGCGGGTGGACGGCATCGGGCCCAAGGTGGCCCTGGCGGTGCTCTCCACCACCGATCCCGAGTCGTTTCGCAGGGCGGTGGCCTTCGAGGACATCACCGCCCTCTGTCGTGTTCCCGGCATCGGCAAGAAGACGGCGCAGCGGCTGGTGCTGGAACTGAAGGACAAGATCGGGTCGCTGCCCGCTGCCCCCGGAATGCCCGACGGCCTGCCCGCCGCTGCGAAAGGGCCTGCCGGCGACGCGTGGGCCGAGGCGGCTGAGGCGCTGTGCGCCCTGGGATACAGCCGCAGCGAGGCGGTGGCGGCGCTGGCCCGGGCGCGGGCCGAGGCGGGTGAGGAGCCGTCCGTGGAGACCCTCGTCCGGCTGGGCCTGAAGCAACTCTACCGGGGGTAATGCGGCATGAGTGAGGAACGGTTCGTCTCCGGCCACCGCAGGCCGGAGGACCTGCGCATCGAGGAGACGCTCCGCCCGCAGCGCCTGGCGGACTACCCCGGGCAGGAGCGGGTGAAGGAGGAGCTCTCGATCTACATCCAGGCGGCCAGGCAGCGGGGCGAGGCCCTGGACCACGTGCTGCTCTACGGGCCGCCGGGCCTGGGCAAGACGACCCTGGCCCACATCATCGCGCACGAGATGGGCGTGAACCTCCGCATCACGTCGGGCCCGGCCATCTCCCATCAGGGCGACCTGGCGGCCATCCTGACGCAGCTTTCCGAGGGGGATGTGCTCTTCGTGGACGAGATCCACCGGCTCAACCGGCTGGTGGAGGAGACCCTCTACCCGGCGATGGAGGACTTCGCCCTCGACATCATCCTGGGCAAGGGGCCGGCCGCGCGCACCCTGCGGCTCGACCTGCCCCGCTTCACCCTGATCGGCGCCACCACCCGGTACGGGGCGCTCACCTCGCCCCTCAGGGACCGCTTCGGCGTCGTGCTGCAGCTGCAGTTCTACAGCGAGGAAGAGCTGACCCAGATCCTGATGCGGGCGGCCCGCATCCTGAAGGTGGAGCTCGACCCGTCCGGGGCGCGGGAGATCGCCCGCCGCTCCCGGGGCACGCCCCGGGTGGCCAACCGGCTGCTGAAGCGGCTCAGGGACTACGCCCAGGTGAAGGCCGACGGCGTCATCACCCGGGAGGTGGCCGATGCCGGCCTCCGGATGATGGCGGTGGACGCGATGGGGCTCGACATGGTGGACCACAAGGTGCTGCTGACGATCATCCACAACTACGGCGGCGGCCCCGTGGGGCTCGACACCCTCGCGGCGGCCACCAGCGAGGAGCCCGAGACGATCGAGGACGTCTACGAGCCTTACCTGATGCAGATCGGCTTTCTGCAGCGCACCCCGCGCGGGCGCGTGGTGACCCGGGCGGCCTACGAATACCTGAACATTCCCTACCACGAACACCCCGACGAGCGCGAAGGGCCCGTTCAGCCCCGCCTGTTCTGACGTCCTTCGGCCCGCGGCGGTTTCCAGGACCCCCCTCATGCGGCTGCCCCCCCAAACTGTGCGGCGGCGTGCGAATCACTCTGATGAGACGAGAGGTGACGGACTTGCTGCTGACCTTTCTGCTGAGCCTCTCGGACGGCACGGGCCAGCGGGGCCCCTCGCCCGCGGAGCGGCTGCTCGGACCAGCCCGGTCCGGCGACGCGGCCGCCCGCGAAGAGCTGATCCGCGCCTACACGCCGCTCGTCCTGCGGGTGGGCAGCCAGGTCACAGGCCGGTACCTCACGGTGGGGCGGGACGAGGAGGTCTCCGTGGGCCTGATCGCCCTCAACGAGGCCATCGACAAGTACGACCCCGACAAGGGCGGCGCATTCGTCCCCTTCGCGGAATTGGTGATCAGGCGGCGGCTCGTCGACTTCTACCGGCGGAGCAAGGGCCGGGCGGAGGTGCCGCTCAGCGAGTTCGAAACCGAAGACGACGAGGGCAACGCCCTGCACGGGCTGGAGATGCAGGAGGCCATCGCGGAGCACCAGCGACAGGTTGAGGCCGAGGAGCGGCGGCAGGAGATCGCCCGGTACGCCCGGCGGCTGGCCGAATTTGGCATCCGCTTCAGCGACCTGGTGCAGGCCTCTCCCAAGCACGCCGATGCCCGGGAGCGGGCGATGGCCATCGCCCGGCTGGTGGCGGAGGATCCACTGCTCGCCCAGCACCTGCTGACCCGGCGTGAGCTGCCCCTGAAACAGCTGGAGCCGCGGGCCGGGGTCAGCCGCAAGACGCTGGAACGGCAGCGCAAGTACATCATCGCCGTCGCCTTGCTTCTCCTGGAGGACTTTGTTTACCTGCGCGGCTATATTGCGGTTTAGGTGCACGAGGAGGCATCGCTTATGCAGAAGGGCATTCTGCTGGAGGTGGAGGGGAGAACCGGGATTGTCCTCACCCCCGAGGGCGAGTTCCGCCGCGTCCCCCTGCCCGCCGGCGATCCGGCGGTGGGCGATGAGATCCTCGTGCCCGAGGCCGGCGCCGAACCCTGGCGGTGGACCTGGGGCTGGGTGGCGGCGGCCGCCGCGGTGCTCCTGATGGTCCTCTCGCCCGTCGGCTACTGGCAGTGGAGCCTCGGCCAGCCGGCCGCGCTGGTGATGATCGACATCAACCCGAGCGTTGAGCTCACCGTGAACGGCCGGCGGCACGTCGTGGAAGCTCAGGGGCTGAATCCCGATGGGCAGGAGGTCCTCGAGCAGGTGGAGTGGCGGCGTCAACCGGTCGAGGATGTGGCAAGGGCCATCGCCGCGCAGGCCATTCAGCTCGGGAAGCTAAACCCCGCCGCCGATGACAGCGCCGTTGTGGTGGCGGTGGCGCCCCTGGGGGGGAGGACCCTGCCCGGCAGCCTTTCGCAGACGATCGTCGAGCAGTCGCGCACCGCCCTGCGGGAGGTGGTCGCGGAGGAGGCCGAGAGCCAGGGCGCGGCGCCCCAGGCAGGCGTGGCCGTGCTGGAGGCGACGGCGGACGAGGTGGAGGAGGCCCGCCGGCAGGACCTCACGGTGCCGAAGCTGCTCATCCTGGAGGAGGTGCAGGCCGATCATCCGGAGGTGACGGCTGACGCCATCCGGGCGGTACCCCCCGGGCAGTTCCTGAAATCGCTGGGCATTCACCCCAGCGAGGTGTTCAGCCGTGCGGAGCAGAGGCGCACCCAGGCGGGGCCCGGCAACCGGGCCAATGCGGACGACGACGATGATGACGACGACCGCGGCCGGCCGGGGCGGGGGAACCAGAATAACCCCGGCAATGGCAACCCGGGTAAGGGCAACCCTGGCAAGGACAGCCCTGGCAAGGACAACCCGGGTAAGGACAAACCCGGCAAGGACAAACCCGGCAAGGACAACCCCGGCAAGGACAACCCGGGTAAGGACAAACCCGGCAAGGACAGCCCTGGCAAGGACAACCCCGGCAGGGACAACCCCGGCAAGGTCAACCCTGGACCTGGCAAGGACAACCCAGGCAAGGACAAACCCGTGAAGGACAACCCCGGCAAGAGCAAGCCCGGCCGCGGCGGCGATGACGACGACGACCGCCCCCGACCCGGGCAGGGGAACCAGAGCAATCCCGGCAAGGGAAACCCCGGGAAAGGCAATCAGGGCAGCCCCGGACAGGGGAACCAGGGTCGACCCGGGCAGGCAAACCCGGGCAACCCTGGCAGTGGCGCGAATCGAGGGAGGTAGGGGACCGGTCAGCCGGTCCCCTTTCTCTATCCCCCGGGAAGGAGAACATCTTTGACGGAGCGAACGATTGAGTCATGGATGTTACCAACCTGACACAAAGGCGGTGGCCCCCGTGCGAACGCGCTCCCCTGTGACCGCGGTGGTTCTCAGTCTGCTCCTCCTGGCCCTGACGGTCCCCCTGCCGGGACCGTGGCCCGCTGCTGCTGCAGCCGAGACCGCGGATGTGCCGGCGCCGCCGGACGAGATGCCGGTGCGCATCGGGCTGGCGTGGGGCCAGTCGGCGGCGGAGGTCAGCAGCAGCGACGGGCTCTGGATTGTCGCCGACGGCGCGGTGCAGGGAGAGGTGCCCGGAGGCGCGGCGGTGCGCGCGGAACTGTGGGATGGCGGCCTGTATGTGCATGCGGCTGAGGCGTGGTTTGCCGGGCCCGTCCGTCTGGTGCCGCAGCCGCCCGGGTATATTAGCTTCCAGGGAGGGGCATATCGCGGCGAGATCGAGCTGGTGCTCGCTGACACGGGCAAGCTCTCTGTGGTGAACGTCGTCAATCTGGAGGACTACCTGCTGTCTGTCGTCCCGGCGGAGATGAACCCCGCCTGGCCGGAGGAGGCCCTGAAGGCCCAGGCGGTGGCCTCCCGCTCCTATGCCCTGGCCAACCTGGGCAGGTGGGCGGAAGAGGGCTACGACCTGCGCAGCAACACCGACGACCAGGTCTACCGGGGGCTGGCGCAGGAGCGGCCCAGCACCACCGCCGCGGTCCGGGAGACGGCGGGTCAGGTGGTCACCTATGAGGGGCGTGTGGTCGCCGCCTATTACCACTCCTCCTCCGGCGGCCACACCGAGAACAATGAACACATCTGGACCGGCGGCTCCCCCAGGGCTTACCTGCGGGGGGTGCCCGATTACGATGCCCTGCCGGACAACAAGTACACCGCGTGGAGCAATACGTTCACGATAGACGAGTTCAGCCAGCGGCTGCGGGAGGCCGGCCACGGCGTGGGCCGCGTGACCGAGGTCATCCCCGGCAGCGCCGGGGCCAGCGGGCGGCCGACCACCTGGACGGTCATCGGATCCGAAGGTACGAAGCAGCTGACCATGCAGCAGGTGCGGACCGCCCTGGGGCTCCTCGCGCCCCCGCGGGAGATCGTGCTCACCGGTGCAGGCGGCCAGCCAACTGTGCCGGATCCGAGCCCGGCTCCGCCGCCGGACCCTGCGCCGGCGCCTGAACCGGAGCCGGAGCCGGAGCCAGGGCCAGAGCCTGAGCCTGAACCCCAGCCCGAACCAAAGCCGGAGCCGCCGGCTGCCCAAGTGGCGGTCCTGGCGGCAGACGGCCTCGTCAGGGCACGCCCGCTTTCAGGCAGCCTGGTCCTGGGTGCGACGGGCGTGGCGCGGCCGCTGGAGAGCCTTGCCGCGGTCACCTCTGCGGAGGCGCTGGCCGTCGTCGGCGTGGTGCCCCGGCCCGGTGGGACGCCCCCGGCGCGGGGCGAGACGCGGCCGCGGGACCCCGACCCCGCGCCCGCCCCTGCGCCCGCCCCTGCACCCAACCCTGCACCCAACCCTGCTCCCGAGCCCGCGCCCGAGCCCGCGCCGGAGCCCGGACCCGCTCCTGAGGCGGTCGTCGTCACCGGCAGCGGCCACGGCCACGGCGTCGGCATGTCGCAGTGGGGCGCGCACGGCATGGCCCTGCAGGGGAAGAGCTACATCGAGATCCTGACCCACTACTACACCGGCACGAAGGTGGAGACCCGCTGAGGTGCGACTTTCGGACTTTGACTACGACCTGCCCAAGGAACTGATTGCCCAGAAGCCCGTGGAGCCGCGCGACGCCTCCCGGCTGATGGTGGTGGATCGAAGCAGCGGTGCCATCGCGCACCGCTACTTCCGCGACCTGCCCGAATACCTGCGGCCCGGCGACGCCCTGGTGGTCAACGAGACCCGCGTGATGCCCGCCCGTCTCCTGGGCAGCCGGGAGCGCACCGGCGGGGCGATGGAGGTGCTGCTGTTGAAGCGGCTCAGCCAGAATCGGTGGGAGACCCTGATGAAGCCCGGCAGGAAGGCCAGACCCGGCGAACGGATCGTCTTCGGAGACGGCCTCCTGGTGGCCACGGTTGTGGGTCCCACCGATTTCGGCGGGAGGGTGCTGGACTTCCAGTACGAGGGCGTGTTCGAAAACCTGCTGGAGCGGCTCGGCCAGATGCCCCTGCCCCCGTACATCCACGAACAGCTGGACGAGCCCGAGCGGTACCAGACCGTGTACGCCCGGGAGTGGGGCTCTGCGGCCGCCCCGACGGCGGGGCTGCACTTCACGCCCGAGCTGCTGGACCGGCTCGCCTGGCTGGGGGTGGAGGTGCACAAGATCACCCTGCACGTGGGCCTTGGCACGTTCCGGCCCGTGGAGGTGGAGGACCCCACGCAGCACAAGATGCACAGCGAGTTCTACCACGTCTCGCCGGAGGCGGCGGCCGCCATCAACGCGGTGCGGGCCCGGGGCGGGCGGCTGGTGGCGGTGGGCACCACCACGGTCCGCACGCTGGAGACCGCGGCCGACGAGCGCGGCACGCTTCACCCCGGCGAGGGCTGGACGGATATCTTCATTTATCCCGGCTACCGCTTCAAGCTGGTGGACAGCCTGGTGACCAACTTCCACCTGCCCAAGTCGACCCTCTTGATGCTGGTCTCCGCGCTGGCCGGCCACGAGCTGATCATGAAGGCCTACCGGGAGGCCGTGGCCGAGCGGTACCGCTTCTTCAGTTTCGGTGATGCCATGTTCATTCTGTAACGTACCGTGCTGGCAGGTACCGCGCGGCTGTGGTACCATACCTGAGGAAAACTATGGGAGGCATGGCGTTGGCTGTTCGTTGGGAGCTACTCAAACAGGATCCGGCCTCGGCCGCGCGGCTGGGGCGCCTCCACACCCCCCACGGGGTGATCGAGACGCCCGTGTTCATGCCGGTCGGCACCCAGGCCACGGTCAAGACCCTGAATCCCGAGGAGGTCTGGGACCTGGGGGCGCGGATCATCCTCAGCAACACGTACCACCTCTACCTGCGCCCGGGCCACGATCTGGTGCAGGAGGCGGGCGGGCTGCACCGGTTCATGAACTGGAAGGGCGCCGTGCTCACCGACTCGGGCGGGTTCCAGGTCTTCTCGCTCGCCGATTTGCGCAAGATCACCGAGGAGGGCGTGCAGTTCCGCTCGCACATCGACGGCAGCACGCACTTCCTCACGCCGGAGAAGGCCACCGAGATTCAGAACGCGCTGGGGGCCGACATCATCATGGCGTTCGACGAGTGCACGCCGTGGCCGTGTGACCACGACTACGCGAGGCGCTCGCTGGAGCGGACCACCCGGTGGGCGGCGCGCTGCAAGGTCGCGCACGCCCGGCCCGAGGCCCAGGCGCTCTTCGGCATCGTGCAGGGTTCCACCTTTGCCGACCTGCGCCGGCAGGCCGCCGAGGAGATCGTCGAACTGGACTTTCCCGGCTACGGCATCGGCGGCCTCTCGGTGGGGGAGCCGAAAGAGCTGATGCACGAGATGCTGGAGGTGCAGGTGCCGCTCCTGCCGGCCGACAGGCCCCGCTACCTGATGGGGGTCGGCTCGCCGGAGGACCTGGTGGAGAGCGTGTGGCGCGGCGTGGACATGTTCGACTGCGTGCTGCCCACCCGCATCGCCCGGCATGGCACGGTCTTTCTGCCCGACGGCAAGATGACCGTGCGCAACGCCGAGTTCGCCCGGGACTTCCTGCCGATTCAGGAGGGCTGCGACTGCTACGCCTGCCGGAACTACAGCCGGGCGTACATCCGCCATCTCATGAAGGCGGACGAGATGCTGGGGCTGAGGCTCTGCTCCATCCACAACCTGCGCTTCCTGGTGCGCACGATGGAGGAGATCCGCGCCGCCCTGGCCGCAGGCACCTTTGCCGAATACCGGCGGACGTTCCTGGAGCGCTGGCACGCCGGCGAGGCGGAACGCCGCGCACGCATACGCACCGGCACCGGCCGGGCCGGCGGCCCGATGGGCCCTTCCGAGCCCGCTGTGCCCCAGAACCGCTAGAAGCGAGGGGGAGTCGAGATTGGCGATTCAGTACCGGGTTGCCACCCGTGCCGACCTGAACCCGCTGTTGCCCCTGGTGGAGGCCTTTGCCCGTGAGCAGCAGGCCCAGCTGGGTCTGCATCAGCTGGCCGACGGATTCATGCAGTATGCCAAGACGGGGCTGGCCCAGGTCCTCGAACACCCCGCTGCGGTGGTGATGGTGGCTGAGGCCGATGGGCGGGAAGGCCCGGTGGGCTACTGCGTCGGCAGCCTGCAGGAGCCGCCCGCCCTGTTCCGGCCCGAGCTGTACACCTACATCTCCGATCTGTACGTCGTACCCGAGTACCGTCGCCAGGGCATCGGCACCGGGCTGGTGGAGCGGGTGCGGGGCTGGGGCTATTTGAAGGGGGCCTTCGCGCTGTCGATGATCGTGCCGATGGCCAGCGCCGCCGTGGGACTGGGCGAGCGGATCGGCATGCGGCCGATTCAGATGATGATGTACGCCGCCGGCCAGCGGTAGCCGGCCAGCCGTTCGGCGGAATGTGGACAGCCAGGCGTTTCACGAATGTACAGGCACCCAGCCCGCGTGATATAGTGAACCCATGAGACAGCGAGGAGGAAAAGGCCTTGGAATTTCTTGTGCAGTGGGGTCCCCTGATTCTGCTCTTCGTGCTGATGTACTTCATGATGATCCGCCCCCAGCAGCAGCAGCAGCGGAAGCGCCAGGAGATGCTCAACTCCCTCAAGGTGGGCGATGAGATCGTGACCATTGGCGGCCTGCACGGTGTGATTCAGGCGCTCGATGAAAGCAACAACACCATCAGGGTAAAGGTTGCATCCAACGTCGAGCTGACCTTCAATCGCAGCGCCGTCGGAAGCGTCCGCCGCGACAGCTGAAAAGGACCCGGTGACACGGTGACCACCCGGCTCTCGACAAAGCCGGGTGGTCACATGCTATATGACAGGCAGTTCTAGATAGAATAACATTTCTGTTGACTCGACTCAGGGGCATACGGTAGAATGAGTGATGAAATCGACCGAAATATGCGCTGAATGAGAAATGGGTATGTCGTATTTCTGTCGCAGAGAAGGTCGGGAGTAAGGCGCGGACGGGAGGAGCGCCCATGAGTCTGAAGGTACGGGAGCAGGTGTTCGATGCGGTCTCTCCGGAGGTTGTGGCCGACCGCCTGCAGCCGCTTCTGAGCCCGAGGGAGCTGGAAGTCGCCCAGCTTGCGCTGGCCGGGCTGCCAACGGCCGAGGTGGCCAGGCGGCTTGTTGTTACGGTGAATACGGTAAAGACCCACATACGCCACATCCTGCGCAAGACCGGCACCGACTCGCGTGCCGATCTGATCCGCAGGCTGGTGATGGAGGAGGAGCTGGCAGTCGCCGCGCTCGACCCGGTGACCGGGCTGCTGCCCCGCCGGGCCTTCCGGCACCGGGCGCTGGACCTATGGCGCAAGCACCGCGGCCGCGGGCTGTCGCTGATCTGGCTCGAAGCGCAGGGCCGGCATCACCTCTCGGCGGTGGAGCGGGTGGCGGCTGACCTGGCGGTGGCCGAGGCCCTGTCGGACGCCGTGCGGGCGCGAAGCCTGGCCTTCCGCTGGTCGGAGCATCAGTTCCTTGGCCTGCTGCCGGCCACGGACCGGGAGGTGGCGCGGGGTGTGGCCATGCGCCTCGGCCTCTGCCTGGGCCAGTGGGCCAGCACCAACGACTGCGATCTGCTCTTCTCGCTGGGCTGCGCGAGCTCGGTGGAGGGGCTGGCCTCGCCGGAGGCCCTGGTGGAGGCGGCGATGCGGCGCTCCTGCGCCAGCCTGCAAGACTCTGCGTAACGCAACGGGAAAGCCGGGCGCTGGCTCACAGCGCCCGGCTCGTCACGTCCTTGCCGGTGCAGGTGTAGAGGGTGCGCCGGCCGCCCAGCACCGTTTCCAGGTGCACCGGCCGCCGCCAGATGTGGTGCACGTGGCGCAGCGTGTGCGTGAGGTGCGTCACGTCAAGCTCGATGCCGTCGTACCCGTGGCGCAGGTAGAGCTCTCCCTGCTGCCGGTAGTTGTCGTCCTCGGCGAAGATGTAGGGCAGACCGCAGTTCTCCAGCTGGCGCACGAGCGCGTCCCGCACTGCTTCCCACCCAGTCGCCGTGACCTGCCACTGGCCGCCCTGCTCCGCGTAGACGTAAAGATTGAGTTGCTCGCACAGCTCCGGCGTCAGGTAGTTGCGCACCAGGGATACGTCGGTCTCGACCGCGCGCACCTCAAAGAGCCGCTCCCGGCCGTAGCGGGCCTCGATCGACTCCAGCAGGTGGCAGCCCAGCCGGTAGGGGTTCAGCCCGTGCGGGTGGGGACCCAGCACGGCGGCGTGCAGCCGCGCAAACTCCAGGGTGTCAGCGGGCGGCAGATCCATCTCCCGCAGGATGCGCGCGTGCCAGAGGGTGGCCCAGCCCTCGTTGAGGATCTTCGTCTCCATCTGGGGCCGGAAGTAGAGCGCCTCCTCCCGCAGGCTGGAGAGGATGTCCCGCTGCCAGTCCGCGAGCCCCGGGGCCCGCTCCAGCAGGAAGAGGGCCAGGTCGCGGCCGGGCTCGGAGCGCGGCCCGGGGAACGGGTCGATCTGCTCGGCCACCGCCAGGCCGGCGTCCAGGAACCGCTCCACCGGCTCGCGGCCCAGGCGCGCCTCGTAAAGGCGCACCCTTTCGGCGAATGCGCTCATCGTGTGCACCATCTGGCGGTTGGTGCCCTGAAAGCGCCAGTTGTGTTTGAAGAAGTCGGCGTGGGCCACGACGTGCGCGGCCACCAGCGTGTTCTCCAGCAGGCTGTTGGATTCCAGCAGGAAGGCGTAGCACGGGTCCGAGTTGATCACCAGCTCGTAGATCTTGGCCAGCCCCAGGTTTGCCTGGCTCCTCAGCAGGTAGTAGGCCTTGCCGAAGGACCAGTGAGAGAAGCGGGTGGGCATGCCGTAGGCGCCGAAGGTGTAGAGCACATCGGGCGGGCACAGCTCGTAGCGCATCGGGAAGAAGTCCAGGCCGGCCGCCCGGGCCCGGTCCATCACCTCGCCGATGGCGCCGGCCAGGCGGTCCAGGTCGCGGGCCATGCTATCCGGCTCCCCTTTCCCGCTCGCCGGCCGGCGGGAAGAAGGCCCGCAGGGCGGCGTAGATCTCCGAGCGGTCCCGGATCAGGGCCGTGACGAACCGGGGATGCTCGATCTCCTGCTGGTAGAGCGTCAGCAGGGTGTTGGGCTGATAGTAGGGCATGGCCATGTACTGCGGCTGCGTTTCGATTTGCCCGTAGCCCACCAGGGCGCAGCGCGCGAGCAGCTGCTTCAGCAGGGCCACCGCCCGGGGGTTGTCCGAGATCAGGTTGTCGCCGTCCGAGAAGTGGAAGGCGTAGAGGTTGTGCCGGTCCGGCGGGTACTGCCGCTCGATGAGCCGCAGGGCGTACTCGTAGGCCGAGGAGCACCGGGTGCCGCCGGACTCGCCCCTGGTGAAGAAGGCCTCTTCCTCCATCTCCCTCGCCTCGGTGGTGTGGGCGATGAAGTGCAGCTTTACGCGATCGTAGCGGGTGCGGAGGAACCGGACCATCCAGAAGCAGAGGCTGCGGGCGATGTACTTCTCCCCGGAGCCCATCGACCCCGAGGTGTCCATCATCACCAGCAGCACGGCGTTGGCCTGCGGCGTCTCGGTGTCGTCCCAGGTCCGGAAGCGCAGATCTTCCCGGCGGAGCCCGGCCAGGGGCGGCCGGCCGGCCAGCCGGTTGCGCTTGATGGCCTCCATCAGGGTGCGCTTCTTGTCGATGTTGGCGTAGATTCCCTGCCGCCGCACGTCCCGCCACTCGTGGTGCTGGGTGGTGATGTGGGGCTCCTGCCTGGGCTCGAGGTGGGGGAGGGAGAGATCCGCAAACAGCAGCTCTTCCAGCTCCTCCACGGCAAGGTCGGTCTCGAACCAGTCCTCGCCGGCCTCCTCGCCAGGCCCGCCGCGTCCGGCCGCCTCGGCGGCCTCGTCTGAACGGGCGACCGGCTGCCCGGCGCTCACGGGGCGGCCC
The DNA here is from genome assembly GCA_023623185.1 of Bacillota bacterium. Classification (GTDB taxonomy): domain Bacteria; phylum Bacillota; class Sulfobacillia; order Symbiobacteriales; family Symbiobacteriaceae; genus Symbiobacterium. The sequence goes on from JAMNXV010000132.1 coordinate 64,792, forward strand.
GCCTCGCCCACCCGGCCCTGCTTCTGCCAGTTCAGCCGGAACCGGTACTCCTTCATCACCCTGATCGGCAGGCGCACCACCTTCCGGCCGTCGCTCGCGATGATCGCCTCGTCGCTCACGATGTCGGCCAGGTTGGCCCGTATGGCCTCGCGGATGCGCGCCTGGTGGCGCTCCTGGTCCATCTGCCCCTGGCGGTGCAGCGACCAGTCCTCCCGGGAGATGAGGAAGGGTGTCTCAGGCATCGCGCACGCCTCCTCTGCCGTTTTCCACGCGCCCGCTGTGAGCTACCGGCTCAGCAGGGAGCCGACGTAGCGCAGCAGCTCGTGGGCGCACGAGGAACAGTAGCCGTGCTCCCGCACAAGCCGGTCCGCCACCTCGTTCATCCGGCGCAGCTGGTCGCGGTCCGGCGCGCGGAGGGAGGTGGTGATTTTCACGACGTCTTTCAGGTCGGCGAAGAGCTTCTTTTCAATGGCCTCGCGGAGCCGCTCGTGGGAGGTGTAGTCGAAGGTGATGCCCCGACGTGCGTAGGAGGAGAGCCGGATCATGATCTCCTCCCGGAACGCCTTCTTCGCGTTCTCCGGGACGCCGATCTGCTCCTCGATGGCGCGCATGAGCCGTTCGTCGGGTTCGCGCAGCTCGTCGGTGAGCGGGTCGCGGATCTGCTGGCCCCCGCAGAATGCCTCCACGTTGTCGAGGTAGTTGGCCAGCAGGGTGCGGGCGGAGTCCTCATACGCGTGGATGAACGCCTTCTGCACCTCCCGCTTGGCGATCTCGTCGTACTCCTGCCGGGCCATCGCGATGAGGGAGAGCAGCCGCTCCCGCTCCTGCGCGGTGATGGAGGGGTGCTGGTCCAGCCCGTCCTTCAGGGCGCGCAGGACGTCCAGGGCGGTGATGCAGGCCTTCTCGCTGTTCTCACCCTTGCGGATGATGGCCGAGGAGATGCGATTGATGACGTAGCGGGGGTCCACCCCGCTCATCCCCTCGACGCCGTCGAACTCCCGCTGCAGCTCGGCCACGTCCTCCGGCCGGAAGCCCTCCACGTGGGCGCCGTCGTAGAGCTTCAGCTTCGTCATCAGGTCCATTCCCGCCCGCGTGGGCTCCTTCAGCCGGCTGAGCACCGAGAAGACGGCCGCGGCGTAGAGCGCATGGGGCGCGATGTGGACGTGGCCGGTGTCGGCCTGCCGGATCAGCTTCTCGTAGATGCGCACCTCGTCGGAGACCCGCAGGTTGTAGGGGATGGGGATGACGATGATGCGGCTCTGCAGCGCCTCGTTCTTCTTGTTGGCGATAAAGGCCCGGTACTCGGTCTCGTTGGTGTGGGCCACCACCAGCTCGTCCGCGGAGATGAGGGCGAAGCGGCCGGCCTTGAAGTTCCCCTCCTGGCTGAGGCTGAGCAGGTGCCAGAGGAACTTCTCGTCCAGCTTCAGCATCTCCTGAAACTCCATGATGCCGCGGTTGGCCTTGTTCAGCTCGCCGTCGAACCGGTAGGCGCGGGGGTCCGACTCCGACCCGTACTCGCCGATCGTGGCGAAGTCGATGGAGCCCGTGAGGTCGGCGATGTCCTGGGACTTGGGGTCGGATGGGCTGAAGGTGCCGATTCCCACCCGGTCGGCCTCCGAGAGCAGGACCCGCACCACGGGAACTGCCTCGATCCGCCCCCCGTACTCCTCACGCACCATCAGCCGGCAGTGGGGGCAGAGGTCCCCCTCGATGACCACGCCGAGTTCCTTCTCCAGCATGGGCCGCAGCTCCCGGGGAACCAGATGGAGCGGCTCCTCGTGCATCGGGCACCCGCGGATCGCGTACAGGGCCCCCTCCGGCGTGCGGCTGTACTCCTCCAGCCCCCGCTTCAGCATGGCGACGAGGGTCGACTTGCCGCCGCTCACCGGCCCCATGAGGAGCAGGATCCGCTTGCGCACGTCCAGCCGGCGGGCGGCCGGATGCAGGTACTCCTCCACCAGCCTTTCCAGGGCGCGGTCAAGCCCGAACAGCTCCTGGTCGAAGAAGCGGTAGCGGCGCACGCCGTCCACCTCCTCGACCCCGTGGGAGACGATCATGTTGTAGATCCGGGCGTGCGCGAACTGGGCCACCCGTGGGTTCTTGGCCACGATCTCCAGGTAATCGGCGAACGTCCCCTCCCAGCGCAGGGACTCCTCCTTCCGCCGGTACGCCTCAAGCTGCTGCAGCAGCGTGTTCATCCGTGCTCCACCTCCTGGGAAAGAGTTATACCCAGAGACGCAATCGTCGAAACATACGGCAGAGTGAGGCGGGGGGACGTGAGTACGTGAACCTTTCAGGTCTCACATACGTATAGGGGAGTAGAAGACGACGGGGCCAGGCCCCGATGGTGAGGTGGTTGGCATGGCAGCGAGCGCTGCGCCGCTGGATCCGCTGGCTTACGTGCAGACTGCGTCCGTTGTCTCCCATATCCTGCAGACCCGTTGCGACGGCTACCTGAAGCGCACCTACGGCCTGAGCTGGCCGGGCTTCACGGTGCTCCGGACCCTGCGGCAGTCGGGGCCGACTTCGGCCAAGCGGCTGACGGCGGCGCTGGCCTGTACCCACAGCAACATCACCGGCATCGTGGACCGCCTGGAACGGGACGGATGGGTGAAGCGGACCCGGTCGACGGAGGACCGCCGGGTGATCTTCCTGAAGCTGACGGAGAAGGGCGAGCAGATCGGAGAGATCGAGGAGGGGCTGCACCAGTTCCTCACCCTCAGCCTGGGGAACTGGTTCGGCGAGGCCCACCCGCTGTTCGAGCGGCTCCAGGCCCTGGAGACGCTGATGGAAGAGGGGCAGCCGGCAGAGGCGTAACGATGCCCGGGCGATTGCGCCAAGGCGGCGCTGGGCCCGGGCATCTTCCTGCTCGAGTGAACGGGCCGCCCACGGGGAACTCCCGTGGGCGGCCTTGCGGCAAGAGCCGCGCTCAGGACAGGTAGGACTGGTCCACCCCGACGCTCACCAGCTCCCGGGAAAGGTACTGCAGGCCGTTCCGCAGCCGGCTCTTCACCGTACCCAGGGGCAGGTTCAGCTCCTCGGCGATGTCGCGGTACGAGTAGCCCTCCAGGAGCCGCAGGCTCAACACCGACGTGTAGTGCGGCGGCAGCCTGTGCAGGGCATCGTGCAGCGCCTCCACGAAGGCCTTCCGCTCGAGTTCGGTTTCCGGCCCCGGCGTCGGATCCAGGAGATCCTCGGCCAGGAGCGACATCGTCTGGTGCCGTTGGCTGCGCAGCACGTCGAGGGCCGCGTTGCGCGTCACCTTGTACAGCCACGCCCGCAGCTGACTGGTGGGCTCCAGCGACTCCATGTGGCACCAGGCCTTGTACATGGCGTCCTGACAGACCTCCTCGGCGGTGAAGGCATCGCCCAGGAGGCGGTGCGCGTAGGAAAGGAGTGATCCCCCCATGACCTCCATCAGCCGCCCCAGCTGCTCGTCGTCATTGAGGCCGGGCTGTCCCCACAGCTCGACGTCTTCGCGCATGACCATTCAACCCCTCTCTATCTGCAGACAACAGATCAGTGATAGCTGCACAATATGGATAACCGGATGTTTCGGACCAGAGGGCGCCCCCTGTGCTCGTAATCATAGCACCATTATGTAAGAACAAACAAGGGTGATTGTTCAGTCGTTTACTCACACTCTATCCACGGGTATCTGTGCGAGGGGTGATGCCGCTCAGCTTCCCCCTGGGCGTACCGCCCTGCATGATTCGCGCAATCTCAGCGAAACTATGCACATTCAATTGCCGCCCGTGAACATTTAACGGTGGAGATACGTTATGACGGGTAGAGATACCAAGGATGGGGGTGGGTCTCCTGAGCCGGATCGACGTGGAAGCGCTGGAGCGGATCGCGTTGGTGAGGCGGATGGCCAGCAGGCTCGAACAGCAGTGTGAACGGTATCTGCGGTCGCAATATGGCTTGAGCTGGCCCCAGTTTCAGGTACTCCGGGAACTTTCAGTGGAGCGGCCGACCATGCTGCAGCGTGTGCACGATGCGGTCCACTGCACCCGCGGCAACCTGGCGGCCATCATCGACCGGCTGGAGCGGGACGGGTGGCTGGAGCGGTTCCGGCTCCAGGGCGACCGCCGGGTCGTGATGCTGAGCCTCACGGAGAAGGGGGCCCGGGTCCCTGCGATGGAGGAGGAGCTGCGCGCTCGCATCGGCGAGTGGCTGGAGCCGGTCTTGCCGGAGGCGCAGGAGATTCAACAGCACCTAAGCGAGTTGCTGAGAGATATGACAGATCCGCTCGCCTCGGAGGATGCGCTGAAGCCGGATGAGCGCCTCGTGGCGGTGAGCTGACCGGGGCGCCAACATAGCAGCGAGACAGGCCAGGGTCGTGGACCCTGGCCTGTCTCGCGCCGCTTATTCCACTTGCTCCAGATGCCTGAGCCGCTGGGCGGCAAGCTCCACCACTGACTGGGGGGTTCCCGAGCCCTCCGCGATGGTGGCGGCGCCCACGGCCGCCCGCATCCTCAGCCGCTTTCGCTCAGCCCAGCGCTTCACCTTGCGGATGAGGCGGTCAGCCACCTCTATGGAAGTGGTCCGGTCGCTTCCGGGCAGCACCAGCAGATAGAGATCGTCCCGCCAGGGCAGGAGGTGGTCCCGGCTGCGGATCGACGTGGCCAGCAGGTCGGTGAGGCTGGTGCCGGGCACTCGTGCCACCAGGCCGGACTGGAGGAACGCCAGGTGGAGAACGACCACGGTGCTGTTGATGCTGTCTTCCGGATCGGCGTGCAGTGCGGCGAAGATCCGTTCGAACTCGGCGGGCAGGTCTTCCGCCACCGACCCGATGCGCGCCGGCGCGCTGCCTGCCTCCATGAGCACCCGGTACAGCTCGACCCGGCTGCGGGTCTTGGTCTTGCGGTACAGATTCCGCAGGTGGGTTTTCACCGTGTTTTCGGAGATGAACAGTGCCGCCGCGATCTCCTGCGTCGAGCGTCCCGAAACCAGCAGACGGCCGACCTCAAGCTCACGCTGGCTGAGATGCGCCCCCCAGATTCGCTCCAAGGAGAAAACGGCCACTGACGCCTTGTCAGCCTGCAGGGTCCTCATTTTTCCGCACACCCCTCTATAGGATCACACAGTCCCTCAGCGTACGCACCAAAGATTCGACCGAAAAGTCATACCCTCCTGCTCACCCGGCGCGGGTGATGGCAAAAAAGACCGAATTCATCCGGACAGGTGATCAACAGTTAAATATTCGAATCCGAAATACCCGATCCGCGGCCGCCTGCCTCTTGCGAGCATGGCGGCCCGACTACATCCGCGCTGCTTCGACCAGGTGAGACACCCCCAGAATTTCATCTGCAAGACTGATATAGGGAATCATCCACGAATTCATGCCCAAAGGTGAGGCGATCCTGTGCCATAATCGGCGTCGGATGGGAGGTGATGCCCGCTGCGACGCATGACGCGCAAGCGCCGGCTGCGGCGGAAGGCGATGATGGCACTGGGGCGGCAGATCCGGGACTCCGGGAACAAGCTCCCCCACGTGCTCATCCCGGTGACGATCGTGATCTCCAGCCTTGCGGCCGGGCACGTGAGCGGTTCCACCTTCGCCCTGAGCCACGACACCGCGAGAGGGCCCCAGATCGAGTTCCAAACGCTTACCACCTCGCAGGTGCTGCGCTTCAGCTCGGGCCGGGTCCAGCTGGTCACGGATTCCGGGCCGGACCGGGTCGGATCAGAGGTCGTGCGCACCTTCCAGATCATGAACATCAGCGACCGGCACGTGTCCCTCTCCGTGGAACTGAGCGGCATCCCGTGGGCGCGGGCAGAGCTCTCCAGGACCGAGCTCGGCCCGGGCGAAACGGCGGACATCTTCGTCACCGGCACGCCCGATCAGGCCGGCGAGTACCAGGGCTACCTGACCGTGTACGGCATGGGCGGTTTCCTGGAGCTGGGCATGGAGTTCGTCGTCGTGGTGGTGCCCGCACCGGAACTGGATCCCTGCCTGGCCGATACTCCGGTTGAGTCTCCGGCGCGTGACGGCGGGACATCCGGCCCGCCGGCGCCCGCGGTGGAGGAGCCCGTCATGGAGTCCGGTGACGAGGACTCCGAGGAATCGCCCGCGTTCATCATCGGGCTTCACCCAGACCTCCTGGGCCTGCCGATGATCGGCGATGGCCCTGGTGACGAGGTTCCGCCGCCCATCGCCCGGCCCGAGGGCGAAGTCCCGCTGCCCGATACGGAACCGGACGATGAGACCGGCGGCGAACCCGATGTGCCTGGGTCGGAGCCGGACGATGCCGGCGAGACCGGAGCCACAGACGGCGACCAGGAGCCCGAGCCGGCCGCACATGAGGACGGCAAGTCGGATCCGTGTGACGACAACCCCGCCGTTCAGCCGCAGGATCCCGTCAACGACTGCGTGCTTCCCGCCGAGGAAGCTCTGACGGAGGAGAGCGACGACGAGGCTGAGGAGTCCGGCGAGTGCCAGCCGGCGGCACCTCCGCCTGAAGGCGACGGCGACATGCCCGACGAGGGCGAGACCGACGGGATGAAGGAGGAGGACGAAGAGACCGTCGAGGACGACGCTGACGACGAGTCGGACGGCGTGGATGGGGAGCCGCAGGACGATGTCGCTGCAGGCGAACCCGACGCGGATGAGTCCAACGGCGATGCCGACGACTCCGGCGAGCCGGATAGCGACGGCGATGCCGAGGATTCAGACGCTGGGCAGTCCGACGGCGATACCGATGGCGGCGAGTCTGACGATGCGCAGTCTGGCGGCGATGCCGACG
>JAMNXV010000018.1 GCA_023623185.1 Bacillota bacterium
TCCCCAACCTACCGACATGGTGGCTCCGCCAGTTCCGTGGGGTCGCCACAAAATACCTTGACCATTACCTGGCCTGGTTCCGGGACATCGTGAGGATCGTGCAGTATCCGGACGGCGCCAACATCGCGAAGGTGGATGGTCGCGCGTTGCTGCGGAGTCCCGCGTGGTAAGTTCCAAGAGCCCCCAGACTCACGAGCGTTGCCCGTGGGCAGGCTTTGCCGCGCCGACACGACGCCGCCTACTGGGACATGCCATACCGATACGAACCTTCGGCCGTGGCACGCAAGCGGGCCCACGCTGCCGTCACGGTCCAGCAGCCGTTCCCTGGCAATCCGCCTCCGTCGTGGTCCTTAACGCCCGCTTCTGACAAGCCGTGAGGCTCGCCACCAACACTCACAACGAACAGAGCGAATAGGTCGGGCAGATGAGGTATAGGTCGAGGAGATAGCGACAGCAACCCGGGAGCAACAGCAACTGCAAACAGAACGCATAGGTCGGGCAGATGAGAGGCAGCCGCCCTAACAACAGCGACTGCGCTCTGGCTCACGTCGAACTAAACAGGTTTATCCGAATAGAGTGCAGAATACATCCTCCACCATATCAACGTGGGGGATGAATCATGTCAGTCGTAACGCAGCGGCGCACGCGGAGGGTAGCCCGCTGGATCGGCTACACCGCCCTTGCCCTGGTGATTCTCCTGCTCCTGGCCATAGGCGGCGGGTATGCCTTCGCCCGGCGCAGTCTGCCGCAGGTGAGCGGGGAACTGGCCCTGCCCGGTCTCAGGGCGCCGGTGACGGTGTACCGGGACGAGTGGGGCGTGCCGCACATCGAGGCCGAAAACGAGCACGATCTCTACATGGCCCAGGGCTACGTGGTGGCCCAGGACCGCCTGTTCCAGATGGATCTGACCCGGCGCGCCGCCGCGGGCCGCCTGGCCGAGGTCATCGGCCCCAGCCAGCTTGAAACGGACAAGTTCTTCCGGGCCCTGAACCTGAGGCGTGCGGCCGAGGCCTCCGTTCAGTCATACCAACCGTGGGCGAAGGAGTTGTTGGAGGCCTACGCCACCGGTGTGAACGCCTTCATCGCCGAAGCGACGGCCCAGAACCGGCTGCCGATCGAGTTCACGCTGCTGGGCTACGTGCCCGAGCCCTGGTCGCCGGTCGACTCCGCCCTCATCGGCAAGATCATGGCCTATGACCTGGCGGCAACTTCGAGGCAGAGGTCTACCGGCTCCAGCTGCGCAACCAGGTCGGGCCTGAACTGGCCGACGAGCTGATGCCCGTGTATCCCGAAGACGGCGTCACCATGATCCGCTACCGCTCCCATCAGGCGGCCCAGGCGGCGCAAGCGCCTCAGGCGGCCCAGGCGCCCGACACCACCGTGCCGGGTGTGCGGGCCCTGGCCCGCAGCGAAGACGCCGCATCGCCCGACGCAGCGGACCCCGGGCAGCTCCCGGGCTCCACCCTTGACCTGACCGGCCTCCTGGCCCTCCTGCCCGAGCCCGATGAGGCCCGCGGCTCCAACAACTGGGTCATCGCCGGGGAGGGCACCCGCTCTGGCCGGCCGCTGCTGGCCAACGACCCGCACCTGGGCGCCCGCACCCCGTCTATCTGGTACGAGCAGCACCTGGTGGTCCCGGGGCTCATCAACGCTTACGGCGTCATGTTCCCCGGCGCGCCGGGCATCGTCATCGGTCAGAACGACCGCATCGCCTGGGGCGTCACCAACACCAACCCCGACGTGCAAGACCTGTACATCGAGCGGCGCAACCCCGACAACCCCTACCAGTTCGAGTACATGGGGCGGTGGGAAGACGCGCAGGTGTACCGGGAGTTCATCCCCGTCAAGGGGCAGGACCCCGTCCCCTTTGAGGTGGTGGTGACCCGTCACGGCCCCATCATCTCGGAGGTGGTCGGCGATCCGGACAACCGGCCCGAGGAGGCCCTGGCCCTGAAGTGGACCGCCCACATGGCCACACCTGAACTGGAGGCCGTGCTTCTGTTTCCAAAGGCGCAGAACTGGGCGGAGTTCCGCGAGGCCCTGCGCTCCTTCCAGGTGCCGACCCAGAACTTCGTCTTCGCCGACGTGGAGGGCACCATCGCCTACCGCACCGGCGGGCTGGTGCCCATCCGCCGGCAGGGCGACGGGCTGTTGCCGGTTCCGGGGTGGACCGACGAGTACGAGTGGACCGGCTTCATCCCCTTCGACCAGATGCCCGAGGCCGTCAACCCGCCTGAGGGGTACATCGTCACGGCGAACAACAAGGTCATCGACGACGCCTACCCCTACTTCCTCACCTACTCCTGGGCTCAGCCCTACCGGGCCATGCGCATCGTCGAGATGATCGAGGCCCAGTTCGGCGACCTCACCGCCGACGACATGCAGGCGATGCAGGTGGACTACACCAACCTGCACGCGCGCACCCTGCTGCCGGTGCTGCTGCCGGCGGTGGAGCGGGCCGGGTTCACCGGGACGGCTGCCGCCGCGGTCGACCTGCTGAAGTCATGGGACATGGTCGACAGCGCCGACCAGCCCCAGCCGCTCATCTTCCACCTCTGGTGGAACGAGCTGACCCGGATGCTCTACGAGCCGCTGATGGGCGAAGAGCTCTTCAAGCGCATGGCGGACAAGGGGAACGTGACCGACATGGCCCTGCTGGAGGCCGCGGAAGGCCGGCCCAACGGCTGGATTCAGCGGGCCGGCGGGCTGGAGCGGCTGGCGGCGGCCTCATTTGCGGCCGCGGTCGACAAGGCGGTCGCCATGCAGGGGTCGGATCCCAACCGCTGGTCCTGGGGCAAGTTCCACCGGCTCCAGCCGCCTCATCCCGTGGGTGCGGCGGCAGCGCCCCTGGGCTGGCTGCTAAACCCGAAGACCTACCCCATCGGGGGCAGTGGCGTCACCGTAGGGGCCATGTCCTACGGCAGCGACGGGATGGTTAGCACCTTCGCGCCGTGGCGCCAGGTGGTCGACCTGGCCGATCCCACGGGGAACAGCCGCTCCATCGTGACGCCCGGCCAGTCCGGCCACTTCCTGAGCCCCAACTATGACGACCAGTCCGGCCTGCACAGCCAGGGCGGGCTGATCAGCCGCAACTTCTCCAACTACAGGGAAGGCCGGACCCTACGGCTCTTGCCGGCAGCGGAGGCAGGCGCCCAACCCTGAGTCTGCGTCCGTTTGGCAGCGGAAGCGCAGTGAGCATCGACAACAGGGGGCCCCCTGAGGATGACTCAGGAGGTCCCCTGTCGACATGATTCGCCAGCACCCACGGCTCAGGTATCGGCCCGAATCCTGGTTCATAGGTTTCAATCAAGTCGTCTGGGGCGATCTGCCTACAACTTGAAGTGTAATTTTGTACGAAAATTTGTCAACAGGCGTCTGTGGGTAATGTGGATAAGTTCGTTTCGCCTGGGGAAATTTCCGTGGATAGTTGTCACTTCCGGGGCGGCAGGTAGTCGAGCGGGTCGACCGGCCGGTCGTTCACGATGATCTCAAAGTGCAGGTGGGGCCCGGTGGAGTTCCCGGTGTCGCCCACCCGCGCGATGGGCTGCCCCTGCTCCACCCGGTCCCCGGCCTCCACCAGCAGCGCCGAGGCGTGGGCGTAGAGCGTGCGGCTGCCGTCATCGTGGCCGATCACCACCGTCAGCCCGTAACCCTCCACCTCGCCCGCCAGCCAGACGTCGCCGGCACGGCTGGCCCGAATCTCGTCGCCGTGGTTCGCCGCCAAGTCGATGCCGTTGTGATGGCGCCCCCACCTGGGGCCGAAGTGCGAGCTGATGGGGGCCGAGACAGGCCAGGCAAACGCTCCGGAGAGCCCTGCGACCGGGTTAGTCCCCTGCTGAACGCCGGCGGCCCGCCGGGCACCGCCCCGGGCGGCCATCACCGCCTCGGCCGCCCGCCGCCAGCGGGCAAGCCTCTCAGGCCTGTCCACCGACGCAGCAGCCGCGTGCGGCGCCGCGACGAGAAACCCGCCGCGCGCGGGCGGAAGCCCTCCCGCGGGCGCGGCGGGTTCGACGGCCTGGCGCCAGCCCAGGTAGCCGGCGCCCAGCACCAGACAGATGACGATCAGCCCGACGATAACCGGAGGGAGCCCGGAGTGGTCCGCAGCGCGGTCGCCCCAACCGCTGCGGCTCGACGCGCGATGGCGCTCAGGCCCGCGGCGCGCAGGTGAGCGGCCCGCCCGCAAGCGTTCCAGTTCCTCCCGGCTGATGCGCTGCCATCCGCTCCCTCTCGGCTGCACCCCCGGTTCACCCCCATCCCACTACAGGACAGGTCTATTCAGAGCGCCGGGGGATGATGCCTCACGGACGCACGCCGGCGTCGCGGTACCAGTGCGGCTTGCGGTCGAGCATGTGCGTGGCCTCGATGAACCGCATGGTGCCTGTGCGGCCCCGCAGGGCGATGGAGTGGGTGATGGCCCGGTTCTGGCCCGAGTAGCGCACGCCCCGGAGCAGGTCGCCGTCGGTGATGCCCGTGGCGGCGAAGTACACGTCCTCGCTCTTCACCAGGTCGTCGAGCAGCAGCACCTGATTCGGGTCCTTCAGGCCCATCTCCTGGCAGCGCTTGTACTGCTCCTCGTTCTGGGGCTTCAGCCGGGCCTGGATGTCGCCGCCCAGGCACTTCAGGGCCGCCGCGGCCAGCACGCCCTCCGGCGCGCCGCCGATGCCCATCAGGATGTCGACGCCGGTCTCGTCGATGGCCGCCGCCACCGCCGGCGCAACGTCGCCGTCCGAGATGAGCTTGATGCGCGCCCCGGCATCCCGGCACTCCTGGATCAGCTGCTCGTGGCGCGGCCGGTCCAGAATCACGACCGTCAGGTCGCTCACGTCCTTGCCCTTGGCCTGGGCGACCCACTTCAGGTTGGCCGTGATCGGAGCGGTGATGTCGATGCAGCCCTTGGCGCGGGGGCCCACGGCGATCTTCTCCATATACATGTCGGGCGCGTGCAGGAGCTGCCCCTGCGGCGCCACGGCCACGACGGCGATGGCCCCGTTGAGCCCCTTCGCCACCAGGTTCGTCCCCTCCACGGGGTCAACCGCCACATCGGCCGCGATGCCGCCGGCGCCCACACGCTCGCCGATGTAGAGCATGGGCGCCTCATCCATTTCCCCCTCGCCGATGACCACCACGCCGTCGATATGCACCTTGTCGAACCCGGCCCGCATGGCGTCCACCGCCAGGCGGTCCGCCAGCTCCTTGTCGCCGCGGCCCATCCAGCGCGCACTGGCCAGGGCCGCCGCCTCGGTCACCCGTACCAGCTCCAACCCCAGTTCCCGTTCCACCTGCGCAACCTCCTCTGCTTGGGCAGCAGCGAACGCCCAACCTCATTTGAAAGCGCATGAAAACGCAAGCACCGGAAAGCGCAACGTACCGGACTCATCGCCAACACGCAGAGGCCCGGCTCAACCCAGCCGGACCTCGTGCGCACGCCCTCACACCCGGCCCCGGGCGGCCTCCCAGTCCTTCAGGAAGCGCTCAATTCCCGAGTCGGTCAGCGGGTGCTTCAGCATCTGGTGAAACACCTTCGGCGGGATCGTGGCGATGTGCGCCCCCGCCTTCGCCGCCTCCACCACCTGGCCGGGGGTGCGGATCGATGCGGCGATGATCTCCGTGTCAATCCCGTGCAGGTCGAAGATCTCAGCCACGTCAGCGATGAGCTGGATGCCGTCGGTGGAGATGTCGTCCAGCCGGCCCACGAAGGGCGAGACGAACGCCGCGCCGGCCCGGGCGCAGAGCAGGGCCTGGTTCGGGTTGAAGATCAGGGTCATGTTGCAGCGCACGCCCTTGTCGCTGAGCCGCGCGCAGGCCTTCAGCCCCTCGGCCGTCATCGGCAGCTTGATCACGATGTTCTCGTGCAGCTCGTAGTACTGCTTCGCCTCGGCTACCATGTCGTCGGCCTGCAGGCTGAGCACCTCGGCGCTGATCGGGCCGTCCACGATCTCCAGGATCTCCCGCAGCACCTGCATGAAGTCGCGCCCCTCTTTCGCCACCAGCGAGGGGTTGGTCGTGACACCGCTGAGCACACCCCACGAGGCCACCTCGCGGATGTCCTCCACGTTGGCGGTGTCGATGAACAGCTTCATGTGAAACGCTCCTCTCTGGATCCGCATGGCTACGAGCCCAGATTACCACAGCCGCAGCAACACGAAAAGGGCCGGGGTTTCCCCGGCCCACCCTCCTCAGAACCGTCCCCGGCTCACTTCTTGCTGCCGCGGCGCCGGGGCGGCACATCGCCGCCGATCTCCAGATAAGAGGCCCGCATCAGAGCGTCCAGATCCCGCTCCGAGCACGCCGGCACCGTCTGCTGCCGGCCGCAGGCGGCGCAGATCAGCTCCAGCCGGTCGGGGAACAGGTCGGCGCCGATCTCCCGGCTGCCGCAGCGGCAGCGCAGCAGGCCGTGCGCGCTCAGCTCCTGCACCTGGCAGAGCACCTGGTACATGATCGCCGGCGCGTCGAAGAAGTCGTCGAAGGCCTCGTCGTCCATGAACCGCTCCAGCTCGCTCAGGCCGGGGCGCACGTACTCCACCACGGCGTCCTCGTCTCCCAGGACCCCCAGCTGCAGGTCGGTCTCGGCGCAGGCGATCTGCTTCAGGCCGGTATCCCAGAACTGCTCGGCGGGGTAGTAGCGGAAGTGAATGCCGTCGCAGAGGTAGCAGGGCACCTGCATCCAGACCTGCCCGGGACGGGTACCCACGGTAAGCAGATGGTGGCCGCACGCGCACTCCATGCGCTGCGAACCCCTCCGGCCGAGCGTGAACCGCGACAGTTCGCTCAGCTCCAGCCGCCCGCAACGCGGGCACCGGAGCGCCACGGTTACGCTGGTCGCGATCAGCACGGCCGCCACCCCCCATCCGTGCCAGGACTGAACCCGGAAGAATAAACCCTACGTGCGAGCTAAGGTTAGCCTCTATGACCTTCGTGGTTTATGCGCAATATCCTTCTCGCTTCTTCAGGTGTCGCCACTTCACGCCGCGGGTGTAGTAGATGTTGTCCTCCAGCCCCACCCGCACGTGGCCGCCCATCAGGATGGCGGCGGTCGCCAGGGGCAGCTCCGCGCGTCCGATGCCCGCCACTGACCACGTGCAGCCCGGAGGCAGCGATTCGGCCATGTGCACCAGGTTCCGGATGCTGGGGGCGATGCCGCCGGGCACGCCCATCACGAAGTCGAAGTGAAGCGGCAGCGAGAGGATCCCCCGCTTCACCAGGGCCAGGGCGTTGTCGATGTGGCCCACGTCGAAGGCCTCGATCTCGGGCACGACGCCGTACTGGCGCATGGTCTGGGCGAAGGTCTCGATGAGGTCCGGCGGGTTGAAGAACACGTCGCTGCCGAAGTTCACGGTGCCGGTGGTCAGGGTGGCCATCTCGGGCCGCAGGGTGACGGGCGCCACCCGCTCCTCGGCGGTCATGCCCACGGCGCCGCCGGTGGAGACCTGCACGATCAGGTCGGTGCGGGCGCGGATGGCCACGATGATCTCCGTGTAGACCCCGGCGTCCTGCGTGGGGGTGCCGTCGGGCCGCCGGCCGTGCACGTGCACCATGGCGGCCCCGGCGTCCCGGCCACGGGCCGCGTCTTCCGCCAGCTCCTCCGGGGTGTAGGGGATGTGCGGGTTCTGCTCCCGGGTGACCTCGGCGCCGTTCAGCGCCACGGTGATGATCAGCTTCTCCACGGCGCTA